>NZ_WSRO01000002.1:4894285-5202321 GCF_009769735.1 Streptomyces sp. BA2
CGTCCGAGAACGGGTTCAGCCAGGCGTCCACACGCTCCTGCACGTGCGGCTCGAACGTGGCCACACCCACGGCGCCGACGGAGGACATCACCAGACCGAACACGATCCAGCTGGTGCGCTCCGTGGCGACGTACAGCATCACGACGAACATGCCGAAGAACAGCAGCGACGTACCGAGGTCCGTCTCGAAGACCAGGATCAGGATGGACATCGCCCAGACGACGATGATCGGGCCGAGGTCACGGCCACGCGGCAGGTACATGCCCATGAAACGGCGGCTCGCCAGGGCGAGCGCGTCGCGTTTCACCATGAGATAGCCCGCGAAGAAGATCGCGATGACGATCTTCGCGAACTCACCTGGCTGGATGGAGAAACCGGCGACGCTGATCCAGATCCTGGCGCCGAAGATGTTCATGCCGAGCCCCGGCACGAGCGGCAGCAGCAGCAGAACGAGGGCCGCGACCATCGAGATGTACGTGTAGCGCTGCAGGACGCGGTGGTCCTTGAGCAGCAGCAGCACGGCTACGAAGAGCGCGATGCCGATGGCCGAGAACATCAGCTGCTTCGGCGCCGAAGGGCTGAAGGATCCGGTCGCCGCCTTGGCGAGGTTCTGCAGCTTCTCCGACTGGTCGAGGCGCCAGATGACCACCAGACCGAGGCCGTTGAGCAGCGTCGCGAGCGGCAGCAGCAGCGGGTCCGCGTAGGGCGCGAACCTGCGCACCACGATGTGGCCGACGGCAGCGAGCAGTCCGAGCCCGCAGCCGTAGCCGAGCATGCCGGACGGCAGCTCGCCGTCGATCGCGAGGCCTACGTTGATGTAGGCGAACAGCGGGATGACGACGGCGAACGCGAGGAGCGCGAGCTCGGTGTTGCGCCTGCTCGGCGCCCCGATCGCGCCGATGGTCGACGTGTGTGTAGTGCTACTGCTCATGGCGTGCAAAGGCCCCCAACGGCTGCTTACTGCTTACCGCACAGTGGGACCAGCTTCTCCTCGTCCTCGGAGAGGCTGGGGCCGGGTGTGGGAGTCGGTGCGGTCTTGGACTTGTTCTTGTCGGTCGAGCTGTTCTTGTCGTTTGTGCCGTTCGTGCCGTTCTTGTCCGCCGGATCGGTCGGATCGTCGGTGGGCGCCTTGGCCGACAGGCCGGTCGTGCCGCCCGCCTCGCCCTCACCGGGCTTGGCGTTCTCGCGCTCGGCCTCGCGGCGCTTGGCGTCCTTCTCACAGGCCGATGCCTGCAGGCCGAGCTCCTCGATCTTGCTCTTGGCGTCGTCGAGATTGCCCTCGGGGATGGTCCCCTCGACCTGCTTGCGCTGGTACGGCGGCAGGTACTTGAGTTCGATCTTGGGGTAGTTCTCCTCGACCTTCGACAGGCTGACCCACGCCAGATCCTGGTCGATGCCGCGGTACAGGGCGACGTTCTCGTCGTTCGTGCCTACGTAGTACTGGGTCTGGGTCCAGCGGTAGCCGCCATACAGGCCGCCGCCGATGACCGCCAGGGCGAGCACGGTGTAGAGCGATCTCTTGAGCCACTTGCGGCCGCCGCCGGGCTTCACGAAGTCCTCGTCGCTGTACGCGCCGAAGCTCCCCTCGGGAGCGTAACTCGCCGTGTCGCCGCTTCCGGGCGGCCCGAAGCCGCCTCCGGAGGGCTGCGGCGGCACGGGGCGGCCCAGGCCGGACGCGCGGCCCGCGGGCGTCTGCATGGCGCCGTCATCCTGCGCCTGGAGCTGGTTCTCGGCGACAGCGCCGACGACCACGGGGGTGTCGGAGAGCTGTCCCGCGAGGGTGTCGCCGCTGTCGATGTCCAGGACGTCGGCGACGATCACCGTGATGTTGTCGGGGCCGCCGCCGCGCAGCGCGAGCTGGATGAGCTCCTGCACGGTCTCCTGGGGGCCCTGGTAGCTCGCGAGGGTGTCTTCCATCGTCTGGTGCGACACGACGCCGGAGAGACCGTCCGAGCAGATCAAGTAGCGGTCGCCGGCACGGACTTCACGGATGGAGAGGTCCGGCTCGACGTGCTCACCACTGCCCAGCGCGCGCATCAGCAAGGAGCGCTGCGGGTGGGTGGTGGCCTCCTCCTCGGTGATCCGGCCCTCGTCCACCAGACGCTGCACCCAGGTGTGGTCCTGGGTGATCTGCGTGAGAACGCCGTCCCGAAGGAGGTAGGCGCGTGAATCACCGACGTGTACGAGGCCCAGGCGCTGCCCCGTCCACAGCAACGCGGTCAGGGTCGTCCCCATGCCCTCGAGCTGGGGGTCCTCCTCGACCATCAGACGCAGCTGGTCGTTGGCGCGCTGCACGGCGGTGCCGAGCGACGTGAGGATGTCCGATCCCGGCACGTCGTCGTCGAGGGTGACGAGCGTCGAGATCACCTCGGAGCTCGCCACCTCACCCGCGGCCTGGCCCCCCATGCCGTCGGCGATCGCGAGGAGACGCGGACCGGCGTAACCGGAGTCCTCGTTCCCCTCCCGGATCATGCCTTTGTGCGATCCGGCGGCGAAGCGCAAAGACAGACTCATGCGCACCTCGCCCGTCGGCTCCGGGTACATCCGCACGGTGCCCACCCTCCGGTCGGGAGCGCGCTGGCGTCCAGTGTGTGGACCGCGTCGGCTCGCTCGCTCCGCTCGCTCATTGTCGTACTACTTCCGCAGCTCGATGACGGTCTTGCCGATGCGGATCGGCGCGCCCAGCGGAACGGGCGTCGGGGTGGTGAGTCGGGTCCGGTCGAGATACGTGCCGTTGGTGGACCCGAGATCCTCGACGATCCACTGGCCGTCACGGTCCGGGTAGATCCTGGCATGCCTGCTGGACGCGTAGTCGTCGTCAAGGACGATCGTCGAATCGTGCGCTCGGCCCAGCGAGATCGTCTGACCCTGCAGGGCGACCGTCGTGCCCGCGAGGATCCCTTCGGATACGACCAGCTTGCTGGGGGCGCCACGGCGCTGCCGCCCGCCGCCCTGCTGCTGGCGCTGGGGAGGTGGTGTGGCCGCCGGCTGTTGCTGGCGGGCGGCCTGCTGCGGACGCGCGTTCTCACGGCGCGAACCGCGCTGTGTGACGCGCGTACCGAACAGGTCGCTACGGATGACCTGGACGGCCACGATCACGAACAGCCACAGAACGGCTAGGAAACCCAACCGCATGACCGTCAGGGTCAGCTCTGACATTGCCCCCGCTTCACCCTTCGGCTTGCCGGTAAACGATGGTGGTTTGGCCCACGACGATCCGCGAGCCGTCGCGGAGCGTAGCGCGGGTGGTGTGCTGCCCGTCTACCACGATGCCGTTGGTAGACCCGAGATCCTGGATCGTCGAGGGCGTTCCGGTCCGGATCTCACAGTGCCGGCGCGATACGCCGGGGTCGTCGATCCGCACATCGGCGTCGGTGCTGCGACCCAGCACCAGCGTCGGGCGGGAGATCTGATGGCGATTGCCGTTGATCTCGATCCAGCGCCGCACCTGCGCACCCGGAAGAGGTCCGGCGCCGGGCCCCTGAGGGCGGTTCGGTGCCGGTGCGGGCCCGCCCGCACGGCCACCCGGGGGCGGCGCGGCGGGCATGGGGGGAGCACCGGCGGGCTGAGCGGGCTGTGGGTAGCCGTAGCCACCGCCGGCGCCGCCCGCAGGGGGTCTGGCGGGGCTGTGGCCCGCGCCCGTGGGGCCCGAAGGGCCGGCCGGGGCGCGCTCGGGGCTCTGCGAGGTGCTGGACGCGAGCGTGCGGCTGCGCACCCGGTACAGACCCGTGTCGAGATCCTCGGCCTTCTCCAGATGGACCTTGATGGGGCCCATGAAGCTGTACCGCTGCTGCTTGGCGTACTCGCGCACCATCCCGGAGAGCTCGTCGCCGAGCTGCCCCGAGTAGGGGCTCAGGCGCTCGAAGTCGGGCGCGCTGAGCTCCACGATGAAGTCATTGGGGACGACCGTCCGCTCGCGGTTCCAGATCGTCGCGTTGTTGTCGCACTCGCGCTGGAGGGCGCCGGCGATCTCGACGGGCTGAACCTCGGACTTGAACACCTTGGCGAAGGTGCCGTTGACGAGACCTTCGAGTCGCTGCTCGAACTTCTTCATGACTCCCATGGGGCACCTCCTCCGTCGTAGTCATCCTGGTACTGCTTACTGATCGTATCCACGCGCCGGGAAATCGGCTGGTTCCCCCTGTCCGCCCAGTCGATGAGTGTCGCCTCTCACAAGACATGCCCGCACCAGGGTTCCGGGATCCTTCCGGGCTCCTCTCAGGCTCCTCTACCAGGGATCGTAGAGGGGGCCTCAAACCAGTGTCGCGCACCCGACTGCGGACCTTCGCCGGGTACGGCGCAAGTCGGTCGGTCGGCCCCGGATCTCTCCGGATCACCTGGGCAGGTGCCCCCGAATACGGATGTGAATCCACCCTCGGCAGCGTGCTAATCTTCTGGATGTCGGCAGGCGCTCGCACCACACAGTGTTCGCACCAAGCGGTGAGAGACCCAAGACAACACCCATGCGCGGGTGGCGGAATAGGCAGACGCGCTGGATTCAGGTTCCAGTGCCCGAAAGGGCGTGGGGGTTCAACTCCCCCCTCGCGCACCATGTGGAGCGGGTCTCCATCAGGATGAAAGTCCTGGTGGGGGCCCGCTTTTCGTTGGCTTCACGCTGTCTTCTCGCTGTGCTGCTGGTGCTCTGCGGCCGCACGGTGATGTATGTCACCGGCAACCGGTTGGTGCGCCGAGTTGTCCACAGGCCGCGGGTTGTCCACAGGCTCTGACGCTGCTCGGCGCCCGGCGCTACCTTCAATGCCAGGTCAGGTCCACGGGGGCCACTGGATGGTGGGGGGTTGTCATGGCGGAGTTCAACGGTGCGCGGCTGCCGTACGTGAAGGGGTTCGCGCAGTGGCCGTCGCGGGGCGAGGCGGGCCCGGCGGCTGCCGCTTCGGCGGATTCGCCGAAGCTGGAGGGCAAGGCGCTGCGGGCGCGCGTCAGCCGTGCCTCGCACGAGTGGTTCGTCGAGGACGACGGCCGCCCCGATCCGGTCGATGCCGTGGAGGAGTCCAACCGCAGCAGGCTCCCCGAGCTCACGCCGATCCGGATGGGCAGGATGGCCGCGTCGCCCTTCGCCTTCCTGCGCGGGGCCGCCGGTCTGATGGCGTACGACCTCGCGCGGACCCCAGTGACGGGGATCGGCGCCCAGATATGCGGTGACGCCCACGCCGCGAATTTCGGTCTGTACGCGGACGCGCGAGGCGGCCTCGTCATGGACCTGAACGACTTCGACGAGACGGTGCACGGGCCCTGGGAATGGGACGTGAAGCGCCTAGCGGCCTCCCTCGTGCTCGCGGGGCGCGAGGCCGGGGCGGGCGAGGACGTCTGCAGGGAAGCGGCGTTCGACGCGGTGGGAGCCTATCGGCGCACGATGCGGCTGCTCGCGAAGCTCCCCGCGCTCGACGCGTGGAACGCCATCGCGGACGAGGAGTTGGTCTCCCACACGGACGCAAGAGATCTGCTCGGCACCCTGGAGAGCGTCTCCGAGAAGGCACGGCAGAACACGAGCGCCCGGTTCGCCGCCAAGTCGACCGAGCGCGTCGAGGGCGAGGGTGGGCTCGCGGGGCGCCGCTTCGTCGACGCCCCGCCGGTCCTTCGGCGAATACCGGACGCGGAGGCGGCCGAGGTCGCCTCCGCGCTCGCGGAGTACGTGGGCACGCTGTCCGAGGACCGGCTGCCGCTCCTCGCGCGGTACGCGGTCCAGGACGTGGCCTTCCGCGTCGTGGGCACGGGCAGCGTCGGCCTTCGGTCGTACGTGGTGCTGCTGCTCGACCACCGGGGCGAGCCGCTGGTGCTCCAGGTCAAGGAGGCACGGCCCTCCGCGCTGCTTCCGCATCTGCCCACGGCGGGCTTCACGGTGCCTGCGTCCGTCGACGAAGGGCACCGGCACGACGAAGGGCATCGGCACGAAGGCCACCGGCACGAAGGGCACCGGGTGGTGCTCGGGCAGAAGCGGATGCAGGTGGTCAGCGACTTCCTGCTGGGGTGGACGACGGTGGCAGGGCGGGCCTTCCAGGTACGGCAGTTCAGGAACCGAAAGGGCAGCGTGGACCCGGCGGCGCTGGCCGCCGACCAGATCGACGACTACGGCCGGATGACCGGAGCCCTGCTGGCCCGCGCGCACGCGCACAGCGCCGACCCGCGGCTCATCGCGGGATACGTCGGCAAGAACGACGAGCTGGACACGGCCGTGGCGGCTTTCGCGGTGGCGTACGCGAACCGGACGGAGGCGGACCACGCGGAGCTGGTGCGCGCGGTCAAGGAGGGGCGGGTGGTGGCGGAGGCGGGGGTGTGAGGGGGGAGGGGCTGGGGGAGGGAGGGAGGGAGGGGCCCCCACCCAGGGTGTGTGGGCGAGGGGCCGCCGGGGGCTTGGGCGGGGCGGGCTGCCGCTCGGGCGGGGCGGTGTCGCGGTGGCCTAGGCTGGACGGGTGACGACCCCGGAAGCCGAGCCCACGCAGCCCCAGACGCCCGACCCTGGGCCCGCGACCGCGGGCCGCGAGGCTCCTGACGGGGCGGCGGGGCAGGGCGGCGCCGCGCGGCCGGAGGACCGGCTTGAGAAGGCGGTCCGGGCGGCGGAGCAGGCGCTGATCGAGTACGAGATCGCCGTCGAGACCTTCCGGGTCGAGGTGGAGAACTTCTCCCGGCTCCACCACCAGAAGCTCGGCCCGATGTATGCGCGCCTGGACGAGCTGGACGCCGAGATCGCCGAGGCCCGGGCCGCCCGCAGTGGTGACCCCGAGGACCGGCGCAAGGCGGACGAGGCGAGGGCGCGGGTCATGCCGATGCCGGGGGTCGAGGAGCTGTTCCACGGCTGGATGGACGGCGACGGCCTCTATCCGGAGGCAGCCGCGATGCTGACCGATCAGTCGGTGCGGCCGCCGCAGCGGGTGCGGCCGAGCGACGAGGCCCGCAAGCTCTACCGCGAGCTCGTCCGCAAGTCCCACCCCGACCTGGCCCAGGACGACCAGGAGCGTGGCCGCCGCGAGGAGTTCATCACGCGGGTGAACGCCGCGTACGCGCGTGGCGACGAGCCCCTGCTGCGGGAGCTGTCCGAGGAGTGGGCCGCCGGTCCAGTGGCCGAGCAGCGGTGGCCGAGCAAGAGCGAGGAGCTGTACGCCCGCCTTGAGTGGCTCTCCCAGCGCAAGGAGCTGCTCGCCGTGGTCGCCCGGGAGCTGGAGGAGGGTGCGATCGGCGCGATGCTGCGGATGGCGCCGGACGATCCGGACCAGCTCCTCGACGAGATCGCCGAGCAGTTGCTCGCGCAGGTCACCGAGCGCGAGGCGGAGCTTGCGCGGCTGACCGCCTAGCCCGTCGGGTAGCGTCGGAGGCATGGCTTTCGGATCTCACGTGCCCACGGTCGGTGTCGACGACCTCGCAAGCGGCGACTTTCTCCTTGATGTCCGTGAGGACGAGGAATGGCAGGCGGGTCACGCCGCGGGTGCGCTGCACATCCCGATGAGCGAGTTCGTCTCCCGCTACGGCGAGTTGACCGAGGCCGCGCCGCAGGACGGCAAGGTCAATGTCATCTGCCGGGTCGGCGGACGTTCGGCGCAGGTCGCCATGTATCTCGTCCAGCAGGGCATCGACGCGGTGAACGTCGACGGAGGCATGCAGAGCTGGGAGGCCGCGGGCCGGCCCGTCGTCGACGCCAAGGGCCAGCCGGGCGTCGTGATCTAGGTCGTCGGCTGCGGCTGCGGCCGTGGCTTCTGGGGTTGAATTCGTCGTTTTCAGCCGAGTGGGTGCGCGGCCAGCAGGTCGCCCAGTGCTTCCTCGTGTGCTGCTGCGGGGCCGAGGGACAGCTCCAGCTGCTTGGCCCACGCGTGGTAGCGGTGCAGGGGGTAGTCGGTGTCGGATCCGAAGCCGCCGTGCAGATGCTGGGCCGTCTGCACGACCCTGCGTACGCCGTCCGACGCCCAGATCTTGGCGACGGCCACGTCTCCGGTGGCGGGCAGGGCGCCGCTCGCGCCGGTGCTGATGCGCCAGGCGGCCTGCCAGAGGGTGACCTCCATCGCGCGCAGGTCGATGTAACGGTCGGCCGCCTGCACCGCCACGGCCTGGAAGGTGGCGACGGGGAAGCCGAATTGTTCGCGCTTGCTGGTGTATTCGCTGGTCATGCTCAGTACGCCCTCGCCGAGGCCGAGCGCGAGGGCGCAGGTCCCGGTGGCGAGCAGATCGCGCAGCCAGTCCCAGGCCCCGTCGGCCTCGATGACGTCGGTGCCGCTGATCCGTACGGATTCCAGGCCGAGCTCGCCGAGGCGTTCGCCGCTCGTGGACACCTGCTCGGCGAGGGTGAGGCCCTCGTGCGCGCGGGGTATCAGGGCGAGGACGGCCCGGCCGGCCGATGTGTGGGCGGGCACCACGATGAGGTCGGCGTTCTGTGCCCAGGGCACTGCTGTCTGTGTGCCGTCGAGCAGCCAGTCGTCGCCGTCCTGCCGTGCGGTGACGGCGAGTTCGGCGGGGTCGTGTCCGCTGCGGCCGTTCGCCGCGACGGTCAGGACGAGCTCACCGCGGCCGGCCCGCGGCAGGATTCGCCGCTTCAACTCCCCGCTGCCGTAGGTCTGTACGGCATACGCGGCGGCGCTGCTCTCCAGGAGCGGTACCCGGGCGAGTTTCTTCGCCGACTCGCGCAGGACCAGGCAGAGGGCGATGGCGTCCAGGCCCGCGCCGCCGTGCTCGGGGTCGAGGAGCAGGCTCAGCAGATCGGCTCCGGCGAGTTTGGCCCACAGGGCGCGGTCGAAGTCCTCGGCGACGGCGCCCGGTACGAGGGCGGGGCTCGGTACGCCGTCGGGCGCGACGGAGGCGAAGAGTGCCTTCGCCGCCTCGACGGCCGCCTGCTGTTCCTCGGTGAAGGTGAAGTCCACTGCTTGTCCTCCCGCGCACCGGCCCGATGATTCTGTCTCTGCTACACCCACTGTTTCTGACGGGTCGTCAAGATAGAACAGGTTCTACGGGAAGGGAACAGCGGGGGCCCTTCGGCCACTTGGGAGCCCTCAGCGGTCGAAGTCCAACTCCACCGTGTCCGTCGCCGGATGGGACTGGCACGCGAGCACGTACCCCGCCTCGGTCTCCTCCGGCTCCAGCGCGAAGTTGCGGTCCATCCGCACCTCGCCCGAGACCCGGAAGGCCCGGCAGGTCCCGCACACCCCGCCCTTGCAGGCGTACGGCGCGTCCGCGCGGTTGCGCAGCACGGTGTCGAGGAGGGATTCCCCGTCCTGGACCGGCCATGTGCCGGAGCGCCCGTCGAGGGTCACCGTCACGGTGCTGTGCGCGGGGGCGGCCGTCGCGGCGGCGGGCGCCGGGGAGGCGAGGCCGTCGTCCACGTGGAATATCTCCTCGTGGATGCGCTGACGCGTCACGCCCAGGCCGCGCAGTGTCTTCTCCGCGCCCTGCACCAGACCGAACGGACCGCACAGGAACCAGCCCGCGACCTCTTCGACGGGCAACAGCGCCGGAAGCAGTCTGCCCAGCCGCTCCTCGTCGAGCCGTCCGGAGTCGAGCCCCGACTGCTGCTCCTCCCGGGAGAGCACTGTGACCAGCTGGAACCGGTCCGGCCAGCGATCCTTGAGGTCGGCGACCTCCTCCAGGAACATCGTCGACGCGGCGGTGCGGTCGCTCCGGATGAGACAGAACGTGGCCCGCGGTTCGCGATCGAGGAGCGTCGTGACGATGGAGAGCACCGGCGTGATCCCGCTGCCGCCGACCACTGCCGCATAGCGTCCGGGTGCCGGTTCCAGCGTGAAGCGTCCGGCCGGGGTCATCACGTCGAGATCGTCGCCGACGGCGACTTCCTTCAGGGCGTACGTCGAGAAGGCGCCGCCTTCGACGAAGCGCACCCCGACCTGCAGGGTCCGCGGCTCGGAGGGGCTTTCGGGGCGGGGCGCGGGTGCGCAGATCGAGTACGTACGCCGGATCTCCGTGCCGTCGACGAAGCGGCGGACGGCGAGATGCTGGCCGGGGGCGAAGCGGTACTCCTCGCGCAGGGCGGGGGGCACTTCGAAGGTCAGCGTCACGGAGTCGTCGGTGAGCTGCTCGACCGCCGCTACCCGGAGCTGGTGAAAGCGTGCCATCACAACTCCTTGAAGTGGTCGAACGGTTCACGGCAGGCGACGCACCGGCGCAGGGCCTTGCAGGCCGTCGACGAGAAACGGCTGAGCAGTTCGGTGTCGGTCGAGCCGCAGTGCGGGCAGCGGACCGAGAGGGTGAGCGGTATCGGCCCGCCGGTGCTGTGCGGGCGCGGGGGCGCGATGCCGAACTCCGCCAGTTTGCGGCGGCCCTCGGCGCTGATGTCGTCGGTCGACCAGGCGGGGGAGAGCACGGTGCGCACGGAGATCTCCGCCATGCCGCGTTCACGCAGGACCTGCTCGATGTCGGCGACCATGGTCTCTATGGCCGGACAGCCGGTGTACGTGGGGGTCAGCTCGACGTCGACCTTGCCGATGCCGCGGACGTGCACGCCGCGCAGGACGCCGAGCTCGGCCAGCGTGATGACCGGCAGCTCCGGGTCGGGCACGGAGCCCGCGAGGGCCAGGAGCTCTTCCTCGAGGGCGGTGGTCACCATGACGCCCCCGGGTGGCTGCGGTGCAGGTGCTGCATCTCGGCGAGCATCCGCCCGAAGGGTTCGGTGTGCAGACCCTGGCGGCCCGCACCTGCTGCCCAGGCCCCTTCCTGTGGGCCGGTGGGCACGGTCAGGGTGGCCTTCTCGATGATGGCGGTCACCGAGGCCGTCCAACTCGCTTGCAACGCCGGCCAGTCGACGCCTGCGGAGCCGTCCGCGCCGTCGAGGCCTTCCACCGGCTGGAACATCTCGCCGGTGAATCGCCAGAGCGTGTCGAGCCCGCGCCGCATCCGCTCATGGCTCTCCGCCGTTCCGTCGCCGAGCCGCAGCGTCCACTGCTCCGCGTGGTCCTGGTGGTAGGCGACTTCCTTGACCGCCTTCGCCGCGAGCGGGGCGAATGTGCTGTCTCCGCTCGCCAGCTGGCCGTACAACAGCGTTTGGTACGTGGAGAAGTAGAGCTGGCGGGCGATGGTGTGGGCGAAGTCGCCGTTCGGCTGCTCGACCAGTTGGAGGTTGCGGAAGGCTCGCTCCTCGCGCAGGTAGGCCAGTTCGTCCTCGTCCCCGGCCAGGGAGAGCAGGACGCGTGCCTGGCCGAGCAGGTCAAGGGCGATGTTCGCCAGGGCGACCTCTTCCTCGAGGACGGGTGCGTGGCCCGCCCACTCCCCCAGCCGGTGGGAGAGCACCAGCGCGTCATCGCCCAGGGCGAGGGCGGCGGCGGTGGCCGTCGGGGCCAGTGGCGCGGTCACAGGTGCTTCACTCCGTCCGGGATGTCGTAGAAGGTCGGGTGGCGGTAGGGCTTGTCGCCCGCCGGCTCGAAGAAGGAGTCCTTCTCGTCCGGCGAGGAGGCGGTGATCTGTGTGGACGGCACGACCCAGATCGAGACGCCTTCGCTTCTGCGGGTGTAGAGATCGCGGGCGTTGCGCAGGGCCATTTCCGCGTCCGGTGCGTGCAGGCTGCCCGCGTGGGTGTGGGAGAGCCCGCGGCGGGAGCGCACGAACACCTCCCACAGCGGCCAGTCGGTCGAGCTGCTCATGCCTTCGCCTCCCCGTGCTTGGCGGCGAACGCCGCTGCTGCCTCGCGCACCCAGGCGCCTTCTTCATGCGCGGTCCTGCGCTGAGTGATCCGCTGTTCGTTGCAAGGGCCGTTGCCCTTTAGGACCGCCCAGAACTCCGTCCAGTCGATCGGGCCGAAGTCGTGATGCCCCCGCTCCTCGTTCCACACGAGGTCCGGGTCGGGGAGCGTGAGGCCGAGGGACTCTGCCTGGGGGACGCAGATGTCCACGAAGCGCTGGCGCAGCTCGTCGTTCGAGTGGCGCTTGATCTTCCAGGTCATCGACTGCTCCGAGTGCGACGACTCGTCGTCGGGCGGGCCGAACATCATCAGGGACGGCCACCACCAGCGGTCCACCGCGTCCTGTGCCATGGCGTGCTGGGCCTCGGTGCCCCGGCTGAGGGCGAGCAGGGATTCATACCCCTGGCGCTGGTGGAACGACTCCTCCTTGCAGACGCGGACCATCGCGCGGGCATAGGGGCCGTACGAACAGCGGCAGAGCGGGACCTGGTTCGTGATCGCGGCGCCGTCCACCAGCCAGCCGATCGCGCCGACGTCGGCCCAGGTCAGCGTCGGGTAGTTGAAGATCGAGGAGTACTTCTGGCGGCCCGAGTGCAGCTTGTCGAGCAGCTCGTCCCGGCTGGTTCCCAGGGTCTCGGCGGCGCTGTAGAGATACAGGCCGTGACCGGCCTCGTCCTGCACCTTGGCCATCAGGATCGCCTTGCGCCGCAGGGAAGGGGCGCGCGTGATCCAGTTGGCCTCCGGCTGCATGCCGATGATCTCGGAGTGGGCGTGCTGCGCGATCTGCCTGACCAGCGAGGCGCGATAGCCGTCGGGCATCCAGTCCCGCGGCTCGATGCGCTCGTCGGCCGCGACGGCGGCGTCGAAAGCCGCTTCGTGCGCCGCCGTGCGTGCGGCGTCGGCCGCCGCCTGGTCCGGCTCGGACCGGGCCGTCTGATGCTCGGCTGCTGTTGCCATCGCGGTCCCCCTCGACCTTTAGCTAGCTACCGACCGATCGTTCGGTTCGTGGAATTCAATGGTGCGGCTCAGCGCCATAAGGTGTCAACCCTGTGGATAACTTCACGGACGCTGTGCCTGGCGCGCAGGCATGAGTACCGTTCCGCTGCGACGGGCGGTAGAGAGCCGTGTGACGGGCGGGCCGACGGGCGCACCACCGTGCGGGATCGGGAATCGGGGCGGAATGGACGCGAACGACAACAACGCGAACGAGCCGCCGTCCCCATCCGCTGAGCCCTTGACGGCCGCATCCCCGCCCCGCACGGGCATCGCCGCACTCTCCCCGCGCTACCAGGTGGCGGCCGCGCTCGCGCTCGCGCTCATCGCCGTCACGGCCTGCGTCCACGTAGGGATGCTCTTCCTCCACGTCGCCCCCGCGAACACCATGACCAAGCAGCACGGGCAGGCAGTCGACGACTGGATCTACCCCGAGTTCGAGCAGAACTGGAAGCTCTTCGCGCCCAACCCGATGCAGCAGAACATCGCCGTGCAGGCCCGCGCCCAGATGCGCACGGACAGCGGAACGACCCGGACCACCGGCTGGTACGACCTCTCCGCGCGCGACGGCGCCGCGATCGACGGAAATCTGCTGCCCAGCCACACGCAGCAGAACGAACTGCGCAGGGCCTGGGACTTCTACGTCGGCGCGCACGACGCGCAGAATCGTCCCCGCGGCCTGCGCGGGGAGCTCTCGGAGCGCTACATCCGCCGCATCGTGATGATGCGCGTCGAGCGCGAGGAGCCCCTCGGTAAGGGCGCCACGATCGAGCGCGTCCAGGTCCGCTCCCGGACCACGAACGTGCCGGCCCCCGAGTGGAGCGATGAGAAGGTCACGACGAAACCGGCGCTGCGCCAGCTGCCGTGGTGGTCCGTGGAGCCCGACGACATGCCTCTGGGTAAGGCTCAGGGGTCTTCCGACAAGGCTCAGGGTTCCTCGCACAAGGCTCAGGGATCTGAGGGGGACACCCGATGAACCGCTTCGGCTCCCTCCTCGGGCGCGGCATCGAACGGGTCACCGCATCCGCTCTCGGTCCCTATCAGACCGCCGTGATCCGCATCGGATTCGCCGCCACCTGGCTGCTCTTCCTGCTGCGCGAACTCCCCCACCGCCTTGAGCTGTACGGCCCCGACAGCCCGTGGAGCTGGGACATGGCCCAGCAGCTCATCGCGGAGAACGACGCCTTCACGGCCCTGATGTGGTCCGACGGACGCATCTGGTTCGAGGTCGTCTACGCGCTCGCCGTCCTGAGCAGCGCCCTGCTGATGCTCGGCTGGCGTACGCGCACGATGTCCGTGCTCTTCATGATCGGCGTGCTCTCGCTGCAGAACCGCTCCATCTTCATGGGCGACGGCGGCGACAACGTCATCCACCTCATGGCCACCTACCTGGTGTTCACGCGCTGCGGCCAGGTCTGGTCGCTCGACGCCCGCCGAGCGGCACGCGCGCGTGCCGCGTCCGTCGAGCAGGGGAAGACGCCGGTCGGCCCGGCCAAGACGGCACAGCCCGTCGACAAGGCCGGGCCCGTGCTGTGGTGGGTCCTTGGGCTCGGTCTCTGCGTGGTGACGTTCATGGGGGAGCTCAGCGGGGGCTGGCTGCTGGTCTTCTGGGGGCTGTGGCTCGCGCACGGCCTGTGGTGGGCCGTCGGGCGGCGCGCGCCCGACGGTGAGGCGCGCAAGCTGCTCGACGTCATCGTCAAGATCGCGCACAACGCCGCACTGCTGGTGATCATGGTCGAGGCGTGTCTGATCTACGCGACGGCCGGCTGGTACAAGATCCAGGGCAGCCGCTGGCAGGACGGCACGGCCATCTACTTCCCGCTGCGTCTCGACTACTTCTCCCCCTGGCCCGCGCTCTCCGACCTGCTCGCCTCGCACGGCCTCATGGTCATGCTGGTGACGTACGGGACGGTCGCCGTGCAGGTCGCCTTCCCCTTCACCCTCTTCAACAGGCGGGTCAAGAACGTCCTCCTGGCCGCCATGATCTTCGAGCACGCGGTCATCGCGGTCGTCCTCGGACTGCCGTTCTTCTCGCTCGCGATGATCGCGGCCGACGCGGTGTTCCTGCCGACGTCGTTCCTGCGCCGCGTCGGCGGATGGGTGGCACGCGCGCGTGGAGCGCTGTTCTCGCGGTTCTCACGCGGCGATACGGTGCCGGGACAGCGTGGGGCGGACGAGGAACCGGCCAGGGAATCCACCGAGCACGCGCGCGTAGGCTTCCCTTCATGAACGGGACGTACAAGGGATGAGCGGGACGTACGCCGGATGAACGGGAAGCACCAGCGTGATCCGGACGGTGCCGTGCGTGACTGGCGAGAGGTCGCCGACACCTCCGTGCTGCTCGACGGCTTCCACGCCATCAAGCACGCGCTGCGCTTCGGGGCACTGATCCCCTCGGCGCTGACCAGCGACAGGGCCGCTGT
This sequence comes from Streptomyces sp. BA2, assembly GCF_009769735.1. NCBI lineage: Bacteria > Bacillati > Actinomycetota > Actinomycetes > Kitasatosporales > Streptomycetaceae > Streptomyces > Streptomyces sp. BA2. Next base: position 4,909,328 of record NZ_WSRO01000002.1, read on the forward strand.
GCTCGCCCTCGCCGACGAGCTCGCGCCGGACGTGAAGGATGCCCTCGACGCGCTCGTCGTGCAGGTCCCGGACAGCGCCCTGCGTGCCCTTGTGCCGCGTCTGCATCCCACGGGGGTGGCCGCTCTCGCGGTACGCCCTTCCCGCACGGCCAACCTCGACGCGCTGGGCCGCATGCCGAGGACCGCACCCGTCGTCGTCCTCGACGATCCCCGCAATCTGGGCAACGCCGGGGCCGTGATCCGGCTGGCCGCGGGGTTCGGGGCGACGGGAGTCGTCACGACCGGCACGCTCGATCCTTGGCATCCCACGGTCGTACGAGGTGGCGCCGGCCTGCATTTCGCCACGGCCGTCGAGCGGATGGACGTCCGCGAACTGCCGCCGGGGCCGGTGTTCGCGCTCGACGCGGAGGGCGAGGACATCCGCGCCCTCAAGCTGCCGGACGACGCCGTGCTGGCCTTCGGGTCCGAGCGCAGTGGCCTGTCCACGCAACTGCGGGAGCGCGCCGATCACTTGGTGTCCCTGCCGATGCGGCCCCAGGTCTCCAGCTACAACCTGGCCACCAGCGTCGGTATGACGCTCTTCCACTGGTCGGCGGGCAGGCCTCCGGGCGCGGAGGCCTGAACCCGCCGCCGGACGTCAGGCGTCCCTGCGCACCTCCACCACACGGAAGCGGTTGGCCACGAAGGCGCCGTCGCACAGGGCGGCGTTCGCGGCAGGGTTGCCGCCCGAGCCGTGGAAGTCCGAGAAAGCCGCCGTCTGGTTCACATAGACGCCGCCCGTGAGGTTCAAGGAGAGCTGGGCGCACTCCTCCAGGCAGGTCTCCTCCACGGCGCCGGACACCTCGTCCGACGTCGTGTACGCGCCGACCGTCATCGCGCCCTTGTCGCGCACCGTGCGGCGCAGCAACTCCACGGCGTCCGACGCCGAGTCGACCGCGACGGCGAAGGAGACGGGGCCGAAACACTCGTCCAGATAGACCGCCTCGGCGTCCGGCTTCGCGCCGTCCAGCTTGACGATGACCGGGGTGCGGACCACGGCGTCCGGGAACTCCGGGTTACTGATCTCCCGTGAGGGGAGTGCCACTTCGCCGAGTCCGGCCGCCGCCTCCAGGCGGGCCTTCACGCCAGGGTTGACCAGGGCGCCGAGGATGCCGTTCGCGCGGGCGTCGTCGCCGAGCAGGCCGTTCACCGACGCGGCGAGGTCGGACACCACGTCGTCGTACGACTTCGCTCCGGCGTCCGTCGCGATGCCGTCACGGGGGATCAGGAGGTTCTGCGGGGTCGTGCACATCTGGCCGCTGTAGAGCGACAGGGAGAAGGCCAGGTTGGCCAGCATCCCCTTGTAGTTGTCCGTCGAGTCGACGACGACCGTGTTCACGCCGGCCTTCTCCGTGTAGACCTGCGCCTGGCGGGCGTTGGCCTCCAGCCAGTCGCCGAAGGCGGTCGATCCGGTGTAGTCGATGATCTTGATCTCGGGGCGGACGGCGAGAGTCTTGGCGATGCCTTCGTCCGGTCGCTCGGCGGCCAGGCACACCAGGTTCGGGTCGAAGCCCGCGTCGGTGAGGGCCTCGCGCGCGATGCGCACGGTCAGCGCGAGCGGGAGCACCGCGCGCGGGTGGGGCTTGACCAGGACGGGGTTGCCGGTGGCCAGGGAGGCGAACAGTCCCGGGTAGCCGTTCCACGTCGGGAAGGTGTTGCAGCCGATCAGGAGCGAGATGCCGCGCGCCACAGGCGTGAAACGCTTGTTCAGGCCGATCGGGTCGCGCTTGCCCTGGGGCTTGGACCACTCCGCGTTGTCAGGGGTGCGGGCCTGCTCGACGTACGCATACGCCACCGCTTCGAGGCCGCGGTCCTGGGCGTGCGGTCCGCCCGCCTGGAAGGCCATCATGAAGGCCTGGCCGCTGGTGTGCATGACGGCGTGCGCCATCTCGTGCGTGCGCGCGCTGATGCGCGACAGGATCTCCAGACAGACCATCGCGCGCACTTCCGCGCCCGCGTCGCGCCAGGCGCGCATCCCGGCGCGCATCGCCGGCAGCAGCGTGTCGATGTCCGGGTGGGGGTACGTGATGCCCAACTCAGGCCCGTACGGAGAGACTTCCGCGCCTGTCCAGTCGTCCGTGCCCGGCTGGTCGAGGGCGAAGCGACTGCCCAGGAGGGCGTCGAAGGCGGCTTTGCCGTCGGACAGGCTCAGGCTGCCGTTCTCTCCATAGGCCTTGGGGTGCTCGGGGTGCGGCGACCAGTACGCGCGCGTGCGGATCGTCTCCAGCGCCTGGTCGAGTGTGGGCCGGTGCGTGGCGATCAGCTGGTGCGCGGTGAGTTCGGCGGCCATATCGGACCAACTCCTCGTCAAGCCGGCTCTTCGTCGAGCCGGCGAGCTGGGCAGGGCAGTGGGCAGGAACGGACGGACAGAGCTAGAGTAACCGAACGATCGGTCGGGACAAGGGGGTCCGCCGAACCTGTGGACAACTTCTCGCCAGGCACCCCCGCACCCTCCGGCGGACACCTCGTGCGGGAGGATCGCGAGCATGACAGCACTCGAGCTCAGCAGCCCCGTTGCCGTGGTCGGCACCGGCACCATGGGGCAGGGCATCGCCCAGGTCGCCCTGCTGGCGGGCCACCCCGTGCGGCTGTATGACGCCGTGGAGGGGCAGGCGAAGACCGCGGCCGCCGCGATCGCCGCACGCCTTGACCGGCTCGTCGAGAAGGGCAGGCTCGCGGCCGCCGACCGGACCGCCGCGGGGGACCGGCTCACACCGGTCGCCGGCCTCGCCGATCTTGCCGGGTGCGGACTCGTCATCGAGGCGATCCTGGAGAAGCTCTCCGTGAAGCAGCGCCTCTTCGAAGAGCTGGAAGAGGTGGTCGGCGAAGACTGCCTCCTCGCCACGAACACGTCGTCCCTCTCCGTCACCGCCATCGCAGGCACGCTCAAGAAGCCCGGCCGCTTCGTCGGCCTGCACTTCTTCAATCCCGCGCCGCTCCTCCCCCTCGTCGAGGTCGTCAGCGGCTTCGCGACCGACGAAACGGCCGCCACGCGCGCGTACGAGACGGCGCGGACCTGGGGCAAGACGCCCGTGCGCAGCGCGGACACCCCCGGCTTCATCGTCAACCGGATCGCCCGCCCCTTCTACGCCGAGGCGCTGCGCGTCCACGAGGAGCGGGCCGCCGACCCGGCCACCATCGACGCCGTCCTGCGCGAGTCCGGCGGCTTCAAGATGGGGCCCTTCGAGCTCACCGATCTCATCGGCCAGGACGTGAACGAGGCCGTCACCCGCTCCGTGTGGGAGTCCTTCTTCCAGGACCCCAAGTTCACCCCGTCACTCGCCCAGCGCCGCCTCGTCGAATCACGCCGCCTCGGCCGCAAGGCCGGGCAGGGCTGGTACGCGTACGGGGACGACGCCCCGCGCGCGGAGCCGCACACGGCGCAGCCCGCACCGGCCCCGGCGTCCGTCGCGGTGCACGGAGAGCTGTTCCAGGCGCGGTCCCTTGCCGGGCTGATCAGCGGGGCCGGGATCGACGTCGCGTACAAGGAGCCTCTCGACCCCGACTTCCCCGGCTGGATCGAACTGCCCAGCGGAGTAAGGCTCTTCCTTGCCGACGGGTCCGCCGCGGACGACGCCGAGGCGCCGGTGATCCACTTCGACCTCGCGCTGGACTACAAGTCCGCGACCAGGATCGCCCTGGCGCCCGCAGCGACCGTGGGCGAGGCGCAGGTCCGCGAGGCCGTGGGCCTCTTCCAGGCGCTGGGCAAGCAGGTCAGCGTCGTCGCCGATGTACCGGGGATGATCGTGGCCCGTACCGTCGCCATGCTCGTCGACTTCGCGCAGGACGCCGTCGCGCGCGGTGTCGCCGACAAGGAGGACGTCGACACGGCCATGCGCCTCGGCGTCAACTACCCGCGCGGCCCCCTCGCGTGGGGCGAGGAGATCGGCGCGGGATGGGTCCTCGAAACCCTGGAGCGCCTGCACCTGGAGTACCCCACAGGCCGCTACGCGCCGTCCCAGGCACTGCGCCGCGCGGCAGCGCGAGAGGACCGCTCATGACCACCACCAGGCGCGACACGTACACCCCCGAGACCCTCCTGACGGTGGCGGTCCGGATCTTCAACGAGCGCGGTTACGACGGCACGTCCATGGAGCACCTCTCCAAGGCGGCCGGTATCTCCAAGTCCTCGATCTACCACCACGTCTCCGGCAAGGAGGAGTTGCTGCGCCGCGCGGTGAGCCGCGCGCTCGACGGGCTCTTCGGGATCCTTGCCGAGGAGCACGCGCGCGTGGGCACCGCCGTGCAGCGCCTGGAGCACGTCACGCGCCGCACCGTCGAGGTGCTCGTCGCGGAACTGCCCTATGTGACGCTGCTGCTGCGCGTGCGCGGCAACACGGACACCGAGCGGTGGGCCATGGAGCGGCGCAGGGAGTTCGACCAGCAGGTCGCCGATCTGCTCAAGGAGGCCGTCGCCGACGGCGATCTGCGCTCGGACGTCGAGCTGCGCCTCGCCACCCGCCTGCTCTTCGGGATGATCAACTCCATCGTGGAGTGGTACCGCCCGGACGCCCGAGGTGCCTCGTCGGGGGAGCAGGTCGCCGACGCCGTCGTGCAGTTGGCCTTCGCGGGACTGCGCAGCGGCAGCTGACGGATCAGCTCTCCGGCTCCGGATCAGCTCTCCGGGTCCAGGTCGTCCTCCTCGAAGACCAGCAACGTACGCGTGCTGAGCACTTCGGGGATGGACTGCAGCCGGGTGAGGACCAGCTCGCGCAGCGCGCGGTTGTCCGGCGTGTGCACCAGGAGCAGTACGTCGAAGTCGCCGCTGACCAGCGCGATGTGAGAGGCGCCAGGCAGCGTGCGCAGATGCTCGCGGACCGTGCGCCAGGTGTTCTGGACGATCTTGAGCGTGATGTATGCCGACGCGCCCTGGCCCGCCCGCTCGTGGTTGATCCGGGCTCCGAATCCGCGGATCACGCCGTCGTCGATGAGCCGGTTGATGCGCGCGTACGCGTTGGCCCGTGACACATGGACGCGCTCGGCCACGGACCGTATCGACGCGCGACCGTCCGTGTGCAGTATGTGCAGGATGTCGCGGTCGATCGGGTCCAGCGGACGGGGCAGGCCCTCCTGGCGGTCGCCGGACCGGCTTTCGAGACGATCACCGTCGCGCCCGTCGGCCATTCGTTCAGATGCCATGTCCCCCCGCCTCCCTACCATGGACGTACTGCATCCATCCCAGGCTGTGGAGAACCGTTTGTCCACAGCCTGGAGGTGCCTGTAGCCAAAATGTGCCGACGACCGAACAATCGGTAGGTGAGGCGCCTCACATTGCCGCGCCTCCTTTGCCGCTCCCACGAGGAGACCGCTTCCACATGGAGGTGCCGACATGACGGTCATGGAGCAGCGGGGCGTCTACCGGTCCACCCCGCCACCCGCATGGCAGCTCAGGACCGACCCCGCGCCGCTGCTGCCCGATGCGGAGCCCTACCGCGTCCTGGGCACCGAGGCCGCCGGGAAGGCCGACGAGGAGCTCCTGGGCCGTCTGTACGCCCAGCTGGTGCGAGGACGGCGGTACAACACGCAGGCGACGGCCCTGACGAAGCAGGGCAGGCTCGCCGTCTACCCCTCAAGCACAGGCCAGGAGGCCTGCGAGGTGGCTGCCGCGCTCGTCCTGGAGGAGCGGGACTGGCTCTTCCCCAGCTATCGCGACACGCTCGCCGCGGTCGTCCGCGGCCTCGACCCCGTCCACGCGCTGACCCTGCTGCGCGGCGACTGGCACACCGGGTACGACCCGCGCGAGCACCGCATAGCGCCCCTGTGCACCCCTCTCGCGACCCAGCTCCCGCACGCCGTGGGGCTCGCGCACGCCGCACGCCTGAAGGGCGACGACGTGGTCGCGCTCGCCATGGTCGGCGACGGCGGCACCAGCGAGGGCGACTTCCACGAGGCGCTGAACTTCGCGGCCGTCTGGCAGGCGCCCGTCGTCTTCCTGGTGCAGAACAACGGCTTCGCGATCTCCGTGCCGCTCGACAAGCAGACGGCCGCCCCCTCCCTGGCCCACAAGGCCGTCGGGTACGGAATGCCGGGCCGTCTGGTGGACGGCAACGACGCGGCGGCGGTGCACGAGGTGCTGAGCGAAGCGGTCTCCCGCGCCCGCTCGGGCGGCGGCCCCACGCTCGTCGAAGCGGTGACCTATCGCATGGACGCCCACACGAACGCGGATGACGCCACGCGCTACCGCGGGGACGCCGAGGTCGAGGCCTGGCGCGCGCACGACCCGATCCTGCTCCTGGAGCGGGAGTTGACCGAGCGCGGCCTGCTCGACGAGGACCGGATGCGGGCGGCCCGGGACGACGCCGAGGCCATGGCGGCCGACCTGCGCGAACGCATGAATCAAGACCCCGAGCTCGACCCCATGGACCTCTTCAGCCATGTGTACGCCGAGCAGACCACCCAACTGCGCGAGCAGGCGGCCCAGTTGCGGGCCGAGCTGGAGGCATCGGACGAAGACGGCGCGGACGGCGCCGAGAGCGCGCACGGCGAGGAGAACGCGCGATGAGTACGATCGCGGCCGAACGGGCCACCAAGAAGGCAGCCAAACCGGCCACCATGGCGCAGGCGCTCGGGCGCGCGCTGCGTGACTCCCTGGCCGAGGACCCGTCCGTGCACGTCCTCGGAGAGGACGTCGGAGCGCTCGGCGGGGTCTTCCGTGTCACCGACGGGCTCACCAAGGAGTTCGGCGAGGACCGCTGTACGGACACACCGCTCGCCGAGGCGGGCATCCTGGGCACGGCCGTCGGCATGGCGATGTACGGACTTCGGCCCGTCGTCGAGATGCAGTTCGACGCGTTCGCCTACCCCGCCTTCGAGCAGCTCATCTCCCACGTGGCGCGGATGCGGAACCGCACGCGGGGCGCGAGGCCGCTGCCCATCACGGTGCGCGTGCCCTACGGCGGCGGCATCGGCGGTGTCGAGCACCACAGCGACTCCTCCGAGGCGTACTACATGGCGACTCCGGGGCTTCATGTCGTCACGCCCGCCACGGTCGCCGACGCCTATGGCCTGCTGCGGGCCTCCATCGCCTCCGACGACCCGGTCGTCTTCCTCGAGCCCAAGCGCCTCTACTGGTCCAAGGCCGACTGGAACCCGGAAGCGCCGCAGACCGTTGAACCCATAGGCAAAGCAGTGGTGCGGCGCACCGGCCGCAGCGCCACGCTCCTCACGTACGGGCCGTCCGTGCCCGTCTGCCTGGAGGCGGCCGAGGCCGCGGTCGCCGAGGGGTGGGACCTCGAAGTGGTCGACCTGCGCTCCCTCGTGCCCTTCGACGACGAGACGGTGGCCGCCTCCGTGCGGCGGACCGGGCGCGCGGTCGTCGTGCACGAGTCGGGCGGGTTCGGCGGACCCGGCGGGGAGATCGCCGCTCGCGTCACCGAGCGGTGTTTCCACCACCTGGAGGCGCCCGTCCTGCGCGTCGCCGGGTTCGACATTCCCTATCCGCCGCCGATGCTCGAGCGGCATCATCTGCCGGGCGTGGACCGGATCCTGGACGCGGTCGCGCGGTTGCAATGGGAGGCGGACAGCTGATGGCGCCCGGTCTGAATGTGAACAGCCTTGAGTTCAAGCTGCCCGATCTCGGTGAGGGGCTCACGGAGGCGGAGATCACCCGCTGGCTCGTGCAGGTCGGCGATGTCGTCGCAGTCGACCAGCCCGTCGTCGAGGTGGAGACGGCCAAGGCGATGGTGGAGGTGCCCTGCCCGTACGGAGGCGTGGTGACGGCCCGCTTCGGTGAGGAGGGGGCGGAACTGCCGGTGGGCGCGCCGCTGTTGACGGTCGCCGTCGGCGCCCCGGCCGGGGACGCGGGCGCGGCTCCGGCTGCCGCTCCTGCCCAGGCGCCGGAAGAGCCCGCGGAGCGAGCCCTGCAGGCGGCTGCCGCCGAGGATTCCTCCGGCAACGTCCTGGTCGGGTACGGCACGGCCGCGGCTCCCGCGCGGCGCAGGAGGGTGCGATCGGGGGTCACCACGAATTCCGTCACGAAGGCCGCCCCGCGTTCCGTCACGACGACCGCGCCGAAGCCTGCCGCGCCGTCCGTGGCCGCGGGGCCGGACAGCCTTCCGCCGGGCACTCTTCCGCCGGGCACCCTTCCGCGCCCGGACGGTCCGATACCGGTGATCTCACCTCTCGTACGCAAGCTGGCCCGTGAGAACGGCGTGGAGCTGCGGGAGTTGACGGGCACCGGCCCGGACGGGCTGATCATGCGGGCCGATGTCGAGACCGCCATAGCGGCGGAGCGGACCGCCGCGCAGACGGCCTCGGGCACGCCCACGCCGGTGGCAGCGGCGGACGAGGAGACCCGCGTCGCGCCGGCGGGTGCGGAGACCCGCTATCCGCTGACCGGCATCCGGGGCCTCGTCGCGGACAAGATGTCCCGCAGCAGGCGGGAGATACCGGAAGCCACTTGCTGGGTCGACGCAGACGCGACCGAACTGCTCGCAGCCCGCGCCGCGATGAATGCCGCCGTGAAGGAGGGCGGCGGGCAGAAGAAGGTCTCGCTGCTCGCGCTGTTCGCCCGCATCAGTGTGGCCGCGCTGGCCCGCTACCCGATGCTCAACTCCACCGTGGACATGGAGGCACGCGAGGTGGTCCGGCTCGCCGACGTCCACCTCGGCTTCGCCGCGCAGACGGACCGAGGTCTGGTCGTCCCCGTGGTCCGGAACGCGAACACGCGCACCACCGAATCGATCAGCACCGAGCTGATCCGGCTCACGGAGTCGGCGCGGGACGGGAAGCTGACCCCGGGGGAACTCACGGGCGGCACGTTCACGTTGAACAACTACGGGGTGTTCGGGGTCGACGGCTCCACGCCGATCATCAACCACCCCGAGGCGGCCATGCTCGGCGTGGGCCGGATCGTGCCCAAGCCATGGGTGCACCAAGGGGAGTTGGCGGTGCGGCACGTCGTGCAGCTCTCGCTCACCTTCGACCACCGGGTGTGCGACGGAGGCACGGCGGGCGGGTTCCTGCGGTTCGTGGCGGACTGCGTGGAGCAGCCGGCGGTGCTGCTGCGGGCGGTGTGAGGAGGCCCGGGGCAGCGGAGTGAGTCCTGATGCGGTGATGTGAGTCCCCGTACAGAGGGGTGGCATTGATCCTTCGTACGCCCATACTCGGGGGATGACCGCGCAGAGGGCTCCGGGCGACGCCGAATCCGCCGCCTCGGAAGCCGCCCCGACCGACGTCCCGCACGCTTCCCCGTACCTCTCCCCGCACCTCTCCCCGTACGACGCCGTAGTGCTCGCGGGCGGCGGTGCCAGGCGGCTCGGCGGTGCGGACAAGCCGGGCCTGCGGGTGGGCGGCCGTGCGCTGCTGGACCGGGTGCTCGGCGCGTGTTCCGGCGCGGGCACGACCGTGGTCGTGGCCGCCCCCCGCCCGACCGCACGCCCCGTGGTGTGGGCGCGCGAGGAACCCGCGGGGGCGGGGCCGCTCGCCGCGCTCGACGCGGGGCTGCGGCGTACCGGAGCGGAGCAGGTGATGGTGCTCTCCGCCGATCTGCCGTTCCTGGAGGAGCGAACCGTGGGCGGCCTCCTCACCGCGCTGCGGGAGAGCGGCGCGGACGGTGCGCTGCTGCGAGATGCCGACGGCCGGGACCAGCCGCTGGTCGCGGCCTATCGCAGTGCCTCGCTGAAGCGTGAGATCGCGGAGCTCGCCGCCGAGCACGATGGTCTGACGGGGCTTCCGCTGCGATCGCTCACGGCGCGGCTCGAACTCACCCGGGTCACCGACGCCGTAGCGTCCTTCGACTGCGACACCTGGGACGACATCGCGGCCGCCAGGGCGCGGATCAGGGAGCATGGGCACGTGTTGGATGAATGGATTTCCGCAGTCAAGGACGAACTGGGCATCGAGCTCGACGTCGACACCGGCTTGCTGCTCGACCTCGCCCGCGACGCCGCACACGGCGTGGCAAGGCCTGCGGCTCCGCTGACCACCTTCCTGGTGGGGTACGCGGCGGCGCGGGCCGCGCAGGGCGGCGGCCCCGAAGCGGTGGCCGACGCCGCCCGCAAGGCAGCGGCGCTGGCCACGCGGTGGGCGGAGGAGAGCCAAGCCGACGCGGGGCCAGGCGCGGCCCCGGGCACCGCCCCTGACGGGACGTCGACCGCCAGCGGGAATCCGGGCGCCACCTCCAGCGGGAAGCCAGCCGCCACCCCCAGCGGGAAGCCATCCGCCCCCTCCAGCGGGACGCCGACCGCCACCTCCAGCGGGAAGCCATCCGCCCCCTCCAGCGAGAAGCCGACCGCCGCGCCCAGCGGGAAGCCCGGCGCCGCGCCCGCCCCGAAACCACCGCAAGCCCGCCCCGGCCCGGGGCAGGACGCCAGGGACGACATGCGGCCGGATGCCGGATGAGTGGGCAGCCCGCGCCGGACGCCGAGCTCGACGAGGCTCTCGCCCTGGTGAACGACGATCATGGCCGCAGGACCGGCAGGCGCCCCGACGCCGAGCCCGTCGGCGGCGACCTTCGGAGCGCGCCGGACGCCTCGGACGCCTCAGGCGACGCGGGCGACGCGGGGCACGGCACCGCCCCCCGGCCCTCGCGCGCGCCCGTCCCCACGCCCACCGCATCCGCCGCGACCCCCGGCAAGCAAGGGGCGACACCGCAGAACGGCGGCGACTCCGGTGGCCCCGAGAACCAAGCCCCCGGCAGCCGGCCCGAGCGCCGCGACATCACCCCCTGGCCCGCCGCCCGCACCACCGCCCGCAGTGCCCCGCGGCCCGCGCCTTCCACCTCCGTGCCCGCCGCCGTCCCTCTGGGGCAAGCGCTCGGTCTCGTGCTCGCCGCGCCCCTCGTCGCACTCACCGACCTGCCCTCCTTCGACACCTCGGCGATGGACGGCTGGGTCGTCGCAGGCCCCGGCCCCTGGGAAGTTCAGGCCGACGGGATCCTCGCCGGGCACGGGCGGCCGGAGCCGCTCTCCGACGGGGAAGCCGTGCGCATCGCGACTGGGGCGCGGGTCCCCCAGGAGGCCACCGCCGTCATCCGCAGCGAGCACGGCCTCACCGACGACAAGGGGCGGCTGCACCCCCGTCGAGACGTCACACACGGGCAGGACATCCGGCCGCGCGGCCAGGAGTGCCGCTCCGGTGACCAACTCCTGCCGCCCGGCTCCCTGGTGACCCCGGCGGTGCTGGGTCTCGCGGCAGCCGCCGGGTACGACGAACTGTCCGTGGTCCCCCGGCCCAGTGCCGAAGTGCTGATCCTGGGCGATGAGTTGCTGACCGAGGGGCTCCCCCACGAGGGCCTCATCCGTGACGCGCTCGGGCCCATGCTGCCGCCCTGGCTGCGGTCGCTCGGCGCGGACGTCATCGCCGTACGCAGGCTCGGTGACGATGCCGAGGCGCTCCACCAGGCCCTCACCACCTCCGCCGCAGACCTCATCGTCACCACCGGCGGCACCGCGTCAGGACCGGTCGACCACGTCCACCCCATCCTGCGCCGCATCGGCGCCGAGCTCCTCGTGGACGGCGTCGCGGTGCGCCCCGGGCACCCCATGCTGCTCGCCCGCATCCGCCCCGACCAGCACCTCGTCGGCCTGCCCGGCAATCCGCTGGCCGCGGTCTCCGGCCTGCTGACCCTGGCCGAACCCCTGCTGCGTACGCTCTCGGGGCGCCCCGCCCCGTCGGCGTACACCGCTGTTCTGCGCGAGGACGTGCACGGGCACCCGCACGACACCCGTCTCGTCCCCGTGACTCTTCGCGACGACCACGCCGTGCCCCTGCGCTACAACGGTCCGGCGATGCTGCGCGGGATCGCCGTGGCCGACGGGCTCGCGGTCGTCCCGCCGGGCGGCGGGCGACGGGGCCAGGAGCTGGAGGTCCTCGACCTCCCCTGGGCCTTGTCGGAAACCGGCACGGAAACCGGCACGGGAGCCGGCGCGGGAGCCGGAATGGCGGCGGGCACGGCCGGGGAGTGTTTCACGTGAAACTTCCCGGCCACGACGCCATCGCCCGCAACCCCGACGAACACCTCGTCACCCACCGGATCAAACTGCCGCGCCAAATCGTCGAGCGGCCCCTGCGGCAGGTCGCCAAGCGACTCCTCATGGCGCTCGCGGTGCTCGCCCTGACGACCTTCATCGTCTGGATCGACCGCGACGGCTATCACGACAACTCGGACGAGGCGCTCGACTTCCTCGACGCCGCCTACTACTCCACCGTCACGCTCTCGACCACCGGTTACGGCGACATCGTCCCGTACAGCGACAGTGCGCGGCTCTGCAACATTCTCCTGATCACGCCGCTGCGCGTGCTCTTCCTGATCATCCTGGTCGGCACCACTCTCGAAGTGCTCACGGAACGTACGCGCGAGGAATGGCGTCTGAACCGCTGGAGGTCCAACTTGCGTGAACACACCGTCGTCGTCGGCTTCGGCACCAAGGGTCGCTCGGCGATCCAGACCGTCTGCGCCACCGGTCTGAAGCCCGAGCAGATCGTGGTGGTCGACCCGAGCGCGAAGGTCGTCGAGGCTGCCACCGCGGAGGGGTACGCGGGCGTCATCGGTGACGCGACGCGCAGCGATGTGCTCCTCCGTGCCGAGGTTCAGCGCGCCCGGCAGATCATCATCGCGACCCAGCGCGACGACACCGCCGTCCTGGTCACGCTGACCGCCCGGCAGATGAACCGCGGGGCGAAGATCGTGGCCGCGGTGCGCGAGGAGGAGAACGCGCCGCTGCTGCGCCAGTCCGGGGCGGACGCGGTGATCACCAGCGCCAGCGCGGCGGGACGGCTGCTCGGCCTCTCCGTGCTCAGCCCCAGCGCGGGCATGGTCATGGAGGACCTGATCCAGCAGGGCAGCGGGCTCGATCTCGTCGAGCGGCCGGTGATAAAGGCCGAGGTGGGTCTCGGGGTTCGCGAGACGGACGACCTGGTCGTCAGTGTCGTACGAGGACATCGGGTGCTCGGGTACGACGATCCTGCCGTCGGGAAGCTGCAGTTGATGGACCGTCTGATCACCATCGTGCGGGCGACGACGACCTCACCGATGGCGCCGGACGCCAAGTCGAATCCGCCGCGCGGAGGTCTGCGCACATAGTCGGACGACTGGAATGGGCAGAGAGTAGCCTCGCCCGCATGCATGCGATCACGATCCCCGAAGCCGGTGGACCCGAAGCGCTCGTATGGGCCGAGGTCCCCGATCCCGTACCCGGCGAGGGTGAGGTGCTGGTCGACGTCGTGGCCAGTGCCGTGAACCGCGCCGACCTGCTCCAGCGCCAGGGCTTCTACAACCCGCCACCCGGATCGTCGCCCTATCCGGGGCTCGAATGCGCGGGCCGCGTCACCGACATCGGCCCCGGCGTCTCCGGCTGGAAGATCGGCGACGAGGTGTGCGCGCTGCTCGCCGGCGGCGGCTACGCCGAGCAGGTCGTCGTCCCCGCCGGCCAGTTGCTGCCCGTGCCCGACGGCGTCGACCTCGTCACCGCGGCCGCGCTGCCCGAGGTGACGTCGACGGTCTGGTCCAACGTCTTCATGATTTCCCACCTCAGGCCCGGCGAGACGTTCCTCGTGCACGGCGGCTCCAGCGGTATCGGGACCATGGCGATCCAGCTGGCGAAGGCCGTCGGCGCCAGGGTGGCGGTCACGGCGGGCACCAAGGAGAAGCTCGACTTCTGCGGGGAGCTCGGCGCGGACATCCTCATCAACTACCGCGAGCAGGACTTCGTCGAGGAGATCAAGAAGGCCACGGACGGCGCGGGCGCGGACGTCATCCTCGACAACATGGGCGCCAAGTACCTGGACCGCAACGTGCAGTCCCTCGCGGCCAATGGCCGTCTCGCGATCATCGGTATGCAGGGCGGCGTCAAGGGCGAGCTGAACATCGCCACGCTCCTCGGCAAGCGCGCCGCTGTCACCGCGACCTCCCTGCGGGGCCGCCCCGCCGAGGAGAAGGCGTCGATTGTCGCGGCGGTGCGCGAGCACGTGTGGCCGCTGATCGCCACCGGCCACGTACGGCCGATCGTCGACCAGACGGTGCCGATGAGTGACGCGGCGGCCGCCCATCGCGTCCTGGAGGAGAGCAATCACATCGGGAAGGTGCTGCTCGTCCGCTGATCGCGCCGCGGGGCTCACGATGCCGGATGATCGCGCCGCGGGGCTCAAGATGCCGGACAAGCGGCACCATGTGAAGCTTGTCCGGCATCAGTGATCTCTCCGACCCGGTAGCGGGAGGGAGCCGGCGCGGTGACTCCATGGCTACGCCCCTTGTTGATTCTGACGGTGCTGATCGCCGTCTCCCCTGTCTCCCTCTCGTACGCGGCTGTCTCCCTCTCGTACGCGGCCGACCCCACTCCCGGTGAGACCCGCGCCGGGAGCGCCCCCGGCGAAGGCCGTGCCAGGCCCGGCCGGGACGAGCCCGCGCCGCCGGACGCGACGTCCACGCCGCCCCGCAGGCCACCGCGGCAGGTCCCCCCACCCGTCTCCACCCCGGCCCCCGCCGTGCAGCCCCTCGGCCAGGCCACCACCGCGTCCGACACCACCCGGCGGACGGCCGCCGAACCCGTCCTGCCCGGCCTTCGCGTCCTGCCGCTCGGCAGCGGCCTGGTCCTCATCGGCCTCGGTCTCGGGTTCTTCGCCGTGCGGCTGCGCCGCGGCTGACACGGACGGGCGGCTGACACGGACGGATGGCATACACAGACGGACGGCAGACACGTCCGGCCCCTTCGTACACGGTGGATCAGCGGCAAATGGGGGCACCACCGATGTGTGATGTACGGGTGCGAGAGAATGGCGGCATGGAGATGCCGAGGAACGAAAGGTCGCCCGAGAGCCCCCAGGTCCTGGTCGTGGGCCAGGACGGAATGGCACTCGGCGGCGGCGGAGACGACGAATCCCGCGAGGTCCCGGTGACGGACATGGTCGAGCAGCCGGCGAAGGTCATGCGCATCGGCAGCATGATCAAGCAGTTGCTCGAGGAGGTGCGGGCGGCACCTCTCGACGAGGCGAGCCGGGTGCGGCTCAAGGAGATCCACGCCAGTTCGGTCAAGGAGCTCGAGGACGGTCTCGCCCCCGAGCTCGTAGAGGAACTGGAGCGCCTCTCCCTCCCCTTCACCGACGACGGAGTACCCAGCGACGCCGAACTGCGCATCGCGCAGGCCCAGCTGGTGGGCTGGCTCGAAGGGCTCTTCCACGGGATCCAGACGGCCCTCTTCGCGCAGCAGATGGCGGCGCGGGCGCAGCTCGAATCGATGCGGCGCGCGTTGCCGCCCGGTGTGGGCGGCGGCGAGGAGGAAGGGGACGGCGGCATCGCGGGACGGACCGGAGGGCCTTACCTCTAGGCGGTAGCCGGTCAGGACGACGCGAAGGGCCCGGTCACGAGGTGACCGGGCCCTTCAAAACGCTTACCGCGGCTACGGCTACGGCTACGGCTGCGGCCGCAGCCGGTCAGGCCGGGTTGCCCGTGGAGATGGTGAACTCGATGTCCACGTCGTCCGGGTCGACGTCGGAGCCTTCCTTGGGGGACTGCATCATGACGGTGTCCTCCCCGTAGGTGTTCTCGTCCACCGTGCGCTTGTCGAACTGCCAGCCCGCCGCCTGCAGGCACTTCTGCACGGAGCGCCAGTCCCTGAACGTGAAGTCAGGGACCTTGATCTTGTCCTCGTCGTTGTACGCCGTGTCGGGCTCGGTGCACTCTTCGGTCTCGATCGTCTTCGACCGGTCCGGGCCCCGGTGCCCCGCCACGGGCGCGTTCGACTCCTTCTCTTCCTTGCCGCCCTTGTCGTCGTCCCCGCCGCTCAGCGACACCGCCGCGATCACACCGCCGATGGCGAGCAGCGCGACGACGATCGAGCCGACGACCACCGGCATGTTCCGCTTGCCGCCGCCGCCCGAGCCCGATCCGCCGCTCTGCACAGACGTCTGCGAGGGCTGCGGCGAGAGCGTGTAAGGGGGCGGGGTCTGCGAGGCCTGGGGGGCGTACGCGTTCGTGGGCGCGGGGGTCTGGTAGCCGCTCTGCTGCGGGTAGCCGTAGCCCGGGGTCACGGGGCCGGGGGCCGGCGTGGGCGGACCGTAAGGACCCGGCTGGTACGGCGTCTGGACGTTGCCGCTCTGCGGCATGGAGGAGTCGACCGGCGGGAAGACAGCGGCGCCGACGCCCGCGCCGCTCGCGGTCTGAGCGCCCGGCACGATGCTCGGCGCGGACGCCTGGAAGGACTGGGCGACGCGCAGGCACTCGTCGCGCATCGCCTCGGCGGTCGGGAAGCGCTCGTTCGGGTTCTTCTTCAGCGCGCGGGCGACGATCGCGTCGACGGCGGGCGGCAGCGAGCGGTTGATCGAGGACGGAGCGACCGGCTCCTCCTGGACGTGCGCGTACGCGATGGCCAGCGGCGAGTCCGCCTCGAAGGGCAGTCGGCCGGTGGTCAGCTGGAACAGCATGATGCCGACGGAGTAGAGGTCGGACCGGGCGTCCACGCCGCGGCCGAGCGCCTGCTCCGGGGAGAGGTACTGGGGGGTGCCGACGACCATGCCGGTCTGCGTCATGGAGGTGACGCCGGACTGCATGGCGCGGGCGATGCCGAAGTCCATGACCTTGACGACGTTGCGCTTCGTCATCATCACGTTGCCGGGCTTGATGTCGCGGTGGACCAGGCCCATCTCGTGGCTGATCTCGAGAGCGGCGAGCACATCGGCGGTGATCTTCAGCGCCTGGTCGGTCGGCATCGCGCCGAACTGGGTGACGGACGCGTCGAGCACGGAGCCGAGCGGCTTGCCCTCGACGTACTCCATGACGATGTACGGCATCGTCGCGCCGTCGAGTTCGTCCTCGCCCGTGTCGAAGACCGAGACGATGTTCGTGTGCGTGAGCTTGGCCACCGACTGGGCCTCGCGGCGGAAGCGCTCGCGGAAGGACTGCTCGCGGCCGAGCTCGCTGTGAAGCGTCTTGATAGCGACTTGACGGTCGAGTACGGAGTCGTACGCCAGGTGAACGGAGGCCATGCCGCCCTCACCGAGAAGATCGCGCAGCTGGTACCGGCCACCGGCCAGCGAGCGCCCCGCGTACCGTCCCTGTGCGCCGTCCTGGCTGCTCATGTCGTGCGTCCCCCATCGGCGCGGTGTGCCGGACGGCTCCGCGATCGGTGATCGATTCCCGCTATTCCTGGCCAAGTCTGCCCGAGGGCACCGACACGTCAAGCTCGATGCCCGTTCCGTGACCGTACGCGCAAGAAGCGTCTCGGAAGCGTTACAAGTTTGCGTGTGAGGGCACCCGGCGGGTTTGATGTCCGGTCCACCTCGAACCGCCGCGCCGCGCGAAGGCTGTAGCGTGGCCCGGCGGGGTTCCCCCGGTACCACCGAGCACCACGACCAGAAACGACGGCGAGGACTGATGGCACAGACGCAGCGCGCTCAGGGCCCGTCCGACCCCGAGGCGAGTGGCGGCGGTATGTCAGACGCGCCGGAGTTGTGGGGTAACGGCGGTCTTGTAGGGGATGGCCGGTATCGGCTCACCCGCAGACTCGGCCGAGGCGGCATGGCGGAGGTGTTCGCGGCCGAGGACGTACGTCTCGGTCGTACGGTCGCCGTCAAACTGCTCCGCTCCGACCTCGCTGAGGACCCGGTGTCCAAGGCCCGCTTCACACGCGAGGCCCAGTCGGTGGCGGGGCTCAACCACCACGCGGTGGTGGCGGTCTACGACTCCGGCGAGGACGTCGTAGGGCCGAGCGTCGTCCCCTACATCGTCATGGAGATCGTCGAGGGCCGGACGATCCGTGAGCTGCTCCTGAACGCGGAGGCGCCGGGCCCCGAGCAGGCCCTGATCATCGTCTCCGGAGTGCTCGAGGCGCTCGCGTACTCGCACCAGCACGGCATCGTGCACCGCGACATCAAGCCCGCGAACGTGATCATCACCAACACCGGCGCGGTCAAGGTGATGGACTTCGGCATCGCCCGTGCGCTGCACGGCGCCCAGTCGACGATGACCCAGACCGGCATGGTCATGGGCACGCCCCAGTACCTCTCCCCCGAGCAGGCGCTCGGCAAGGCCGTCGACCACCGTTCCGACCTGTACGCGACCGGTTGTCTGCTCTACGAACTCCTCGCCCTACGGCCCCCGTTCACCGGTGAGACGCCGCTCTCCGTCGTCTACCAGCACGTCCAGGACATCCCGGTCCCGCCGTCCGAGACCTCGGACGTGGCGCCGCCGGAGCTGGACGGCCTGGTGATGCGCTCGCTCGCCAAGGACCCGGACGACCGGTTCCAGACCGCCGAGGAGATGCGCGGTCTCGTCCAGTACGGGCTGCAGATGCTGCACGAGCAGGGCAGCCACACCGGGACCTGGAACACCGGGCCCGTCGACATCGCGGGCATGCACGAGGGCGGCAACACCCCGGCGATGGGCGTCGCGGGCACCACCGCGATGCAGCACCCGGGCGACTCCGGCACCGCGCAGATCCCCGGCGCCATGCTGCGTCCTCCGGGCGGCGACGACGGTGGCTTCGAGGGCGGTCACCGCGACGGGAACGGCCGGGGCGGCCGGGGCAAGATGTGGATCTTCGCCGTGCTCGCGGTCATCGCGATCGCCGTGGGTGTCGCGTACGCGCTGACGGCGGGCGACGGCAAGCAGAAGGAAAAGGAAAGCCCGACGAAGGCGCCGACGAAGCAGTCGGAGACGAAGAAGCCGAGCAAGAGTCCCGAGGAGGACACCTCCGAGGACGAGACGCTGCCCGGCGACGGCTCGGGCGGTCAGGGCAGCTACTCGCCGGAGCAGCCGAACACGACCGGCCCGACCGCGCCCACGACGCCGACCCCGAGCGAGCCGACGGACGACCCGACGGAGCCGACGGGCGAGCCCACCGAGCCGACGGACGACCCGACTACGCCGACCGACGACCCCACCCCCACCGATGGTGGTGACGAATCGCCGGTTACCGGCGGCACGGAGGGCGAGGCCAACGGCGGCGCCGAAGGCTGAGCCGAGGCGTACAGGCCCGTGGGTACGGGCCCTTGAACGAAACGCACGCGCGCGTGGAGTCCCGAAAGGGCGCCACGCGCGCGTGCGTATGTGTATGCGGTGTACGTGCTCTAGAAGGTGCGCTGAAGCTGTCGCTGCCGGCCGCCGTAGAGGGTGTGCACCGTGGCCAGCTGCGGCTCTATGCGCATGTAGACCGGGTCGTAGAGCTCGCCGTCCACGTAGTGCGGGCCCGGGCCGAAGAGTTCCAGTTCGGCGGTGGTCGGCTCGATGGCCTCGCACAGGCCGACGAACTGCACGGTCCACTGGCCCGTGCGCGCGGTCTCGGCGCTGAGGTTGTCCGCCCCGTAGGCGACGACACTGCCGATGCAGGCCTCGTGGTAGCCGTATCCCTTGTGCATCCGCAGCAGGATCCTCCCGTCCACTACGACGTGGCGGGCCGCGGCGAGGAAGGGCAGCGCGCGCATGCTGGTCGCGACCCGGCCGTAGTCGGTGCGGCCGAGCAGTTCGAAGGCGAGCCGTTCGTCCTGTAGCTGATCTCCGGAGGGCATGCGTCCACCCTCTGGCACCAGCGGGGGCCGGGGAAGGGGATCCCGCCCCTACGGGATGGGGACGTAAGTCCCGTTTCCCGTCCCGAACGACCACACATCGTGACCGGACGTGTCAGTGCTGCTCAGTGCTGCTGTTCCGCCTGCATGCGGGCCACGTACGCGGCCGCCTGGGAGCGGCGTTCCATGCCGAGCTTGGAGAGCAGGCTGGACACGTAATTCTTGATCGTCTTCTCGGCGAGGTGCAGCCGTTCGCCGATCACCCGGTTGGTCAGGCCCTCGCCGATCAGGTCGAGGATCTTCCGCTCCTGGTCCGTGAGGTTCGACAGACGGTCGTCGCCCTTGGGGGTGTTCCCGTCGCGCAGACGCTCAAGGACGCGGGCCGTGGCGACCGGGTCGAGCAGGGATTTTCCCGCTGCCACATCACGTACGGCGGAGAGCAGTTCATTGCCGCGAATGGCCTTCAGGACATAGCCGGAAGCGCCCGCCATGATCGCGTCGAAGAGCGCCTCGTCGTCCGCGAACGAGGTGAGCATCAGGCATTTGATGTCCTCGTTCTGCGAACGGATCTCGCGGCAGACCTCCACGCCGCTGCCGTCCGGAAGACGCACGTCGAGAACGGCCACGTCAGGCCGTGTCGCCGGGATCCTGACCAGGGCGTCCGCCGCTGTTCCGGCCTCTCCGACGACCTCGATGTCGGACTCCACGGAGAGCAGCTCATGGACTCCTCGCCGCACCACTTCATGGTCGTCGAGGAGAAATACCGTAATTTTTCCGTCTTCGCGCACGGAGTCAGTCTCACACACGATCTCTCGCAGTGCCTGAGCTGAACCCTTCCCGTGCGCGGGGTGGCCGGGATAACGTGCCGGTGTTCCGGCCCCCTGCCAGGCTGTGATCAGTGCTGTGACCAGGAACTGTTCCCGACTTTCTGGATTTACTCGGAAATCCAAGCAGTCAGATACTTGGAAATCCAAGCAAATTCGCAGGTCAGATGGGGTTTCACAGAATTGGGAAGCACTGGGTAACGTGCATTGTGCAGGGCGCTCGCCGGGGCACCTGTCACGCCTGTTCCCGGCCGAGTCGCACCCACCCCGTGCGCGGGCACGGATCAGGCGAGCCGCACTGGCTTACCCGGTAATCCCGGGGGCCGGACCGACGGAGGAGCACACGTGACCGTGGAGAGCACCGCCGCGCGCACACCGCGCCGCAGCAGTACCAGCGGCGGGAAGCGCGCAAGCGCCAAGAAGGCCGCGCCGAAGAAAAGCACGGAACCCCAGCTTGTCCAGCTGCTGACCCCCGAGGGCAAGCGGGTCAAGCACGCAGAGAACGCCGTGTACGACTCGTACGTCGCGGACATCACCGCCGACGACCTGCGCGCCCTGTACCGCGACATGGTCCTCACCCGCCGCTTCGACGCCGAGGCCACCTCCCTGCAGCGCCAGGGCGAGCTGGGCCTGTGGGCCTCGCTGCTCGGCCAGGAGGCCGCCCAGATCGGCTCGGGCCGTGCCACGCGCGAGGACGACTACGTCTTCCCGACCTACCGCGAGCACGGCGTCGCCTGGTGCCGCGGGGTCGACCCGACCAATCTGCTCGGCATGTTCCGCGGTGTGAACCACGGTGGCTGGGACCCGAACACCAACAACTTCCACCTGTACACGATCGTCATCGGCTCGCAGACCCTGCACGCCACCGGCTACGCGATGGGCGTGGCCAAGGACGGCGCGGACTCGGCCGTGATCGCGTACTTCGGTGACGGTGCCTCAAGCCAGGGCGACGTCGCCGAGGCCTTCACCTTCTCCGCGGTCTACAACGCTCCCGTCGTGTTCTTCTGCCAGAACAACCAGTGGGCGATCTCCGAGCCCACCGAGAAGCAGACCCGCGTGCCGCTCTACCAGCGCGCGCAGGGATACGGCTTCCCCGGTGTGCGGGTCGACGGCAACGACGTGCTCGCCGTGCTCGCCGTCACCAAGTGGGCCCTGGAGCGGGCGCGTACGGGCGAGGGCCCGGCGCTCATCGAGGCGTTCACCTACCGCATGGGCGCGCACACCACGTCCGACGACCCGACCAAGTACCGCAACGACGACGAGCGCGAGGCCTGGGAGGCCAAGGACCCGATCCTGCGCCTGCGGACCTATCTCGAGTCCGAAGGTCACGCGGATGAGGGATTTTTCGCGGAACTCGACGCGGAGAGCGAAGCGTTGGGAAAGCGAGTGCGAGAGGTGGTGCGGGCGATGCCGGATCCGGATCTGATGGCGATCTTCGAGAACGCGTATGCGGACGGGCATGCGCTGGTCGACGAGGAGCGCGCGCAGTTCGAGGCGTACCAGGCGTCCTTCGCTGAAGAAGGCGGTAAGTGACCATGGGCGTTCAGAAACTTCCCCTTGCCAAAGCAATCAACGAATCGCTGCGCAAGGCGCTCGACACCGACCCCAAGGTCCTCATCATGGGCGAGGACGTCGGCAAGCTCGGCGGCGTCTTCCGGGTGACGGACGGGCTGCAGAAGGACTTCGGCGAGGACCGTGTCATCGACACCCCGCTGGCCGAGTCCGGCATCGTCGGCACGGCCATCGGCTTGGCCCTGCGGGGCTACCGCCCGGTGGTGGAGATCCAGTTCGACGGCTTCGTCTTCCCCGCGTACGACCAGATCGTCACGCAGCTCGCGAAGATGCACGCCCGCGCGCTCGGCAAGATCAAGATGCCGGTCGTCATCCGCATTCCGTACGGCGGCGGCATCGGCGCCGTCGAGCACCACAGCGAGTCCCCCGAGGCGCTGTTCGCGCACGTGGCGGGTCTCAAGGTCGTCTCGCCGTCGAACTCCTCCGATGCCTACTGGATGATGCAGCAGGCCATCCAGAGCGACGACCCGGTGATCTTCTTCGAGCCGAAGCGGCGTTACTGGGACAAGAGCGAGGTCGACACGGACGCCATCCCGGCGCCGCTGCACAAGGCCCGGGTCGCCCGCGAGGGCACGGACCTGACGCTCGCCGCGTACGGCCCCATGGTGAAGGTCTGTCTGGAGGCCGCGGCGGCCGCCGCCGAAGAGGGCAAGTCCCTTGAGGTCGTGGACCTGCGCTCCATGTCGCCGATGGACTTCGACGCCGTGCAGGCCTCGGTCGAGAAGACGCGGCGGCTCGTCGTGGTCCACGAGGCACCGGTCTTCCTGGGCACGGGCGCGGAGATCGCGGCGCGCATCACCGAGCGCTGCTTCTACCACCTCGAAGCTCCCGTGCTGCGGGTCGGCGGCTTCCACGCGCCGTATCCGCCGGCGCGGTTGGAAGAGGAGTACCTGCCGGGCCTCGACCGGGTGCTCGACACTGTCGACCGCTCGCTGGCGTACTGAGGGAGAGGGTCGTGACGACGATGACAAGTGCTGCGCTCGCCGAGTTCAAGATGCCCGACGTGGGCGAGGGGCTCACCGAGGCAGAGATCCTCAAGTGGTTCGTTGCTCCCGGTGACACGGTCACCGACGGGCAGGTGGTGTGCGAGGTCGAGACGGCCAAGGCCGCCGTCGAGCTGCCCATCCCGTTCAACGGTGTCGTACGGGAACTGCGCTTCCCCGAGGGCACCACGGTCGATGTCGGCCAGGTGATCATCGCGGTGGACGTGTCCGGCAAGAGCGCGCCTGCCGCGCCGCCCGCTGAGGCAGCCGCTCCGGAGCAGGCCGCCGCCCCCGTGGAGAAGGCAGCTGCCGAGGAGCCCGAGGAGGAGGCCGCTCCCGAGGGGCGCCAGCCCGTGCTCGTCGGCTATGGGGTCGCCCAGTCCTCGACGAAGCGCCGCGCGCGCAAGGCCGCTTCGGAGCAGGCCGCGGCCGCGGGGACGTACTACGCCGCGGCGGTCCAGGCCGAGCTGAACGGCTCCGGCACGGCTGCCGCCTCCGCCACGCCCGCGGCCCCCGCACCTGCCGCGCCCGCCGCCCCCGGGGGCGAGCGGCCGTTGGCCAAGCCGCCGGTGCGAAAGCTCGCCAAGGACCTGGGAGTCGACCTCACGGCCGTCGTCCCGTCCGGGCCCGACGGGATCATCACGCGCGAGGACGTGCACGCGGCGGTGGCCCCCGCCTCCGCCCCCGCCTCCGCCCCGGCCTCAGCCCCGGCCCTCGCGTCCGCCCCGGAGCAGGTGGCAGCCGAAGCCCCCGCTCCCGGCACCACCCCCGCGGCCGGCGCCGACGCCCGCGAGACCCGCATCCCCGTCAAGGGCGTCCGCAAGGCCATCGCCCAGGCGATGGTCGGCTCGGCCTTCACGGCGCCGCATGTCACGGAGTTCGTGACGGTGGACGTGACGCGGACGATGAAGCTGGTCGATGAGCTCAAGCTGGACAAGGCGTTCGCCGGCCTGCGCGTCAACCCGCTCCTGCTCATCGCCAAGGCACTGCTCGTGGCGATCCGGCGGAACCCGGACGTCAACGCCGCCTGGGACGAGGCGAATCAGGAGATCGTCCAGAAGCACTACGTGAACCTGGGCATCGCCGCCGCCACGCCGCGCGGCCTGGTCGTCCCGAACATCAAGGACGCCCACGCCAAGACGCTGCCCGAACTGGCCGAGTCGCTCGGCGAGTTGGTGTCCACGGCCAAGGAGGGCAAGACGACTCCGGCCGCGATGCAGGGCGGCACGGTCACCATCTCGAACGTCGGCGTCTTCGGCGTCGACACCGGCACGCCGATCCTGAACCCCGGCGAGTCCGCGATCCTCGCGGTCGGCACGATCAAGCTCCAGCCCTGGGTCCACAAGGGCAAGGTCAAGCCGCGTCAGGTGACGACGCTCGCGCTCTCCTTCGACCACCGCCTGGTCGACGGCGAGCTCGGCTCCAAGGTGCTCGCCGATGTGGCGGCGATCCTGGAGCAGCCCAAGCGGCTCATCACCTGGGCGTAGACCCGGCAGTACGCCAAAGGGGGCCCGCCGCGTACAGCGCGGCGGGCCCCCTTTGACGTATCCGGTGAAGGGCTACTTCTTGAAGCCGTAGTCCATCAGCTTCTTCGCGTCCTTCGTGCGGTTGGTCGACGAGGTCGAGGTGAGGACCGTGCCGATGACCGTCTTGCCGTTGCGGGTCGCGGCGAAGACGAGGCAGTACTTGGCCTGCGGTCCTGAGCCCGTCTTCACGCCGATCGCGCCGCTGTAGCTGCTGAGCAGGTTGTTCGTGTTCGACCACGACATGTAGCGGTAGCCGCCGCTCTTCGTGGTGACCTTCTGCTTCGTCGACTTCGTCTTCACGACCGTACGGAACGTGGAGCTCTTCATCGCGCTGCTGGCGAGCTTCGTCAGGTCGCGGGGGGTCGAGTAGTTGCCCGCGCCGCCGATGCCGTCGAACGAGTCGAAGTGCGTGTTCGTCAGGCCGAGGCTCCTGGCCTGGGCGTTCATCTTGCCGATGAAGGACTTCACGCGGGCGGAGCGGGTGGAGCCCTTGCCGAACTTGTCCGCGAGCGCGTACGCCGCGTCGCAGCCGGACGGCAGCATCAGGCCGTACAGGAGCTGGCGGACGGTGACCTTGTCGCCGACGATCAGCCGGGCGGACGAGGCGGTGTTCCTGACGATGTAGTCGCTGTAGGCCTTTTCGATCTTGACCTTGGAGTTGAGGTTGAGGTTCGGCTGCGCGAGCACCACCTTCGCCGTCATGATCTTCGTGGTCGACCCGGTGGAACGGCGGGTGTCCGCGGACTTGGTGAAGAGCGTCTTGCCCGTGCCGTTGTTCATGACGTAGCCGCCCTTGGCGGCGATCGACGGCTTCGGCAGTGCGGCCGCGTGGGCCGGGGTCGTGAGGGCTCCGCCCGCGAATACCGCACCCGCAGTGACGATTACGGCCGATGCGCGGTGAATGCCCTTAATGGGGGTTTTCAAGTTCTGTGCTCCAAATGCCCAAATGCCCCTGGAATGCGGCCACATGAGGGTGCCGCTTGGTAGTGAGACACACGAGAGGGGCAAATGGATGCGTCCTCGTGAGGGTGATGTCCGGATCGTGAAATGGACGGCCTCATGGGTACGTGTTGTATCTATGCTGTGCGCATGCCTGCCGCACCCGCCTCTTCCCCCTCCCTGGCCCCGGCTCACGCCCTGAAGCGGCCACCCGCCGCCGAGCGCGTGTACGCGCACGTCAAGCAGGGGGTGCTCGATCGGCGGTACGAGGGCGGCACGCTGCTCACCGAAGGCGAGCTCGCCGAGGCCGTCGGGGTGTCCCGCACTCCGGTGCGCGAGGCGCTCCTGAAGCTGGAGGTGGAGGGGCTCCTGAGGCTCTACCCGAAGAAGGGTGCGCTGGTCCTGCCGGTGTCCGTGCAGGAGATCGCCGATGTCGTCGAGACGCGGCTCCTGGTGGAGACGCACTCGGTGCGCAAGGCGGTGCCTGCGCCTCCGGCGTTGATCGCCCGGCTTGAGGAGCTCCTCGCCCAGCAGCGGGAGCAGGCCGCTGCCGGGGACCTTTCAGCTGCCGCTGTGACCGACCGGTGCTTTCATGCCGAGATCGTGCGGAGCGGGGGGAACGAGATTCTTGCCCGGTTGTACGACCAGCTTCGTGATCGGCAGTTGCGGATGGGGGTTGCGGTGATGCATTCCCATCCTGATCGGATCGCCAAGACGCTTGTCGAGCACGAGGAGATTCTTGGGGCTTTGCGGGCGGGGGATGCTGACTCGGCGGTGGGTGTGGTCACCCGGCACGTCGGGTGGTTCCGGGACCTTGCTCGGGGTGAGGTGCGATGAGGTTGCTCCTTGACGGGCCCCCGTCCGCCGGTGGTGGGTTTTCTTTTGCCGCTTCGCGGCGTGTTTCCCTCCCACCCACCCGTTACTGGAGGTCCCGATGAGCGCCGCCTCCGCCCCCGTCTCCCTCCCCGGTGACCCGCCCGGTGGTCGCAAGGCCATGCTCGTGTGGGGCATCGGTGTCGCCGTCTACTTCGTCGCCGTCATCTTCCGGACCTCCCTCGGCGTCGCCGGACTCGACGCCGCCGACCGGTTCCACGTCAACGCGTCCGCGCTCTCGACCTTCTCGATCCTCCAGCTGCTCGTCTACGCGGGCATGCAGATACCCGTCGGCCTGATGGTCGACCGGCTCGGCACCAAACGCGTGCTGACCATCGGAGTCGTGCTCTTCACGCTCGGGCAGCTCGGCTTCGCGTTCTCGCCCTCGTACGGAATGGCGCTCGCGTCCCGCGCGCTGCTCGGCTGCGGTGACGCACTGACCTTCATCAGCGTGCTGCGCCTCGGCACCCGCTGGTTCCCTGCCCGCCGCGGCCCACTGGTCGCCCAGCTCGCCGGCCTGGTCGGCATGGCGGGCAACCTCGTCTCCACCCTCGTCCTCGCCCGGCTCCTGCACTCCGTCGGCTGGACCGCGGCCTTCGCCGGCAGCGCGCTCTGCGGCGTCGTCGTCCTCGTACTGATGACGCTGTTCCTCAAGGACCACCCCGAGGGCCACGAGCCGGAGCCCGCGCGGCACACCGGTGGGGCCTTCGTGCGCAAGCAGATAGCCCTGAGCTGGCGCGAGCCCGGCACGCGGCTCGGCCTGTGGGTGCACTTCACCACGCAGTTCCCCGCGATGGTGTTCCTGCTCCTGTGGGGCCTGCCGTTCCTCGTCGAGGCGCAGGGCCTCACGCGCGGGACGGCCGGGGCGCTGCTCACCCTCGTCGTGCTGTCCAACATGGTGATCGGCCTGGTCTACGGGCAGATCGTCGCCCGGCACCACGCGGCCCGCACGCCGCTGGCCATCGGCACCGTCGCGACGACGGCCGTGATGTGGGCGACCACGATCCACTACCCCGGCGACCACGCCCCGATGTGGCTGCTCATCGCGCTGTGCACGGTGCTCGGCGCCTGCGGCCCCGCGTCCATGATCGGCTTCGACTTCGCGCGGCCCGCCAACCCGCCGGAGCGGCAGGGCACCGCGTCCGGCATCGTGAACATGGGCGGCTTCGTCGCCTCCATGACGACGCTGCTCGCCATCGGCGTGCTCCTCGACGCGACCGGCGACAACTACCGGAGCGCCTTCTCCGCCGTCTTCGTCCTGGAGGCGGTCGGCCTCAGCCAGATCCTGCGCCTGCGGACGCGTGCGGTGCGCCGCGAGAAGGAGCGCCTAGTCGCCAGCCGCGTCGAGGCCGTGCACGTACCCGTCTGACCGATGGCCGATGGCCGATGGCCGATGGCCGATGACCGATGGCCGCGGAGGGCTACGGCGTGACCGCGAACTCCCGCAGGATCGCCTCGGCCAGGCCGTGATCGCCCTCGATCTTGATCCGGTCGGCGACCGAGGCGTGCGAGACGCGGCCGCACGCCAGGCGGAAGTACGTCTCCCAGTCCAGGCTCAGCGTGGCGAGCGGGCCGAGCGAGGGGGCGCTGTCGACCGTCGCGTGGCCGTCGGCGTCGACACGGACCGTGCGCAGGAACTCGACGGGTCCGCTCACGTCGAAGACGACCGCCGAATTCGCCGGCGCCGCGGCCTTCTTGGCGACCACCTTGGGCAGTCCGTGCAGCAGGAGGTCCCGCGCCACGTACGCGCCCTGGGAGTCGAGGTTGCCGGGCTTCTTCAGCGTCGTACGCAGATCCTGCTCGTGCACCCAGACGTCGAACGCCCGCATCCGCGTGGCCAGTTCGAGGGTCTGCTCGGTGCCGAGCGGGCCGCGGACCTTGTGGGAGGGGTCGCGCGACTCGTTCCGCAGCTGCCGGGAGCGGCGGATGATCGTGTACTCAAGCTCGGATGTCATCTCGGGCGCGGTGTGGTGGCGCCGGACGTCGACCTGGACCTCCATGTAGCGCTGGCCCTCGGTCTGTACGTGGTACAGGTCGCGGGGCAGGGTGTGGATGGGGCGCGGGTCGCCCAGCATCTCGCAGTCCAGGCCTATGACGTGGGAGACGACATCCCGCACCGACCAGCCGGGGCAGGGGGTGGCCCAGTTCCACTCTCCCTCGGCGAGCGGTGACACCAGCTCGGATATGGCTGATACGGATTGGGTCCAGGCGTCGGCGTAGGTTTGCAGGCTGGGATGGAGACTCACGGGACCCCTCGACGGTCGTACGCGGGCGGTGGGTGTCTGGGACGCTAAGTTACGCTGCCCGCAGGCACCCCGGCAGTGCTTTCGTGTGACGATCGTAGGCCTGCATTGACGGCTCGAATGCCAGGACGGTGGTAGTGTGCGCGCCTCCCTCATCCAGATCGCCGTAGACGAGGGCGAATCGGTCAATTCCCGCCGCTCGCGGGTCTCTTCACTGGTACGTGAGGTAGCCGAGCGTGAGCGGCCGGATCTCGTCGTTCTTCCCGAACTGTGGACCACGGGCGCTTTCGCGTACGAGTCGTTCGCGAGCGAGGCGGAGTCGTTGGAGGGGCCCACGTACGAGGCGATGGCCAAGGCCGCGAGTGACGCGGGCGTCTGGCTGCACGCGGGGTCCATCCCGGAGCGGGACGCTGCGGGGGACCCCTCGGTGGACCTCTACAACACCTCGCTCGTCTTCTCGCCCGACGGTGAACTCGCCGCCTCGTACCGGAAGATCCACCGGTTCGGCTTCGACAAGGGCGAGGCCGTCCTGATGGGGGCGGGCAGCGAACTGGTCACGGTGCGCACGCCCGACGCGGCGATCGGGCTCGCCACCTGTTACGACCTCCGCTTCCCGGAGCTCTTCCGGGGGCTCGTCGACGCGGGCGCCGAGATGTTCGTCGTCCCCGCGGGCTGGCCCGCGCGGCGGCGTGAGCACTGGACGCTGTTCGCTCGGGCGCGGGCTGTCGAGGACCAGGTGTACGTCCTTGCCTGTGGCACCGGCGGTACGCATGCCGGGGTGCCCCAGGCGGGGCACAGCATCGTCGTCGACCCCTGGGGCGAGGTGCTCGCCGAGGCGGGGGACGGCGAGGAGGTCCTCACCGTCGAGTTCGACCCGGCGAAGGTCGCGGCCACGCGCGAGCAGTTCCCCGCGCTGAAGGACCGGCTGCTCGGGATGGACGTCCCCCGGCGCTGAGAGGCTCAGGGTCAGTCGTCGCCCCTCTCCTTCTCCGCCAGGCGGATCACGCAGACCGCGACGGCCAGAAGGAGCGAGGCGTCGGCGTCCTCCCGGGTGACGTGCAGGCCGTACGTGTCCCGGACGCGGAACCAGCGGCGGGAGATGTCGGCCAGGAGTTCGCCGTCGTACTCGATGGCGAACTCGCGGTCCAGGATCTTGCCGCTCACGTCGAGCTCTGTACCGTCGACCAGGGCCACGCGGTAGTGATTGCGCAGGAGCGAGAGGCGCTTGCGCTTGACCGTGGCCAGCGGCTCGCCCTCCCGTTCGATCACCATCGTGTCGCGCAGCGCCAGCATCTTGGCGCGGATGTCGATGAGGACGCGACCCTGCATGTCCTTGAGCTCGAAGGTGTCGCGCAGGCGCATCGCCTTGCCGTCGACGAGAAAGACCTTCCGACCCTGGTCGTCCTCGATCCAGTAGTCGTCACCGATGCCGAGCAGCCGGTCGCGTACGAGAAGTTTCATGGCGCGATGCCTACCCCGTGGCGCGCGTGACACAGCCGGCCCGTGTCACTTGGGGGAAGTGAGGACACGGACCGGCTGTGGATCAGGGGAGGACGCGGAGTCTCTACGGACGTCGCGTCGTCTCTACGCCATGGCGTCTCTACGACATGGCGTCCTCAAGGGTGTTCTGCCAGTACGTGACCTGCGAGTCCGCGTTGAGCAGCAGGCCCGCGGCGCCGGGGGAGTTCACCGTGACCCGGCCGTCCGTGCCCTTGCCGTCCTTGGTGGCGAGCGTGACGCCGAGGGTCTTGGCGCGGTGGGTCTTCTCGGCGTCGATGCCCGCGAGGCTGATCGCGGCGTAGGCGGACTTGGCCGGCTCGACGCGGACGACCGACTGGGGGCGGGTGTTCTCGGCCACCGGGAGGTTCTTGCCCGCCGCCGGGTCGCTGACGAAGGGGGCGCCGAAGACCGAGCAGGTCTTGCCGCCGTTGTTGGTGATCTTGAGCAGGACGAGGGGTGCGGTGCCGGCGGTGTCCTCAAGCTCGATCTTCGCGGCGGTCGGCGTGCAGGCGTCCCCGGAGAGCGGAGCCGCGGAACCGGAACCGGAACCGGAACCGCCGGAGGTTGTAGCAGCCGGGCCGCCGGTACTCGCATCGGCCGATCGCTTTTCGGCACGGGACGCCTTGTCGCCGCCGCCATCACCGTCACCGTCGCCGTTGCACGCGGTGAGCGTGAGGGTGAGCGCCGCAAGGGCCGTAACAGCGAGCGCGGCCTTCTTACGGGCGACGCGGGCGGTACGAGCGGTGGTGCGCATGGCGGTGACTCCCCCGTGAGCGGCGGTCGTTCGGGCTTGCACCACTGAGCCTGCCGCCCGCCGCTGGCGTTCCGCTAACACCTGGCTAATGGATCATTCACGCAGCTCGCGAGGGAGCTCAGCGCCGGCCCTGTGTCACCTGGAGGGGTCCGGTACGGACCGCCGCAGCTCCTCGGGACGAGGCCGGCGGAACGTCGTGGTCGCGGGCGCGTCCAGGTCGCGGGCGAAGAGCCGCACCAGAGACGGCAGGACGTAGTGCCCAGCCCCCTCCTCCTGGATCAGATGGACCGCGGCGAGGCGGTCGAGTCCCTCGCGTGCGGCGGACACGGTCGCGCCCGCGAGGGCGGCGGCCGCGTGCGCGTCCACGTCCGGAGTGGAGGCTCGGCTCAGCGAGGAGAGCAACCAGGCGTCGCTGCCGGGGAGTTGGGCCACCGAGGTGCGCAGGACGGCAGCGACGCCGGTGTCCTCGGCGGAGAGCAGGGCCAGCCTCTGCTCATCGTCGGCGAGTTCGGCGGCGAGCCCGGCCACGGACCGCTGGGGGCGCCCGATGAGCCGGGCGGCGGCGATGCGCAGGGCGAGCGGGAGGCCGTCGCAGAGGCGGGCGATGCGGCGTACGTCCTCGGAGTCGGCGTCCGTCTCGGCGCTCTGCCGCAGGGCGCGGAGAAACAGCCCGGCGCCGTCGAGCTCGCCGAGCGGGTCGACCTGCACGGGGCGCGCGCAGTCCGACGCGACGAGGCCGTCGAGGCGGTTGCGGCTGGTGATGAGGGTGGTGCAGTGGGGTGCGCCGGGCAGGAGGGGGCGGACCTGGGCGGAGTCGTGGGCGTTGTCGAGCACGACGAGGAGGCGCCGCTCGGCGAGGAGCGAGCGGTACAGGGCCGCCGCCGGTTCGATGCCGGCCGGCAGATCCTGCGGCTGCACTCCCAGGGCGCGGAGGAACTCCCGCAGGACGCGCTCGGGATGGGCGGGGTCGCCGCCGCTGAAGCCGCCGAGGTCCGCGAAGAGCTGGCCCTCCGGGTGGGGGGCCGCGTGGTGGTGCGCCCAGTGCAGGGCGAGGGCGGTCTTTCCCACGCCCGCGGGGCCGGTGAGCAGGACGATGGGCGCCTCTGTCTCTTCGACGAGTACGGCTCCCAGCGCGGCGAGTTGCTCTTCACGGGCGGCGAAGGCGCGGGGAGCTCTGGGCAGGAGGCGGGGGATCGCGGGACCCGGCGGGTGGCCTGCCGCCGGGGTGGCGGGAGCGATCGGGGCTGTGGGTGCTGCGGGGTTGGTGTCCTGCCCCTGACCATCGGAGCCCGGCGGCGGCGTCGTGGGCCGTGCCCGCCCTTCGCCGGACTCGCGGCTCTGCCCGGCCGGGGGAGACCCCACTCGCTGTGCGGGACGGCTTCCGTCGGCGGGTGCGGCGGGTGCGGCGGGTGCGGCGGGTGCGGCGGGGGCCGCAGGTCCGGTGGGCGCAGAGGGCGCGGAAGGCGCGGCGGGGCCGCTCTTCGCGCCGCCGCCGAGGCCCAGGTCGTACCGCCCGCGAGGGCGCGGCGCGGGAGCGCCCAGCATCGGATGTGCCCCGGTGTCGGGCTCACCGGCGAGGATCTCCTCGTACGCCCGGCGCAGCTTCTTGCCCGGGTCGACCCCCAGCTCCTCGGCGAGCAGCTCCCGCGTCCGGTGGTAGTACTCCAGCGCTTCGGACTGCCGGCCGCTCCGCTGCAGCGCCCGCATCAAGGCCGCCACCAGGCTCTCCCGCAACGGGTGTTGGACCGACTCCGCACTCAGCAGGCCCACGGCCTGGCCGTGCGAGCCGAGCCGTCCGTACGCGTCGGCGAGCTGCTCGACGGTGACGAGGCGGCTCTCCTCAAGGCCCCGCGCGGCGGCCAGCATCGGCTCCGTGGCGACCGTGCCGGTCAGCGCGGGCCCGTTCCACAGTGCGAGAGCCTCCCGCAGCATCAGCGCCGCGTCCGAGGCCTCCCGCTGCCGCCCGGCCAGTTTGACGAGGTCCTCGAAGCGGCTGACGTCGAGCAGGGTCTCCGGGAACTGGAGGGCGTACGCACCGCCCTGCGTGGCGAGTTCCACGCCGTACGCGTCCAGGCCCGCCTCGACGAGCAGAGCGCGCAGCCGGGAGATGTGCCCCTGGATGACGGTGCGCGCGTGCAGCGGCGGTTCGCCGTCCCACAGGGTCTCGGTCAGGGCGTCCACCGAGACCGGTGTGCCCGCCCGCAGCAGCAGCGCGGCGAGCAGACTGCGGCGCTTGGCGGGGCCGAGGGGGACGGAGCCGCTGCCTCCGGCGACGCTCACCGGTCCGAGCAGCTGGAACTCCACCTGGCCTCAACTCCTCTGCCGCGCCCGCGCCGCACGCTTCGATCACGCTTCGAACAAGGCTCAAGAGTATCGCCGGGCCCGGCGGCCACGGAGGTGGCTGCCGGGCCCGGCGATGAAAGCGGCTGAAACCGTACGCCCGCGAGCGGGTCCGGCCGTCAGTAGCGGTGGTGGTGGTCGTCTTCCGTCTGCACGACGGTCGCGCCCGGGGGTACGACCGTCTTGCGGCGTGCGTTGGTGAACGCGGCGACGCCGATCACGCCCACGGCCATCATGATCAGACCGGTGACTGTGAGGTTGATGCCTTCCATCTCCCAGTCGGTGGCGAACGTGAGGATGGCGCCCGCGGCGATCAGGATGATGCATCCGCCCAGGCCCATGTGGACCGCCTCCCTAAGTCGTGGCAGGGCACCCGGGTACCCGGACCCGGCACGGCCACACAGGGAAGCGGAAATCAGCCTTCCAGGAACGCCACCAGCGCGTTGGCAAGGAGGTGCGGGTCGTCCGCCCCGCACAGCTCGCGCACGCTGTGCATGGAGAGGATCGCGACGCCGATGTCGACGGTCTTGATGCCGTGCCGGGCCGCGGTGATCGGCCCGATCGTCGTGCCGCAGGGCATCGCGTTGTTCGACACGAAGCTCTGGAAGGGCACCCCGGCCTTCTCGCACGCGGCGGCGAACACGGCCCGTCCCGCGCCGTCCGTGGCGTACCGGTTGTTGACGTTGACCTTGAGGATCGGGCCGCCGTTGGCGCGCGGGTGGTGCGTCGGGTCGTGCCGTTCCGCGTAGTTGGGGTGGACGGCGTGGCCCGTGTCGGAGGAGAGGCAGACGGTGCCGGCGAAGGCGCGGGCCCTGTCCTCGTACGTGCCGCCACGCGCGAAGACGGAGCGTTCGAGCACCGAGCCGAGGAGCGGGCCGTCCGCGCCCGTGTCGGACTGCGAGCCGTTCTCCTCGTGGTCGAAGGCGGCGAGCACCGGGATGTACGGGAGGGAGTCGGCGCCGTCCGCGGTGGCGACGGCGGCGAGCGCCGCCGTACAGGCGTGCACGGAGAGGAGGTTGTCCATCCGCGGGCCCGCGATGAGGTCGCGGTCGCGGCCGAGGTAGGACGGCGCCTCGATGGGGTGCGTCATCAGGTCCCAGCCGGTGACGTCGCCGGGGGTGAGCCCCGACTCCTCCTCCAGGAAGCTGATGAGGTCGCCCTCGTGCACGTCGTCGCCGAGGCCCCAGATGGGCTGCATGTGCTTCTGCTTGTCGAGCTTGAGGCCGTCGGCGACGACTCCGCGGTCCATGTGGATCGCCAGCTGCGGGACGCGCAGCAGCGCCCGGTCGATGTTCACCAGGCGCGTCGAGCCGTCCCGCAGCGAGAGCCGGCCCGCGAGGCCGAGGTCGCGGTCGAGCCAGGAGTTGAGCAGCGGGCCGCCGTAGATCTCGACCGCGACCTGCCGCCAGCCGTGCGCGCCCGCGTCAGGCTTCGGCTTGACGCGGAGGTTCGGGGAGTCGGTGTGGGCGCCGACGACGCGGTACGGGGTGTGCGCGGTGGCGCCTTCGGGCACGTACCAGGCGACGATCGCGCCGCCGCGCTGCACATACTTCCCGCCGGCCGACCCGTCCCAGGCGTCGGTCTCCTCGACCTGCCGGAAACCGGCCTTCTCCAGCCGTTCCGCGGCGCTCGCCACTGCGTGGTACGGCGAGGGGCTTGCCGCCAGGAAGGTCATGAGGTCGTCGGAGTGGCCGCGGTCGAAAGTATGAGGGGCGCGCGCAGCGCTCTTTGCAAGGGCGGCGGCGGGAGACGGGCGGGCGGGTGTGCTCATGGCTTCCAGCCTAGCTAGCGGGTATCCCTGACGCGGGGGCCCTGAACCGGGAGGTTCTGTACCGCCGCTCCGCGGCGGATCTTTCCCGCCCACCCACCCGATCACCCCGCAGCGGCCCGCCCCCCAAGGGAAGCAGGCCGCAGCGAGGTTGAATCGGCGTACGTACTACGAGAATTAGAACGCAGCCTCGTCCAGCTCCATGAGGTCCAGGTCGACGCCCTCGGCGAGCTTCCGCTCGGCCGTGACCCCCGGCAGGACATTCGCCGCGAAGAACTTGGCCGCGGCGATCTTGCCCTCGTAGAAGGCTTTGTCCTTGGCCGAAGCCGTCTCCAGCTTCTCGGCGGCGACCGCCGCGCCCCGCAGCAGCAGGTAGCCGACGACGACGTCACCGGAGACCATCAGCAGGCGCGTGGTGTTCAGGCCCACCTTGTAGATGGACTTCACGTCCTGCTCGGTGGCCGCGAGGTCCGTCAGCATGACGCCGACGATGGCCTCCAGCTCGACCGCGGCCTTGGCCAGCTCCTCGCGGGCCCCGGCCAGCGTCTCGCCGCCCGTACCCACCGCGAGGAACTTCTTGATCTCCTCGGCGAGGCCGTTCAGCGCGGCGCCCTGGTTGCGGACGATCTTCCGGAAGAAGTAGTCCTGGCCCTGGATCGCCGTGGTGCCCTCGTAGAGGGTGTCGATCTTGGCGTCACGGATGTACTGCTCGATCGGGTACTCCTGGAGGTACCCCGAGCCGCCGAACGTCTGGAGCGACTGCGCGAGCTGCTCGTACGACTTCTCCGAGCCGTAGCCCTTGACGATCGGCAGGAGCAGGTCGTTGAGCGCGATCAGCGCCGACGCGTCCTCGCCCGCCGCCTCCTTGACCTGGATCTCGTCCTGGACCGCCGCGGTGTGCAGGACGAGCGCGCGCATGCCCTCCGCGTACGCCTTCTGCGTCATCAGCGAGCGGCGGACGTCCGGGTGGTGCGTGATGGTGACCTTGGGCGCCGTCTTGTCCATGAACTGGGCCAGGTCCGGGCCCTGCACGCGCTCCTTGGCGTACTCCAGGGCGTTGAGGTAACCCGTCGAGAGTGTCGCGATGGCCTTCGTGCCGACCATCATGCGGGCGAACTCGATGATCATGAACATCTGGCGGATGCCGTCGTGCTTGTCGCCGATCAGCCAGCCCTTGGCGGGGTGCTGGTCGCCGAACGTCATCTCGCACGTGTTGGACGCCTTGAGGCCCATCTTGTGCTCGACGTTCGTGGCGTACACGCCGTTGCGCTCGCCGAGCTCGCCGGTCTCCCAGTCGAACTCGTACTTCGGGACCAGGAAGAGCGAGAGGCCCTTCGTGCCGGGGCCGTGGCCCTCGGGGCGGGCGAGGACGTAGTGGAGGATGTTCTCCGACATGTCGTGCTCACCGGACGTGATGAAGCGCTTCACGCCCTCGATGTGCCAGGAGCCGTCGTCCTGCTGGACGGCCTTCGTGCGGCCCGCGCCGACGTCCGAACCGGCGTCCGGCTCGGTGAGGACCATCGTCGAGCCCCACTGCTTCTCGACGGCGATCGCGGCGATCTTCTTCTGCGCCTCGTTGCCCTCGTCGTGCAGGATGCCCGCGAACGCCGGACCGGAGGAGTACATCCACACGGCCGGGTTGGCGCCGAGCAGCAGCTCCGCGTAGCCCCAGATCAGGGAGCGGGGCGCGGTCGTGCCGCCGATGGCCTCGGGCAGGCCCAGGCGCCAGTACTCGGAGTCCATGAAGGCCTGGTAGCTCTTCTTGAAGGACGCCGGTACGGGCGCGGTGTTGGTCGCCGGGTCGAAGACCGGCGGGTTGCGGTCGGCGTCCTCGAAGGACTCGGCCAGCTCGTTCTCGGCGAGGCGGCGCAGCTCGTCGAGGATGGTCTTGGCGGTGTCGACGTCCATCTCCGCGAACGGGCCGGTGCCGTACAGCTTGTCGCGTCCGAGCACCTCGAAGAGGTTGAACTCGATGTCGCGGAGATTCGACTTGTAGTGCCCCATGGCGACGGCTCCGTAAGCAGAAAAGGGATCAACGGGATCAGTACCAGCTAGTAGCTACGATGATGCTACCCGCCAGTAATAAGAAGCAACCCCTAATGGGTCATCTGTGACCCAGTACTCGTGCCCGGCGCGGGTGCGGGCTCAGTACTCTTGCGAGCATGTACGGCTACGACCAGAGCCCAGGCGCCCAGCAGCAGTACGCCCCGCCCGGGGCGCAGCCGCCGCCGCAGCAGATGCCGGGCGCCGCGGGCGGCTACGCCCAGCAGCCCCCGCTCTACCCCGAGCCGTCTCCCCCGTCCCTCGCGGACGCGGTGCGCGCTTTCACCACGGGCTCGATGTCCGCCGAGGACTTCCAGCAGACCTTCGCCACCTCGAAGGTCTACTGCCCGCGCGGCGACAACCCCGGCTTCCTCGCCCTGCACAACACCCAGCAGCCGGTGATCCCGATGTTCACCTCGCTCAAGGAGCTGCGCCGGTACGCGGGCAAGGAGTCCAAGTACTTCGTGATCACGGGCGCTGAGGTCATCGACCTCCTCCCCACCGGTTACGGCTTCGTCCTCGACATGGAGGGCGAGCACCGCATGGTCTTCGACGCCAAGGCCGTCGAGCAGATGGTCGACTTCGCGATGCGCAGGATGTACGGCTAGCGGCCGTTTCAGGACACATGCGACGCCCGGAGGGAATTCCCTCCGGGCGTCTCGCGTTCCCGGTGGCAAGAAGTTCTACGTTCAACTAAAGTGGACGTACGAAGAAGGAGGCACCGACATGCCCGCTGTGACCGTCGAGAACCCGCTGACCCTGCCCCGTGTGGCCGCGTCCGGCGATGCCGTGGCCCGCCCCGTGCTCGCCGTGACGACCGCCCCGAGCGGCTACGAGGGCGAGGGCTTCCCGGTGCGCCGGGCGTTCGCGGGGATCAACTACAAGTACCTCGACCCGTTCATCATGATGGACCAGATGGGTGAGGTGGAGTACGGAGCCGGGGAGCCCAAGGGCACGCCCTGGCACCCGCACCGAGGCTTCGAGACCGTCACGTACCTGATCGACGGAACGTTCGTCCACCAGGACTCGAACGGTGGCGGCGGCACCATCCGCAACGGCGACACCCAGTGGATGACCGCGGGCTCCGGCCTCCTGCACATCGAGGCCCCGCCGGAGTCCCTCGTCACGTCCGGCGGCCTCTTCCACGGCCTCCAGCTGTGGGTGAACCTGCCCGCGCGGGACAAGATGATGGACCCCCGCTACCAGGACATCCGCGGCGGCCAGGTGCAGCTCCTCGCGTCCCCCGACGGCGGCGCGCTCCTGCGTGTCATCGCGGGTGAGCTCGACGGGCACGAGGGCCCCGGCATCACGCACACACCGATCACGATGATCCACGCGACGGTGCGCCCAGGTGCCCGGGTCACACTGCCCTGGCGCGAGGACTTCAACGGCCTCGCGTACGTCCTCGCCGGGCGCGGCACGGTCGGTGCCGAGCGCCGCCCGGTGCACATGGGCCAGACGGCGGTCTTCGGCGCGGGCTCATCGCTGACCGTCCGCGCGGACGAGAAGCAGGACGGGCACACCCCCGACCTGGAGGTCGTGCTGCTCGGCGGGCAGCCGATCCGTGAGCCGATGGCGCACTACGGACCGTTCGTGATGAACAGTCAGGCCGAGCTCCAGCAGGCGTTCGAGGACTTCCAGAAGGGCCTGCTCGGCAAGGTCCCCGCCGTGCACGGCATGTAGGCAGCAGGCGTTCGGCGTACACAACGTGCGGGGCCCGAGAGGTCATGCTCGGGTAGGAGGGTGAGCACCCTTCTGCCCGAGCCCGCACGGCGCGTCGCCGCCTGGTGCGTCGTCCTCCTGCTCGTCGCCGGCGTGGCCGCCGTGGCGATCTGGCTCTTCGTCACCTTCAAGACGGCCGTCACACCGGTGCTGCTCGCCCTCCTCGGCACGGCGCTCCTCGGGCCCGTCTACCGCTGGCTCCTGAAGATGAAGGTGCAGCGCTCGCTGGCCGCCGGGCTCACCTGCGCGGTCGTCGTCGCGGTCGTCGGCGGCGCGGTCTACATCGTGGCCAAGGCCCTGATCGACACCGGCGACCAGATCGTCGCCTCCCTGAAGCAGGCCGCCACCGACCTCTCCAAGCACTTCGGCGCCGCGGGGACCTCCCTGGACGACATGGCGTCCAACGCCAAGGACCTGCTCGGAAAGTTCGGCGGCTCCGCCGCGTCCGGAGTGATCAGCGGGCTCAGCGTCGTCGGCGAGATGATCGCCATGGCCGTCCTCGCGCTGCTGCTCGTCTTCTTCTTCCTGCGTGACTCCGACAGGGCGCTCGGCTCCATGCGCTCGCTCGCCCCGCGCGGCACCGCGGACACCGTCGAGGCCATGGGCAGGCGCGCCTTCGAGGCCGTCGAGGGCTTCATGCGCGGGACCACGTTCATCGCGCTCATCGACGCCATCTGCATCACCGCCGGGCTGCTGATCCTGCGGGTGCCGGGGGCGTGGGGGCTCGGCGCGCTCGTGTTCATCGGCGCCTACATCCCTTATCTGGGCGCGTTCATCTCCGGCGCCGTCGCGGTCCTCGTCGCGCTCGCCGACCGGGGCTTCGCCATCGCGCTGTGGGCACTGGGTGTCGTACTCGCCGTGCAGGTCCTTGAGGGGCACGTGCTCCAGCCGGTGATCCAGTCGCGGACCGTGCAGATGCATCCGGCGGTCGTCATGCTGGCGATCACCGCCGGGGCGTCCGTGGCCGGAATCCTCGGGATGCTGCTCGCGGTGCCGGTGACGGCGGCCGCGTTCGGGGTGTTCTCGGAGCTGCGGGGCGGCTACTCGGGCGGCGCGGGGGCGGGTGCGGGTGCGGAATCCTCGGAGTCGGCGGCACCCTCGTAGAGTTCGAACCAGATGCTCTTGCCCTCGCCCCTGGGGTCCACCCCCCACTCGTCGGCGAGCAGCTCCATCAGGACCAACCCCCGCCCGGACGAAGCCAGTTCACCGGGGTGGCGCTTGTGCGGCAAGTCGTCGCTGCTGTCCGAGACCTCGGCCCGGAGCCGGCGCGAGCCCGGAACCCCGATGACCTCGGCGACCAGCAGGGCATCGCCGTCCGTGTGCACCAGTACGTTCGTGATCATCTCGGAGACCATCAGGACCGCCGAGTCGACCTGATCGGGGACAGCCCAGTCGTGCAGCAGCTCCCGCACATGGCGCCGCGCCCCCGCGATGCGCTCCGG
Organism: Streptomyces sp. BA2; assembly: GCF_009769735.1. NCBI lineage: Bacteria > Bacillati > Actinomycetota > Actinomycetes > Kitasatosporales > Streptomycetaceae > Streptomyces > Streptomyces sp. BA2. The sequence goes on from NZ_WSRO01000002.1 coordinate 4,949,333, forward strand.
CTCGGCCTGCGCGACCGTCAGGACCGTGCGGCGGGCGGGCGTGCGATGGACGAGGTGGGCGGCCCTGCGCAGCAGCAGGACCGCTATGTCGTCCTCGCGGCGGTCCACGAGCGGCCCCGTGTTCTGGTGCGACGAGGGCCCGTGCACGGCCTGTACGAGGGTGTCGGCGAGCTCTTCGAGCCCGTCGTCGCCGTCGCCCCCGTCCTCCTCCAGGATCTTGCGGATCCGCTTCCAGCCGCTGTCCAGGTCGTGGCCGCCGGTCTCGATGAGGCCGTCGGTGCAGACCAGCATCGTCTCGCCGGCCTCCAGGACGAGGCGGGTCGTGGGGTAGTCCGCGTCCGGGTCGATGCCGAGCGGCAGGCCGCCCGCGGTGGGGCGCAGCAGGACCGTTCCGTCGCTCATCCGTATCGCCGGCTCCGGGTGGCCCGCGCGGGCGATCTCCAGGACGCCGGTGGCCGGGTCGGCCTCCACGTAGAGGCAGGTCGCGAAGCGCGCGTCGGACGCGTCGCCCGCGGGGTCGCCGTCCGAACCGATCGCGATGCCGTCCGTGATCCCCGAAAGGAAGCGCGTCGCCCGGGAGAGCACGGCGTCCGGGCGGTGGCCCTCGGACGCGTACGCGCGCAGAGCGATCCGCAGCTGGCCCATGAGCCCGGCCGCGCGCACGTCATGCCCTTGCACGTCACCGATGACGAAGGCGATGCGGCCGTTGGGCAGCGGAATCATGTCGTACCAGTCGCCGCCCACCTGGAGCCCGCCGCCGGTCGGCACATACCGCGCGGCCACGCTCATCCCCGGGATGCGCGGCCCGAGCAGCGGCAGCATCGAGCGCTGAAGGCCCTCCGTCAGCTCCCGCTCCGACTCGGCGACCCCGGCCCGCGACAGGGCCTGGGCCAGCATCCGGGCCACCGTCGTCAGGACGGAGCGCTCGTCCGGCGTGAACGAGACGGGGTAGGCGAAGGCCGCGAGCCACGCGCCCATCGTGCGCCCCGCCACGGTCAGCGGCAGGAACGCCCACGACTGCCGGTCGAAGGGCTGGGCCAGCGGCCAGGTGGCGGGGTAGCGGCGGTGGTACTCCTCGGGCGAGGAGAGATAGACCGCGCGGCCCGTGCGGACCACCTCGGCGGCCGGATAGTCCGTGTCCAGGGTCATCGCCGAGAAGGGCAGGTCGTCCCCCGGCTGGTGCCCGTAATGCCCGATGACCTTGAGCCGGTCGCCCTCGACCCCGAAGACACCGAGCCCGTCCGGCGAGAACCCCGGCATGGAGAGCCCGCTGGCCACCCGGAGCACCTCCTCCGTCGACCGCGCCTCGGCGAGCGCACGCCCGGCGTCGAGCAGGAAGGCCTCGCGGGAGCGCCGCCAGTCACCGGTGACCGGGCTGCGGGCGGCCGCGCCCGGCGGGGGCTCGGTGACCTCTTGCAGGGTGCCGATGAGCTCGTACGCATGCGTGGCCTCGTCCACGATCGGCTTGGAGCGGCTGCGCACGATGCGCAGCACGCGGCGGCCCTGCTCGTCCATGATCCGCAGCCGGGCCTCGGCGAGGGTGCCCTCGGCGACGGCGAGCTGGACGATGCCGTCGATCTCGTTCCAGTCGACGGGGTGGAAGCGGGAGCGCACGCCCGCCTCGGTGAGGGTCTGGGCGCGCGGGGGAAGCCCGAGGAGCCGGGCCGCCTCCGCGTCGAGCGTGACGGTGCCGGCCGCGTTGTCCCAGCGCCACAGGCCGGTGGCGATGGCGGCCAGGACGTCCCGTACGGGAGGCAGGGGTTCGTCCCCCGCCTGCTGCAGGGGATCGTCGGTGCGCATTGACCCACTTTAGGAAGATCGATGGACAAGTCGCCACCGCCGGGGGTGGCGGGAGGCGCTCCGGAGTGATCCGCGAAGTAATCCGGAAAGCGATCTCCGCCCGGACGGTAGCCTTGGGGACTGTCTGCTCTCTCCCCTATTCGCGAAGACTGGATGAACGAAGATGCATCGGTACAGGTCCCACACCTGCGGCGAGCTCCGCGCCTCTGACGTCGGCTCCGACGTCCGGCTGAGCGGCTGGCTGCACAATCGCCGAGACCTGGGCGGCATCCTCTTCATCGATCTGCGCGACCACTACGGCATCACGCAGCTGGTGGCACGCCCCGGCACGGCCGCCGCCGAGACGCTCGACAAGCTCTCCAAGGAGACGGTCGTCCGTATCGACGGCAAGGTCGTCTCGCGCGGCGCGGAGAACGTGAACCCCGAGCTGCCCACCGGCGAGGTCGAGATCGAGGCCGCCGAGGTCGAGGTGCTCGGCGCGGCCCAGCAGATCCCGTTCACGATCAACGCGGACGACGGCGTGAACGAAGAGCGGCGCCTGGAGTACCGCTTCCTGGACCTGCGCCGCGAGCGCATGCACCGCAACATCATGCTGCGCTCGTCCGTGATCGCCTCCATCCGCTCGAAGATGGTCGCGCTCGGCTTCAACGAGATGGCGACGCCGATCCTCGCCGCGACGTCCCCCGAGGGCGCCCGCGACTTCGTGGTGCCGTCCCGCCTGAACCCCGGCAAGTTCTACGCCCTGCCCCAGGCCCCGCAGCAGTTCAAGCAGCTGCTGATGATCTCGGGCTTCGACCGCTACTTCCAGATCGCGCCGTGCTTCCGCGACGAGGACGCGCGCGCGGACCGCTCGCCGGGCGAGTTCTACCAGCTCGACGTCGAGATGAGCTTCGTGGAGCAGGAAGACGTCTTCCAGCCCATCGAGAAGCTGATGACGGAGATCTTCACGGAGTACGGGGGTGGCCGCGAGGTGACCTCCCCCTTCCCGCGCATCCCGTTCCGCGAGTCGATGCTGAAGTACGGCAACGACAAGCCGGACCTGCGAGCGAAGCTCGAACTGCACGACATCACGGACATCTTCGCCGATTCCGAGTTCAAGGCGTTCGCGGGCAAGCACGTCCGCGCGCTGCCGGTCCCGGACACGGCGTCGCAGTCCCGCAAGTTCTTCGACGGCCTCGGTGACTACGCGGTCGAGCAGGGCGCGAAGGGCCTGGCCTGGGTGCGGGTGGCCGAGGACGGCTCGCTGACGGGACCGATCGCGAAGTTCCTGACGGAGGCGAACGTAGAGGAACTGACGAAGCGCCTCTCCCTGGCCCCCGGCCACGCGGTGTTCTTCGGCGCGGGCCAGTTCGACGAGGTCTCGAAGATCATGTCCGCCGTCCGGGTCGAGGCGGCCAAGCGTGCGGGCCACTTCGAGGAGGGCGTCTTCCGCTTCTGCTGGATCGTCGACTTCCCGATGTACGAGAAGGACGAGGACACCGGCAAGATCGACTTCTCCCACAACCCCTTCTCGATGCCCCAGGGCGGCATGAAGGACCTGGAGGAGAAGGACCCCCTCGACATCCTCGCCTGGCAGTACGACATCGTCTGCAACGGCATCGAGCTGTCCTCCGGCGCGATCCGTAACCACGAGCCCGAGGTCATGCTCAAGGCCTTCGGGATCGCGGGCTACGAAGCGGAGACCGTGGAGCGGGAGTTCGCGGGCATGCTCCGCGCCTTCCGCCTCGGCGCGCCGCCGCACGGCGGCATCGCGCCGGGCGTCGACCGCATCGTCATGCTCCTCGCGGACGAGCCGAACATCCGCGAGACGATCGCCTTCCCGCTGAACGGCAACGCCCAGGACCTGATGATGGGCGCGCCGTCGGAGCTGGAGGAGTCGCGTCTGCGCGAACTGAACATCCAGCTGCGCAAGCCGGTTGCTTCCGGCAAGGGCGAAGACAAGTAGTCCTGGAAGCAGGCAAGTTGAGGGCCCGGAACCGATCTCGGTTCCGGGCCCTTTCCTGTCCGGGTCCGGGTCAGTCGCTCGGGACGAGCCACGGTTCCTCCGGGAGCGGGGAGCCCGTCTCCAGGAGGGACTTGAGGTTCGAGAGGACCGCCGGCCAGCCCGACGCCACGTCGTTGCGGTCCTTCTCGCTCGCCAGGTTCTCGTGCGTCACCGTGAGGCGGACGATGCCGCCGTGCGGCTGGATGTCGAAGGTGACCTGGGAGGGCTCGGCGGAGCCGGTGGCGGCGCCGGGCTCCGCCCAGGTCGTCACGAGGCGGGTGGGCGGGGTGCTCTCGACCACCTTGCCCACCACGTCCGCGATGCCCGAGCCGTCCGTGCGCCGGTGCTCCCAGGGGGAGCCCTGCTGCCAGTCGGAGACGTTGGCGTGGCCCCAGTACGCCGCCGTCAGGTCCGCGTCGGTGAGGGCGTGCCAGACCTTCTCCGGGGTGCTTTCGATGTAGGTGACGTAGACGTACGTCGGCTTCGTCGGCTCGGTGGTCATGGTGGCGGCCTCCGCCTGTTGTTTGAGGGTGCTGAGTGCTTGAAGGCGTGGGTGCTCGAACTTGTCGATCCAGCGCTCCTGGATCTCGTGCAGGGGCACGGGATTCAGGTAGTGGAGTTTTTCGCGCCCTCGCCGCACCGTGCTGACCAGGTTCGCGTCCTCCAGGAGTGCGAGGTGCTGGGTGGCCGACTGGCGCGTCATCGCGACGCGTTCGGCCAGCTCACCCAGCGTCTGGCCGTTGTGGCCGTGCAGCTGGTCCAGGAGATAGCGCCGCGTGGGGTCGGCCAGAGCCTTGAAGACCTTGTCGACCGGACTCGGTGCGGGGCCCTGACCCTTGCTCGTACTCACACCTCCATCATGCAGGTATTTACCTGCATGTCAACGCTGGGGCGTCTCCGTGGCGACGACCGTCCCGCAGACGACGCGGGGATCGTGGCACCCGCACCTGGCGGGCGCGGGCCGCTAGCCCGGCCTGGGGACCCGCTTCCTCAGCGGGTCCCCAGCAGCTCCACGATGCTGGAGAAGCTGTCCTTCGCGTGGCCCGCCTCCATTCCGCGCCGGAACAGGTCGGCCACCGCCGACGGCAGGGCGGCGTCCACGCCCGAGTCGGTGTGGGTGTGCACCACGTGCTCCATGCTGGCCAGGCCCATGGCGAGGCGGTCCACGTCGCCCTCGTGGTTGTCCGCGTCGATGCGCGCCGAGTAGAAGGACAGGAACTCCGGCATGCCGGTCATGTTCTGAGAGGCGTACGGGAGGATGTCCGCCGCCGAGAGGCCGTTGGCCTTGGCGAGGGCGATCGCGTACCAGTAACTGGAGACGCTCGTCCAGAAGATGACCATGTTCAGCTGGTACATCAGTGCCGCCAGGCCCGGGTCCTCGCCCCGGTAGTCCGTCTCGCCCGTCAGCACCTCAAGGGTCGCGCGGTGCTTCGCGTACGCCTCGTGCGGGCCGCTGTAGAACGTCGAGGACTCCGGCTTTCCGATGCCGTGAGGCGGGGCGAGCACACCGCCCGTGAGGTGTGCGGCGCCGTGCCCGGCGGCCCAACTCGCCGCCTCGCGGGCCTTCTTCGGGGTGTCCGAGCTGAGGTTGACGATCACGCGGCCGGGGAGGGTGGCTGCCGCCGGTTCCAGTACGGAGTACATCGCGTCGTAGTCCGTGAGGCTCAGGATCACCAACTCGTTGGCGGCGATGGCCTCCTCGGGGCTGGCGGCGAGCGTCGCGCCGCGCTCCACCAAGTCGTCCGCGCGGGACGCGGTGCGGTTCCAGAGGGTGACCTGGTGGCCCTTGTCGAGCAGGGCCGTGGCCATCGCGTGGCCCATGGGGCCGAGGCCGATGAGGGTGAGAGGGGTGGGGGTGAGAGGGGTGGGCGTGAGAGGGGTGGCGTTCATGTGGTGCCTCCAGGGCTGTAACGAACGTTCTATTTAGTGCGCTGGGGAAAACGTAGCACGCCTCTGGAACGAACGCTCTAATTAGCGGCGGGGTAAGCTGACCGCATGGCCCAGACCAGCGCAGCCGCAACGCCCGGCACCCGCGACCGCATCGTCATCGCCGCCGCACGGCTGCTGCAGCGCCAGGGGTACGTCGGCACCGGCATCAAGCAGATCGCGAAGGACGCGGAGGCCACGCTCGGCTCCGTCTACCACTTCTTCCCCGGCGGGAAGGAGGCCGTCGCGGTGGCCGCGATCACCCACAGCGGCGAGGAGTTCGCCGTGCTGCTGCGCTCCGCCCTGACCACGGCCGAGGACCCCGGCGCCGCGATCGAGGCCTGCGCGGCGGAACTGGCCGTGGGGCTGCGGGAGTCCGGCTGGATCGACGGCTGTCCCGTCACCGCCGCGGCCCTGGAGACGCTGGGCACGGACTCGGAGATCCAGCGGGTGTGCGCGGCCGCGCTGGGGAGTTGGGAGCGGCTCGTGGAGGAGAAGCTGCTCGGTTCCGGCTTCGCCGCACGGGACGCACGGGAGTTGGCGACCACTGTGATCAGTGCCCTTGAGGGCGCCGAGGTGACCGCCCAGGTCAACCGCAGCGAGGAGCCGCTACGGGCCGTGGGACGTCAGATGGCGCGGCTCGTGGGGTCGTACGGGGTCGAACCGGGGGCCGCGGGGCGGTAGTTCACGCGGTGGGCGAAAGGTGTCGGAGTTGTTGAATCGCGTCGCGGACGGCTGACGGGGGCTGCTTGCGGCACGCGCTGCTTGCGGCGCGGGGTTACGGGGCGAGGCGGGGCTTGGCCGCGGCGCACGCCTGCGGGGAGGGGTTTGGTCGCGCCGCACGCTTGCGAGGCGGGGCCTGGCTGCCCGCATGCTTACGAGGTCTGTTCGCGGGGCCTGTTCGTGCCTCACGCTTACGGGACCTGCGTACACGCCGCACGCTCACGCGGGCCGCACGCTCACGCACGCTTGCGGGACGTGCTTACGGAACCTTCTTACGAGGCCTGTTCACGCCGCATGGTTACGAGGCCGGTTCACCCGGCCTGTTCGTGCCGCCTGTTCGCACAGCTGGTGCACGCCGCCCGGTTCGCGCCGCAGGGTCACGCGCCCCGCTCCCGCCGCCCGACCGGTGCCCTCAGCCCGCGCCCCGCTCCCGTTCACACAGCCGGTGAATGTGATGCCGCCGCCGAAGCCGTCGCCTCGGCCCACTCCGCCACCAGCTTCTCGTACACGCGATGTTGCTCGGGTCGGAGATATCCGCCCGTGCGCAGCCAGAGCGCACGTATCTCCTCGTTCACCTCGGCCGCTGAGCGCGGCCGGTCGGGGGTGTCGGGAGTCGTGGTCATACAGTGAAGCGTACGTACGAAGATGTGAAGACGGCGTGAGTTCTGGTCGAATGTGATCGGTATCGCTATTGGACCCGCATGAATCAGCCAAGTTGGGCAAGAAGAAGGGGCCCGCGCGGTGAAGCGCGAGCCCCTTCAGGGTAGTTCAAAACGGTCGGACCGACCGGAAACGACCGATTACGACTGCTTCGGCTCCTCCAGGCGCGGGAACAGCACCGCACCCTTCGTCACCGTCGCACCCACCGGCAGCTGCCCCCACGTACCCGCGTCCTGGACCTTCTGCTCGGCGAGCGCGCCCAGCGAGGCCTCGGCGCCGAGCGAGTCCCACAGCTTCTGCGAGGTCTCCGGCATGATCGAGTTGAGAAGGACGGCTACCGCGCGCAGCGACTCCGCCGCCGTGTACAGGATCGTCGCCAGGCGGGCCTGGCCCTCCGGGGAGTCGTCCTTGGCCACCTTCCACGGCTCCTGCTCCGTGATGTAGCCGTTGACCTGCTTGACGAAGGCGAAGACCGCCAGGATGCCGGCCTGGAAGTCCAGCTCCTCGCCGATCTTCAGGTCGGCCGCCGCGACCGCCTTGGCCAGACCCTCCTGGACCGCCTGCTCGGCGGCGCCGGCCGCCGTCGCCTCGGGGAGCGCCCCGCCGAAGTACTTGCCGACCATGGCGGCCACGCGCGAGGCGAGGTTTCCGTAGTCGTTCGCGAGCTCGCTCGTGTAGCGGGCGGTGAAGTCCTCCCACGAGAACGAGCCGTCCTGGCCGAACGCGATGGCACGCAGGAAGTACCAGCGGTACGCGTCCACGCCGAAGTGGGACGTGAGGTCCTGCGGCTTGATGCCCGTCAGGTTCGACTTCGACATCTTCTCGCCGCCGACCATCAGCCAGCCGTTCGCCGCGATGCGGCCCGGCAGCGGCAGACCCTGCGCCATCAGCATCGCGGGCCAGATGACCGCGTGGAAGCGCAGGATGTCCTTGCCGACCAGGTGGACGTCGGCGGGGAAGGTTGACTTGAACTTGTCCTCGTCCGCGCCGTAGCCGACGGCCGTGGCGTAGTTGAGGAGGGCGTCGACCCAGACGTAGATGACGTGCTTGTCGTCCCACGGGACCTTGACGCCCCAGTCGAACGTCGAGCGGGAGATCGACAGGTCCTGAAGGCCCTGCTTGACGAAGTTCACGACTTCGTTGCGCGCCGACTCGGGCTGGATGAAGTCCGGGTTCGCCGCGTAGTGCTCGAGGAGCTTGGGGCCGTACTCGCTCAGCTTGAAGAAGTAGTTCTCCTCCTTGAGGAGCTCCACCGGCTTCTTGTGGATGGGGCAGAGCTTCTGCCCCTCGAACTCGCCGCCGGCCTCGCCGTCGATCAGGTCGCCGGGGAGTTTGTACTCCTCGCAGCCCACGCAGTACGGGCCCTCGTAGCCGCCCTTGTAGATCTCGCCCTTCTCGTAGAGATCTTGGACGAACTCCTGGACGCGGTCCGTGTGGCGCTTCTCCGTCGTGCGGATGAAGTCGTCGTTAGCGATGTTCAGGTGCTCCCAGAGAGGCCGCCAGGCCTCGTCCACGAGCTTGTCGCACCACGCCTGGGGCGTGACGTTGTTCGCCTCGGCAGTGCGCATGATCTTCTGACCGTGCTCGTCCGTGCCGGTGAGGTACCACACCTTCTCGCCGCGCTGACGGTGCCAGCGCGTGAGCACGTCCCCTGCAACGGTCGTGTAGGCGTGGCCCAGGTGAGGAGCGTCGTTTACGTAGTAGATGGGGGTCGAGACGTAGAACGCCTTCGCGTTCTCGCCCGCTCCCTGCTTCTCGGATCCAGTGGCCGCCATGGTCGAAATCCTAACGGCCCCGGAGCGGGCGATTCACCTCGATTCCACGGGGTGGACCCCAGGGGGCCCACCCCCTGGGGTTACGGGCGCCAGGCCGCCAGCAGGCCCTCGTACAGCTCCGCGTCCGTGAGCTCGCGGGGGGTGGGGCCCGCGTGGAAGAAGGCGGCGTTCTCCGCCTTCAGCTTGCGGAGGTAGTCAAAGCCCTTCGCCTCGTGCTCGCCGAACGCGACGAACTGGAAGAAGAGGGGGTGCTTGGCCGCGTCCGCGAGGGCCTGGTTGGCGGGGCCCTTCGCGTCCGGGGGGCCGTCCGTCTGGAAGACGACGAGGGCGGGGTTGCCCTTGTGCTCCGACTTCTCGTAGTGGGATACGACCTCTTCGATCGCGCGGTGGTAGCTGGTGCGGCCCATGCGGCCCGCCGCGGCGTGCAGCTCGTCGATACGGGCCTCGTGCTCGGGAAGGGTGAGGGTGCCCGTGGCGTCGATGTCGGTGGAGAAGAAGACGACGTGGACGGTTGCCTCGGGGTCGGTGTGGGCGGCCAGGGCGAGGACCTGTTCGCCCAGGCTCTGGGCGGAGCCGTCCTTGTAGTACGAGCGCATGGAGCCGGAGCGGTCCAGTACGAGGTACACGGGGGCGCGGACCCCCGTGAGGTCCCTCTTCTGCAGGGCTGCTGCTGCTGCCTTGTACGCGGCCGCGAGGGCTGGCTGCGCCAGGGCTTCCGCGGCTTCCTGTCCCTCCGAAGCTTCGGGCTCCGCTTCGGTCACGGGTGCTTCCGCCGCTTCATCGGAGCCCTGCGGCTCCGGCTCCGCCGGGGTCACGTGTACTTCCGCCGCTTCATCGGCACCCGGCGTCAAGGGCTGTGCCCACCCGTCCCGCCCAGCGGGACGATTGCCCACAGCAGCGGCCGCCTCTTCCGCCCCGGCTTCCGGCTCGGCTTCGGGCGAGGGCACAGCGGCGGCGGGCGGATCCTCCTGCTCGGCCTCGGGGGCAGGCTCCGTGGGGGCTTCCTGTTGTGGGCATTCGTCCCGCTGGGCGGGACGGGTGGGCACAACTGACGGTTCCGGTTCAGCGGCGTCGGCGACAGCCTCGGGCTCCGGGGCCACGGCCTCGGGCTCCGGCTCGGGCTCCGGGGCCACCGCCTCGGAAGCGGTGGTCTCCGGCTCCGGGGAAGGGGACGGTACCGTCACGCGGTCCCTGTCGAACGCCGCGGCGACGAGATCGTCCACCGCCGAAGGCGAAGGCTCGGACGACGGCGCCGGCACCGTCGCCTTCGGCTCAGCCGCCGGAGGCACCCGCTCGGACGAGGGCGCCGGCACCGATGCAGAGGGAGGAGAGGGAGTAGAGGGAGTGGAGGGAGTAGAGGTGGCGGAGGCGTTCGCTTCCGGGGTCTCCGGTGACCCCGGGGTCACCGCCTCAGGCTCCGGAGCCTGATTCCCCTTGCGTGACGACCGTCCGAACGCGTTCCGCAGGACACTCAGAATGCCCATGGGTGCACCCCTTCGCGTGAGTTGATTCCCGATAACCCCTGGCCAGGGCGGACACGTAAGGTTAGCCGCCGCGACAGGCGATCTTCGTGAGGGTCGCCCAAGCGTCACCCTCGCCCCGCGCGTACCCCGTACGCACCGCGCCCCCGCAGCTCAACTGCCCTATGTGCGCTCCCGGTTCACCTCCCGTTCACCCTCAGGCCGTCGCCCTGCCGACCTCCGCGCCTAGCGTTCCGGCGGAATCAAGCCACGACCAGACACGCCCAGACACACGTCACACAACGGAGGAACCGTGCGCAAGCTGCTGCCGATCATCACCTCGCACCAGGGGAGCGGCGGCCGTTCCGCCCTGACCTGCCGGTTCCGTTGTGGTGATGCCTGCTTCCACGAGGTGCCCAACACCAGTGACAACGAGTACGTCGGTGACGTCATAGCCGGAGCGCTCAGCCGCCGTTCCATGATGCGGGCCGCCGCGGTCGTGACCGTGGCGACCGCCGCGGGCGGCGCCGTCGTCGCGGGTCCCGCCGCCCCGGAAGCGGCTGCCGCACCCGTTAAACCGTCGTCGCACAAGAGCAAAAAGGGGGCGCGCGGTCTCCGCTTCACGCCCGTCGCGCCCAACACCACCGACTCCGTCACGATCCCGGACGGCTACGCCCAGAACGTCGTCATCCGCTGGGGCGAACCCATCCTCCGCGGCGCCCCCGCCTTCGACGCGGACAAGCAGACCGCGAAGGCGCAGGCCGGACAGTTCGGGTACAACAACGACTTCCTCTCCCTCCTGCCGCTGCACCGCGAGCGCGGGCGCCAGGTTCTCGTGGCCAATCACGAGTACACCGACGAGATTTTGATGTTCAAGGGGTATGACGCCGCCAACCCCACCCGTGAGCAGGTCGAGATCGCCTGGGCCGCGCACGGCCTCTCCGTCGTGGTCGTCGAGGAGGAGCGCAAGAGCGGCAAGCTGACCGCCGTCAGCCGCCACCAGCTCAACCGCCGCCTCACCGCCACCAGCGAGTTCCGGCTCACCGGACCCGCCGCGGGCAGCGAGTACGTCCGTACGAAGGCCGACCCGCGCGGCACCAAGGTCCTCGGCACGCTCAACAACTGCGCGGGCGGCACCACCCCGTGGGGCACGACCCTGCACGGCGAGGAGAACTTCAACCAGTACTTCGCCAACGCGGAGAAGGTCACCGAGCCCACCGCCGCCGCGCGCCTCAAGCGCTACGGAGTCATCGGCGCCGCGTCCGAGAGGAAATGGGAGCGGTTCGACGATCGCTTCGACCTGGTCAAGGAGCCCAACGAGGCCAACCGCTTCGGCTGGGTCGTCGAACTCGACCCGTACGACCCCGACTCGACCCCGCGCAAGCGCACCGCGCTCGGCCGCTTCAAGCACGAGGCCGCGCAGCCGCGCCTCACGCGCGACGGCCGTCCGGTGGTCTACATGGGCGACGACGAGAAGTTCGACTACTTCTACAAGTTCGTCAGCAGCAAGCGCGTCGCCAAGGGGCAGTCGCGGGCCGCGCACGAGCACAACCTCACGCTCCTCGACGAGGGCACCCTGTACGTCGCCAAGCTGACCGGCGACTCCCCCGCGGCCGAGATCGACGGGACCGGAAAGCTGCCCGCCGACGGGGAGTTCGACGGCAGCGGCGTCTGGATCCCGCTCGCCACCGCGGGCCCCAAGGGCCACGCCGTCTCGCACGTCGACGGCATGAGTGCCGAAGAGGTGTACGTCTTCACGCGCCAGGCCGGTGACAAGGTCGGCGCCACGAAGATGGACCGCCCCGAGGACATCGAGCCGTCGCCGCACACCGGCAAGGTGTACGTCGCGCTCACGAACAACTCCGACCGCGGCAAGGCGGGCAAGGCCGGAGCCGACGAGGCCAACCCGCGCAACCTCAACAAGCACGGGCAGATCCTGGAGCTGACCGAGCGCTACAACCGGCCGGAGTCGACCACTTTCGCCTGGTCGCTCTTCCTCGTCGCAGGCGACCCGGAGGACCCGGCCACGTACTTCGCGGGCTTCCCGAAGGACAAGGTCAGCCCGATCTCCTGCCCGGACAACGTCGCCTTCGACCCGCACGGCAACCTGTGGATCTCGACGGACGGCAACCAACTCGGCTCGCACGACGGCCTGTTCGGCGTCGCGACCAAGGGTGACAGGCGCGGTGAGCTCAAGCAGTTCCTGACCATGCCGAAGGGTGCGGAGACCTGTGGCCCGCTGGTCCAGGACCGCCGCGTGATCGTCTCCGTGCAGCACCCGGGCGAGATCGACGGCGCGTCCGTCGAGAAGCCCGCGAGCGCGTGGCCCGACGGTCCCGGGAAGCTCGTCCGTCCTGCGGTCGTGTCCGTGTGGCGCAAGGACGGCAGCGACATCGGCGTCTGAGACGCGGCTCCTCCGGGACGTACGTAACGGGGGCACCCCGCGCCTGCGGGGTGCCCCCGTCGTCGTACCGCCGCTTCCGCGAGGTCAGTTGTTCTGCTTGCGGCGGTACAGCGCGAAGCCGAGACCCGCCGCGCCGAGCGCCGCCATGCCGCCACCCGCGGCCATCAGCGGGGCGCTCTCGCCGGCCGGGGACATGCCATCGGCGCCGGCCTTGACGCCGCCCTTGGGGACGACTGTGGTGGAACCGGAGCCGCTCTTGTGCTGGGGCTGGGGCTGCGGCTTCGGCTTCTCGGTGGGGCTGGTCTTGCCCTCGACCCAGGACTTGATGGTGCCGTCGGGGTTGAGGACCACGTACAGGCCGTTGTTCTGGCCGGTCGCGGACTTGCCGTTGGCGTCGAGGGTGTCGAGCTTGACGCCCTTGGCGTAGATGTCGGCCTGGAAGTGGTTCTGACCGAGCTTGTAGATCTTGGCTATGGAGCCGTCGGCCAGCTTGGCGGTGCGGACGTAGACCCGCTTGCCGTCGGGCTTCGGCGGGGTCGGCTTGGTGCCCGTCCTGGTGATGGTGCCGTCGGCGGTGAGCTTGAAGGTGCAGCCGTCGATCTTGGTGCTCGCCGGGTCGATGTACGCCTCCAGGGAGCCCTTCGCCTTCCCGTTGAGGGAGATGGCCGCCTTGGCGCTGCGCGCGGAAGCGTTCACGTCGACCTTCGCGGACCAGCCCTTGCCGAGGTCGGTGGTGCCCTTGGAGACCCAGCCGCCGGGGACGGGCTTGTCCTTGTCCTTGTTTTTGTCCTTGTTCACGAGCTTGGCGGTGACCGTGCCGTCGGGCGTCAGCGTGAAGGTGTTGCCGTCGATGGTGGTGCTCGCGGACTTGTCGTACGCGGTGAGGGAGCCCTTGGCGGCGCCGTCGAGGGAGATGGCGGCCTTGGCGGTGCGGGCGGACACGTTCACGTCGACCTTCGCGGACCAGCCCTTGCCGAGGTCGGTGGTGCCCTTCGACTCCCAGCTGCCGGGCTTCGGCGTCTCGTCGTCCGTCTGCTTGTCCTGGTCCTTGGACTTGTCCTGATCACTCTGGTCCTGACCGTCCTGACCGTCCTGGTCACCCGGGGCGACCTGACCCTGCGGGTTCGACGGGGCGTCGGCGGCGAAGGCCGCCGTTGTCGGGACGGCGAGAGCGGCGATGGCTCCGGTGGCGATGGCGGCGGTGCGGAAGGTACGGCGGGTGGCGCGCATAGCGGATCCCTTGTGACTGTGACTGTGACTGGTCGGTCGGTCGAACTGTCCGTCTTTGTGCCTCTTTGCGGCGGCGACAGACATGAAGCTACGGGCGCTGTGTGTGCGTCATCCGTAGAGAACGTAACAATCAGCCGCATACGGTGATCCAGTGCCGTAAAACAGGCAAAAGCGCAGGTCAGGGCGGGCCTGGCCAAAGGTCACCAGATGTCAGGGACCTAGGTCACGAGGATCCCCGAGGCGCCCGGGTCACGCCGCCTTCGCCCGCCCCGCGAGCCACTCCCCGTAAGCGGGCGCCTGGCGCGCCGCCTCCCAGTACGAGGCCTCCAGATCCCCGTACACCGCGTCGAGCTCCCCCTCCGTACGGGCCGCCACGAGCAGCCGCACGCCGAGCGGGTCGCCGTGCAGCGGCCGGACCGCCATGTCGGGTCTCGCGTGCGAGGTCGGCTGGCAGACCGTGACGACCTCGCCGGTGGCGACGAGCGAGGCCGCGGTGAGGTAATCGCCGTGCAGGACACGGGGGTTGAGCCCGGCCGCGCGAAGGACCCGGAGCAGTCCGTCCCACTCGCCGTCCACCGTCGGGTCCACCATCCACCGGTCGGCGGCGAGGTCGGTGAGGCGCACGACGGGCTTCGCCGCCGCCGGGTGGTCGGCCGCGAGGAAGACGAACTGCGGCTCACGCTCGACCAGTACGCGCCGCCGCAGCCCCTCCGGCATCCGCAGCGGACTCCCCTCCACCTCGTGCACGAAGGCCACGTCGAGCTGCCCGCCCGCGACCATGCGAAGGAGCGCGTTCGCGGAGACGTCCATCTGGAGCGACGTCTCGGTGGCGGGCAGGCGCAGCCGCAGCCGACGCAGCCAGCCCGGTATGGCGCGGCTCGCCGTGGAGCCGATGCGCAGCTGCGGGCCCTCGGAGGCGCGGGCGGCGGCCGCCTTGGTCTCGCTGATCAGCGCGCGCATCTCGCTGACGAGGGGCCGGGCGCGGCTGAGGGCGACGCGGCCGAGCGGGGTCGGGCGGCAGCCGGTGCGTTCGCGGGCGAAGAGCTGGCCGCCGATCTCCAGCTCGATGCGGCGCAGCTGCGTCGTCAACGAGGGCTGGCTCATGCCGAGTTGACGCGCCGCCTTGTGCAGGCTGCCGGTGTCGGCGATGGCGCACAGCGCGCGGAGGTGCCTCACCTCGAGCTCCATGGCTGTGAGCGTAGAGCGGTGGGCGGCGCCGCACCAGACTCACAAACCCCACGGGAACCGCCTGAGTTGGGCACGGACGGAGTCCGCAGGAAGACCCGCCGATGGGCAGGCGATAGCTCGGCACTATCGCCACTTGCCATCATCCCCGGACGCACCCGGCTCCCCGACACTCCCGGTACCGAACCGTTCACCTTTCACCGAACGAGTAGGGAGCCCCCCACACATGAACAAGCGTTACCTGTCCCTTGCCGCCGCCTTCGGCCTCGCGGCCGCCGGCCTCGGCACGGCATCGGCGACGGCCGCGACCCCCACCGCGCCGGTTGCCCCCCAGTCGGTCACCTCCGGGTACGTGAACTACAACGGCTCCGGTGAGGAAGCCGCGGCCAACAAGGCGTTCTTCGAGGCCGTCCTGAAGTCGGTCGCCGAGAAGCGCGCGGCCAACCCCGGCGCGAAACAGGTCACCGTGGTGTACGACGCCTCCGGTGCGCCCAAGTTCGCGCAGCAGATAGCCAGCAGTACCTCCATCTGGAACAGCGCGGTGTCCAATGTGAAGCTCCAGGAGGGGAGTGGCGGTGCGAGCTTCGAGTACCGCGAGGGGAATGACCCGCGTGGTTCGTACGCGAGCACGGACGGCCACGGCAACGGGTACATCTTCCTGGACTACGCGCAGAACCAGCAGTACGACTCGACCCGTGTGACCGCGCACGAGACGGGTCACGTCCTCGGCCTCCCGGACCACTACGAAGGCCCGTGCAGTGAGCTGATGTCCGGAGGCGGGCCGGGCACTTCGTGCACCAACGCGCAGCCGGACGCGAACGAGCGGGCCAAGGTCGACCAGTTGTGGGCCAACGGTCTGGCGAAGGCGCTGGACAAGCTGGACAGAATGGAGAAGACCGGCTGAGGCTTCGCCGAGCCGGTTGTCGAAGTCGAACGCCGGGCGGGCCGATTTTCCGGCCCGCCCGGCGTTCGGTCATTGTCCGGTCGTGCGCTGTTCGGTCACTCGCTCTCATTCACGCGTGTAGTAGCGGTAGAACGACACCGCGAACACACCGCTCGCGATCGCGAGCGCCATGATGGTGGAGCGCAGAACGCTGGGTCCGGGCATGCCCTGGCTGTAGACGAAGCCGAACGCGATCCCGGCGAAGCTCGCCCACGCCGTCGCGCGCAGCTCGCGCGGCAGCCGGGGCGCGGCCCTGAAGACGGCCATGAAGAGCGCGGCGAAGACGACGCCGGAGACGATGCCGAGCCAAGCGTTGCCGTCCGCGAGCGAGCCCGCGTGGCGCTGGGCGACCAGGATGCCGAAGACGAGGCCGAGGATGACGGCCGCCGCTCCGGCCCTGCTCGTCGCGGAGCCGGGGAACACACGGGGTGCTGGTGAAGTGGGTGCCACCTGAGCCATGACGTTTCCTCCAGACAGGGTCGCCCCTGGGGCGGTGGTTCACACCCGCCCCACCATCCAGGGCACACCCGCCCGCGCCGACCGGCAACTCGGCGGCTTCAGTGGTAGCGGTTGTAGCCGCCCTGGCACGTGTCCCAGCACGGCTTGTACTCCTTGCACGGGTCCGAGGTCGCGCAGCTGGGCACGTGCTGCCCGCCGGTGTCGACGTACGCGGCGCTGGCCCAGCCCTGCACCCCGCCCAGCCAGTACCAGTACGCATTGCCCCAGACGTTCGTACCGCGTGTCTGGCACTCGACGCGGTCCTGGCTGTCCGCCGGCAGCTTCGCGACGATCGAGGCGCTGGTGGACGGCGCGTCCCGGATCTTCAGGTCGACGGGCGCGACGATCGTCCCCCAGACCACATCGTGGTTGTGCGTGGGTGACGCGGTGGCGGATGCTGGTGAAGCACCTCCGAGGGACAGTGCGCCCGCGGTCAGGAGCGCGGTGACGAGAGCTCCCAGGGCGGCCGGAGTGGTCCTCAGGGCCGGAGTGGTCCGCATGATCGACCTCCTCTTCCCCCCGCCCCCCAACCTCTTCTCCCCCCTCCAGCAAACACCCGTTCGGACTAAGGCTCCACCGGACGATGAGTTTGCGCCGCGGGGACGGTCTGCCCTCGTAACGGACGACCACTGACGTGGAGAGGGCGTACGACATGAACAGCGTGGCCATCGAGACCGCGGGCCTGGTGAAGACCTTCGGTGACAACCGCGCCGTCGACGGCGTGGACCTCACCATCCCGGCCGGCACGGTCTACGGCCTGCTCGGCCCGAACGGCGCGGGCAAGACCACCACCGTGAAGATGCTCGCCACCCTGCTGCGCCCTGACGGCGGCGACGCCCACGTCTTCGGCCACGACGTCGTGCGCGAAGCCGACGCGGTGCGCAGCAGGGTCAGCCTCACCGGGCAGTACGCGTCGGTCGACGAGGACCTGACGGGCACCGAGAACCTGGTGCTCCTCGCCCGCCTGACCGGGCACGGCAAGAAGGCGGCGTACAGCAGGGCGGCGCAGCTCCTTGAGGCCTTCGGCCTGAGCGACGCCGCCGCCCGCCAGGTGAAGAACTACTCCGGCGGCATGCGCCGCCGCATCGACATCGCGGCGTCCATCCTCAACACCCCCGACCTGCTCTTCCTCGACGAGCCGACGACGGGCCTCGACCCGCGCAGCCGCAACCAGGTCTGGGACATCGTCAGGGCGGTCGTCGCGCACGGCACGACGGTCCTGCTGACCACGCAGTATCTGGACGAGGCCGACCACCTCGCGTCCCGCATCGCCGTCATCGACAACGGCAAGGTCATCGCCGAGGGCACCAAGGGCGAGCTGAAGGCGTCGGTCGGCGCGGGCTCGGTGCACGTCAGGCTCCGGGACGCGGACCAGCGCGAGGACGCCGCGCGGGCGCTGCGGATCGCGCTCGACGCGGAGGTCCAGCTGGAGCCCGACCCGGTCGCCCTCACCGCCCGCGTCGGCAACGGCGAGCGCAACGGCCGGGGAGCCGCCGAGAAGGCGTCCCGCGCCCTGGCCGAACTGGCCCGCGCCGGGATCACCGTCGACAACTTCTCCCTCGGCCAGCCGAGCCTGGACGAGGTGTTCCTGGCCCTCACCGGCAACCCCCATCACGCGACGGACATGGCGGAGAAAGAGAAAGAGGCAAAGGCATGAGCACCGCGACCACCACATCCGAGGCCCAGGACCTGGCGCCCGTCAGTACCGAGTCCCTCGCCGAACTGCTCGTCGCCGGTGACCGGCCGCCGCGTCCCAGCGCGCTCTCCGCGTCCCTGACGTTCGGCTGGCGGGCCATGCTCAAGATCAAGCATGTGCCGGAGCAGCTCTTCGACGTGACGGCGTTCCCGATCATGATGGTGCTGATGTACACGTACCTCTTCGGGGGCGCGCTCGCCGGATCTCCGAGCGAGTACATCCAGTACCTGCTGCCCGGCATCCTCGTGATGTCCGTCGTCATGATCACGATGTATACGGGCGTCTCGGTGAACATCGACATCGAGAAGGGCGTCTTCGACCGCTTCCGTACGCTGCCGATCTGGCGCCCCTCGGTGATGGTCGGCTACCTCCTGGGCGACGCCCTGCGCTACGCGATCGCGTCCCTGGTCATGCTGGCCGTCGGCATGATCATCGGCTTCCGGCCGGACGGCGGCGTGCTCGGCGTGCTTGCCGGAGTGCTCCTCCTCCTCGTCTTCTCCTTCGCCTTCTCGTGGGTGTGGACGATGTTCGGGCTGCTGCTGCGCACCGAGAAGTCGGTGATGGGCGTCAGCATGATGGTGCTCTTCCCGCTGACGTTCCTCAGCGACATCTTCGTGAAGCCGGAGACGATGCCGGGCTGGCTGCAGGCGTTCGTGAACAACAACCCGATCACCCATGTCGCCTCCGCCGTCCGCGATCTGATGGCGGGTACGTCGCCGGGCTCGTCGCTGGTGTGGGCGCTGGGCTGGGCGGTGCTGCTCGTGGCGGTGTTCGGCCCGGTGACGATGCGGCTCTACAACCGCAAGTAGGACGGGGCTCTACAACCGCAAGTAGGAGTTTCTTGCCCCGTATGCACTCGTCCCGGTCGCGCCAGGCGTGACCGGGACTTCCCGCGACTTCTCCTGGGGGACGTGCTCAGACGCCCGCTGTCCGCCGTCCTCCTCGTCATCGCCGTCCTCCTCGTGCCGCTCGGCGCGCTCTCCACCTGGGCCAAGTACGAGATCGAGGACGCCGATCAGTACGTCGCCACGATGGCGCCGCTCGCCTCCGACCCCGACGTACGGGACGCGGTGGCCGGGGCGGTCACCGACTCGGTGATGAAGGAGATCGACGTGGGCCCGCTGCAGGGCACCGTCGAGTCGTTCGTACGGGACGCGGTGCTGTCCTTCTCCGAGACGAAGGCGTTCAAGGCGGCCTGGAACGCGGCGAACCGCGCCGCGCACGACGCGGTGCAGGACGCGCTCAGCGACCGGTCCGACGGCGGCGCGGTCACCATCGACCTCGCGCCGATCACCGAACAGGTCAAGCGCCAACTGGCCGCAGACGACGTGCCGTTCGCGGACCGCATCCCCGTCACGCACACCGAGGTGACGCTCATGGAGTCCTCGGACCTCGGCCCCTTCGGGAAGGGATTCCACATGCTCCAGATGGCGGGCCTCTGGCTCCCGGCAGCGGCGGTACTCCTCGCCGTGGCCGGCATCTGCCTGGCGGTGCACCGCCGCCGCGCGATCATCCGCACGGCGCTTGGCGCGGCCTTCGCGGGGGCGTTCCTTGGAGCAGCGGTCATCGTGGGCCGGGGGCTCACCATGGACGACCTGCCGAAAGACGTCTCCCGCCCCGCGGCGGAGGCGGTGTACGACGCCTTGACGCACTCGCTGAGCGTGGCGGGGTGGGTGATTCTCGGGGTGGGGCTCGCGATCGCGCTTGCCGCGTGGCTGCTTCGACGCCGTCAATCACCGGCTCCGTCCAGCCCGTCCTCAATCGTCGGACGGGCTGGAAATAGCCCGTCCGGCGATTGAGCGGGCTTGGGGAAACGCAACCCTTCCCCCACCTCCAGCCGTCTCTGAGGGAGGATTCGAGATCCCACCAGACGGAGAGGCCGGCCTTGGACAGCGCAACGGCAGCGAGGACGGCACCCCGAGAGGACTGGCCGGAGCCGCAGGCGAAGCGGCGCCCCCGGCACCGCCCCTCCGCCTGGCTGGCGGCCCTCCTCCTGGGCGGCGTCAGCACCATCCTCGGCTTCCGTATCGCCGACTCCGACGGCTTCACCCCCGTACCGCAGATCCTCGCGTTCCTGCCCTGGCTCCTCGCCCCCGCGATCGCCGCCCTGCTGTTCGCGGCCCTCGCCCGCTGGCGCGTGGGTCTCGTCTGGGGCGTCGTCGCGCTCGGCGGCATCGCCTGGTTCATGGAGCCGTACGGCAAGACGGACGACCCGGAAGGACCGGCCGTCGCCGAGATCCGCGTCATGGCGTCGAACGTGGAGTTCGGCCAGGGCACCCCCGGCCTGCTGAAGGCGGTCCGCAAGGAGAAGCCCGACCTCCTCTTCGTCCCGGAGTGCGACTACACCTGCTCGGACACTCTGCGCGACGAACTGCCCCGCTCCGACTACCCCTACCGCACCGCGAGCGAAGCCGGCGGCGCCGAGGGCTCGGTGATCGTCAGCAAGCTGCCCCTGAAGAAGGCGAGCGGCCTCGCGGGCACGCTGGGCATGCCCGGCGCCGTGGCCGAGCTGAAGAGCGGCCACCAGGTCCGCATCCAGCTCGCCCACCCGATGCCGCCGCTGCCCAGGCAACTCTCCACCTGGCGCACCGAACTCGCCGAACTCCGCGACTACGCCGCCGACGGCAGGCGCGCGAACCGGTCCACCATCATCGCGGGCGACTTCAACGCCACCCAGGACCACGCGGCTTTCCGCGACATCCTGGACACCGGCGGCGTACGCGACGCCGCCGGCCTCGCGGGGTCCGCCCGCACCCCGAGCTGGCCCGCCGATCTGATGTCACCGCTGGGCACGCAGATCGACCACGTCCTCGCCAGCCCGGACTTCTCGGCCCGCGATGCCCGCTTCCTGGACATCGGCGACACGGACCACCGGACTCTGGTGGTGGACCTGACGCTGCACGAGCCGAAGCGGTGAACGGCAGATCGGTCCGGGCATGGCGGCGGTGGCGATAATGGCCGCATGCGCCCCCGCGAGTCACCCGCACCACCGGGCCCTCTGAGCACCCTCGCCCCGCCCCCCTGGCTGGTCAGGACACTCAAGCCGCAGGCGGCGCCGATCCCGTGGGCCGCGGTGGCGCGCGCGTCCGTCGCCATGTCGCTGCCCCTCCTCATCGGCCTCGCGGCCGGGCAGCCCGCGTACGGCGCGCTCGCCTCCATGGGCGCCCTGTCCGGAGTCATCGGCGACACCGCCGACGCGTACCGCATGCGGATCCTCAACATCGCCGTGCCGCAGCTGTTCGGCGCGCTCGGCGTCACCATCGGCTCCCTGGTCTTCGGCCACGGCTGGGTCGCGGTCGGCGTGGTCACCCTCGTGGCACTGGTCTCCGGGATGATGTCCACGATCGGTGCCGTGGCGTCCGTGTCCGGCCTGCTCCTGCTGCTCAACTCCGTGGTGGGGGCGGGGCTTCCGATGCCCGGGGAATGGTGGCTGGCCCCGGCCCTCATGACGGGCGGCGGCCTCCTGGTCCTCACCCTCGCGCTCCTCGCCTGGCCGCTCCGCTCCGGGATCCCGGAGCGGGCCGCCGTCGCGGCGACCTACCGCAGCGTGGCCGCGCTGCTCGAAGCGGCGGGCACCGAGGGGTACGACGAGGCGCGCACGGCCGTCACCGCGTCCCTGAACCAGTCGTACGACCTGGTCCTCGCCCGGCGCACCCGCGCGCACGGCCGCAACCCGGACCTGGTCCGCCTGGTGGCCCAGCTGAACGCGATCACCCCGGTCATCGAGGCCGCGCCCGCCGCGCACCAGTGCGGGGTCCCGATGCCGCCGGAGTTTCCCGCGGAGGTGCGGCGCCTCGCGGATGCGGTGGCCGCCCCCGGGAAGACCCCGATCCCCGGCCCCACCCTCCCCGAAGCACCGGACCCCTCGGCCGACGCGGTCGACCACGCCCTGCGGCACGTGGCCGAACTCCTCAACGACCCCGACCCGCACGGCGCCGTGAACGCCGAGGACCGCCTCGGCCGCCCCGCGGCCCTGCGCGTAAGGGCCCGCAGAGCCGCCCGCAACGTGATCCTGTCGAGCGCGTCCTGGCGCTACGGCCTACGCCTGGCCCTCTGCATCGGCATCGCGCAATCGCTCGTGTCCCTGATCGAGGTGCCCCGCTCGTACTGGGTGGCGCTCACCGTCACGTTCGTCCTCAAGCCGGACTTCGGCTCGGTCTTCTCGCGGGCGGTGCTGCGGGCGCTGGGTACGGCGGCGGGCCTGGTGGTGGCGGCAGCCGTCCTTGCCGAGGTGCCGCGCGGCTGGTGGGACGTGCCGGTGATGCTCGCCCTCGCGGCCCTGATCCCGGCGCTCACGACGCGGGGTTACGGCTACCAGACGGCCGCGATCACCCCCGTGATCCTGCTCCTCTCCGACGTCCTGAACCACCAGGGCTTCGGGCTCGTCGTGCCGCGCCTGGTGGACAGCCTGATCGGCTGCGGGATCTCGCTGGTGGCCGGATACTTGCTGTGGCCGGAGAGCTGGCACACGCGGATCGGTGACCGCCTCGCGGACGCGGTGGCCGATACGGCGTCGTACGTCGAGAGCGCGTTCGGCACGGCGGTGGATGTGGCCGAGCGTGCGCGGATGCGGCGGGGCCTGTACCGGGACCTGTCCGTCATCCGCACGGAGTTCCAGCGCGCGCTCACGGAACCGCCCCCGATGGGGGCGCGGGCCGCGGCGTGGTGGCCGCTGGTGATCGCCGTCGAACGAATCGTGGACGCGACTACCGCTGCGCGGGTGCGGATCCGCCATGGGGCGACGGAGCCGACCCTCACGGAGGTGGGGGAGGTGGCTCGCCAACTCCGTGAGTTGGCGGAGGGCTTGAGGGACTCCGAGACCCTGGAGGAGGTCTCGACGTCCTTCACGGGCCCCCAGGACAGCGTCCTGGAACCCCTGCGCCAGGAGGTGGTGGCTGCGCGGGCGATTGCGTCGCCGGCGCGGGGGTGACACCTGGGGCTCCGCCCCAGACCCCGCTCCTCAAACGCCGGAGGGGCTAATTTTCCCGCCCACCCACCCGATTGCCCCGCAGCTGAATCTTTTTCAGCCCGTCCGGCGTTTGAGGACGAACTCGGCGAAGCCGGTGATGACGGTCACCAAGGCCCCCGCGCCGAGCGGGTTTTCGGGAAGGGGCGGGGTTGGGGACTAAAGCGTTTCGAGGTCCACCGCGCGGGCCATCGCCGCATACCCCGCGTCATTGGGGTGCAGGTGGTCCCCGCTGTCGTACTCGGGCGCAAGCCGCTCAGCATCCGCAGGATCCGCCAGAGCCCGGTCAAAGTCCACGTACGAGTCGTACTCCCCAGAAGTCCGCACCCACTCGTTGAACTCATCACTCACCTTCGCGGCCCGCTCTCCGTAGTGATCCGAGCCCCCCAGCGGCAGCAAAGTAGCCCCCACCACCTTCACCCCCTTCTCCTTCGCCGCCCGGATCAACTTCCGGTGCCCCGCGATGAGGTCCTCAGCGCTCACCTTCGGCGCGGGCTTGTAAGTGGGCGTATCGCTCTCGCTGAACCCGATGTCGTTCAGACCCTCAAGGACCACCACGGTCCCCACCCCCGGCAGATCCAGCGCGTCCCGCCCGAAGCGGGCGGTCCCCCTCTCCCCGTACCAGGCGGAGTCGTTGAGGACGAGGTTGCCGCCGATACCGGCATTCAGGACCGGCCGAGGCGACCCCGCCTTGGCCAGCCGCTCGGCGAGAGCGTCGGACCAGCGGCGGTTGAGGTCGGTGGAGGAGGCGAAGCCGTCGGTGATGGAGTCGCCGAAGAGGACGATGCCGCCGCCCCGGCGAGCACGGTCCCCCCTCACGTCCACCCCCGACAGGAAGTACCAGGACTCCGTCGACTCACCGAACGCCCCCGCCCCGGCATCCGCGACATGATCCCCGTCCGCCCGGTAACTCGTCGCGAACGACTGCGCATGGAACGTGGCGGGCCCCGTCGTACGGGCGAGATGCAAGGTGACGGTGACCGACTCGAAGGGCTTGAGCCCCAAGCCCGCCTCATCACTGGAGAGTTGGCCGTGCGCCGGGATCTCCACCGACCGCCTCCCCTCGAACGTGAGCCGCCGCACCGAGCCTTCCTCGACAGCGGCCCCGCCCCCCTTCTTCGTACGGGCGATGGTCGCCCCCGCGATGTGCAGCGGCGATGTCCCATACGCGTTGGAGAGCCGGATACGGGCTCTGTCCCCGCCCTCCGTGACGCGTACGACCTGGCGCAGGGTCTGGCCGGAGAAGCCGTCCTCCGACCAGTTGGGCTTGAAGCCCGTGCTGGCCCGCTGCGGCGACGCGGCCCAGGCGGCGGCCCAGGCGGGGCCGGAAGACCCCGGGCCGGGCTTCGAGCCCGAGGCGTGAGCCCCCGTGACGGCGAGACCGGCCGTCAGGGCGAGCGCGGCAGCGGCGGCGACAGCGGAGTTGCGAGTGCGCGAAAGCATGGGAATCTCCGGGGAGTTGAGAGGATCGGTGGTCCCGTGAAGGGGACTCCTCCAAGATCCGCCCCCGCCCACCCCCGATCAACGGCGATCCATGAAACGATCGTTGCGCTCAGGCTTATCGATGCAGGTCAGGGACGGGGTGGGCAGCGAAATGGAACGCCAGGAGCTGGAGACTTTCCTGACCCTCGCCGAAGAGCTCCACTTCGGCCGCACCGCCGAACGCCTCCTCCTCTCCCAGGCCCGCGTCAGCCAGACCGTGAAGAAGCTGGAGCGCAAGATCGGCGCCCCGCTCTTCGAGCGCACCAGCCGCAGGGTGCAGATGTCCCCGCTCGGCCGTCAGCTGTACGACGACCTGGCGCCCCTGCACCTGCGGATGGAGGCCGCCGTCGCCCGTGCCAAGGACATGGCGCGCGGCGTCGAGGGCGAGTTGACCGTCGCCTTCCTCGGGTCAGGGGCCGGCTCGCTGACCTCCGCGATCCTGGAGACGTTCCGCAGCCGCTGCCCGCGCTGCGACGTCCGGATGCGGGAGACCCAGGTCGGCGACCCGCTCGGCGCGCTGCGTGGCGGCGAGGCCGACGTGCTGTTCACCTGCCTGCCCGTCGAGGAGCCGGACCTCACGGTCGGGCCCGTCGTCATCAACGAACCCCGCATGCTCGCCATGCCGCTCGGCCACCGCTTCGCCGGGCGCGAAAGCGTGTCCCTCGAAGAGTGCGCGGGCGAGACCTTCTTCGGCGCCGTGAACGGCGCTCCCGCCTACTGGTGGGACTTCCACATCCCGCCCCGCACCCCCAGCGGCCTCCCGATCCGCCGCGGCCAGTCCGTCGCCGGGTTCCAGGAGCTGATGACGCTGGTGGCCACCGGGCGGGGGGTGTCGCCGGTCGTCGCGTCAGTGGAGAAGTACTACTCGCGGCCCGACATCACCTTCGTACCCCTGAACGACGTCCCGTCGGCCGACGTCGCGCTGATCTGGCGCACGGCCGCCGAGGGGACCCCCCGCATCGAGGCCTTCGTCCGCGCGGCGCGCGACACGGTAGCGGCGAACGGCGGTCCCGCCGCGTTCTAGGCGCGGCGCGGTACAAGATGCCGTGCGTGACCGCTGCCCTGACCTATTCCGCCGCATTCATCACCTTCTTCTCCGTCGTCGGGCCGCCCAAGGTGCTGCTCGCCTTCGGCGGCCTCGCGCAGAACCACCCGGTCCGCGAGCTGCGGATGATCGCCCTCGTGTCGTCCGGTGCCGCCGTCGTGGTCGGCCTGATCGCGGGCTTCACCGCGCCGTGGCTCCTTGAGCTCTTCCACATTTCCACGCCCGCGCTCCAGCTCGCGGGCGGCGTCATCTTCTTCATCTACGCCGTGGGGCTCGTCCTCGGCGTCCACCTCGGCTCGGACCGCGCGAACGTGGACGCGCCCGATCTCGTCAGCGGCGTACGCGAGTTGCTCATGCCGTACATCGTGAGTCCGCTCGCCATGACCGCCGTGCTGATCGAGGCGGCGGCCCGCGACACCTGGTCCTGGCGTTCCACGGTCGTCGGCGCGTACGTCGCCGTCATCGCCCTGGATCTGGTCTGCGTGGTCCTGCTCGCGCGCATCCTGAGGGGCACACATCACGCGACGGTCGAACTCCTCGGCAGGCTGCTGGGCCTGCTGCTCGCGGCGGTCGGCGTGGACCTGGTCCTGGACGGGCTCGCGTCACTGGGAGTGCCGGGTCTGGACCGCATCTGACGCGTCGTCCGATGCGGTCTCCTTGATCAGCATCTCCGGGCGCCCCGTCACCAACAGCCAGGCGGGCAGCGCCGCGACGCACAGGACCGGCAGCAGAGCGAGGTCCATCACCACGACCGCCGCCGTGAACAGGCTCAGCCAGCCCTGCCGCGTCGTGGCGAGCAGCAAGCCGAGGATGGCGCAGGTGATCCCCAGGGCGGGCGGCACCGAGTCGACGAGGGCGTGCGCGAGCATGCCGAGCGCCACGCCCACGAAGACCGCGGGGAAGATCCGCCCGCCCCGGAAGCCGCAGGTGGCGGCCACGCAGAGCGCGAGCAGCTTGACCAGGGCGAGCAGCAGCAGGTTGCCCGCGTCGTGGTCGGCGCCCTCCGCCGTCAGCTCCTTCACCTCCTCCAGGCCCTTGAAGAGCGTGAGGTGGCCGCCGAGCGCGCCCAGGACGCCGAGCACGAGACCGCCCACCGTCAGCATCAGTACGGGATGCGCGAGCTGGCGGAAGGCGCGGTGGAGGTACGGGAAGGCGTACACGGCGCACAGCCCGATGGCGGCCGCCGCCGTGCTGACGACCATGGCGGAGAGGATGTCGCCCCAGTGCGGCCCGTCGTAGGCCTCGACGTCGATCTGGAACGTCGGGTGCGCGACGAGCACCGTGGTCAGCGCCCCCGCGCCCGCCGCGACCAGCGGCGCGAACAGCCGGTCCCACAGGGGGCGCGGGTCGGCGCCGATCACGATCTCGGAGAGGACGAGCGCCGCAGCGACCGGCGTACCGAAGAGGGCGCCGATGGTCCCCGCGGCGGCGAGCATCACCCAGTCCGTGGCGGGGGTGCGGGGCATGGCCTTCATGCCGAGCGTGTAGGCGAGGGCGATGTTGATGGCCGTGATCGGGTTCTCCGGGCCGAGGCTGACGCCGCCCGCGAGCCCCACGACCACGGCGAGCGCGAGGCCGGGGAGCACCCGGACCGGCAGCGGCGGATCGACGAGGCCGAGCGTCGCGGGGTCGGGCCCGGCGTGCCCGGGGACCTTCCACACGATCAGCCCGACGACGAACCCCGCCGCGGTGAGCACGCCGATGATCCACCCCACCGACGTGCCCGAGACCCCGACCGCGTCCGGCAACGCGTCCCACAGCAGATCCTGCAACCGCTCGGCGACGAAGCTGAGCAGCAGCAGGATCAGGCTGGACCCGACGCCGATGAGCAGGGCGGGCACGACGAGCGGCAGCAGGGCACGGGCCTGCGGCGTCCAGAGGGAGGGCCCGTTGCCGGACGTGGACGTGTCGGTCATGGGCCCTCCGGGTCGGCTCCCGCCTCGCGGTCGGTCAGACGGTGGGAGGCGGAGTCCGGCCCGGACCGCCGGGGGGACCGGGGTCGGCACCCGCGGAGCCCTCGGCGAACGGGCCGGGACCGCTGGAGGTCTTACGAGGCTCCCAGCCGCCCCCTGCCCCGGCGTCACGGCGGGCGTCGCGGTCCGGGTGGTCCGTGCACAGCGCCCAGATGACGAAGATGCCGATCGCGATCGCGATCAGTGCCCAGATCGGCTGGTACGGCAGCCACATGAAGTGCAGGACGACGGAGATCGAGGCGAGCGCGACACCGCACGCCTTGGCCCAGGTCGCGCCCTTGAGGATGCCGTATCCGGTGACCGCGACGAGGATGCCGAGGATCAGATGGATCCAGCCCCACGTGGTGAGGTTGAACTTGTAGACGTAGTCCCCGATGCGTGCGTAGACGTCGTCCTTGGCGATGCCCGCGATGCCTTCGAGGATGCCGAGGATGCCGCTGACCAGCATCAGGACACCCGCGAACATCGTGCCGCCCGACGCCCAGGGGCTTGCGCCCCGCGGGTTGCTCGCTCCGCTGCTCATGGGCACCCTTTCTTCGTCGTTCAGGAGTTCACAGCGTGTGACACCCCCGGGGGGCCACGCGAGCGGACTTAGACCGAACGGGTGGCCCCCGGCGGCCCCAACTGCCCCGACTCCTTGGCATCGCACTCGAACCAGGCGGTCTTGCCGCTGCCGTCCGCCCGCGGCTCGTACCCCCAGCGATCGGTGACGGCCGCGACGATGAGCAGCCCGCGCCCGCCCTCGGCCAGTTCCTCGCCACTGCCCTGCCTGGGCAGCAGGGGACACGTGTCCGCGACCTCGACCCGCAGGCTCCGGGGGCGACGCAGGATGAGGAGCTCACAGCGGCGGTCCGGTACGTGGCGTACGACGTTGGTGACGAGTTCGGTGAGGGCCAGCTCGGCGCAGTCGCGCAGCTCGCCCATGCCCCAACTCCCCAGGTAGGCCCGGAGGATGAACCGCAGATGCCGTACGGAGTGCTCACCGAGCGTGAGGCTCATCCGGTACGCCCCGCGAACGGGCAGGGGCGGTGGGGGAGTTACGTGATTCATGTCACCAGCGTGGAGTTGGCTGGTTACGCTGGGCTACGAGTTGAACTGAACGCCGCGAGGCGTTGGTTATGGGGGTGCCCCACGCATGGTCAACATCCGCGACCTCGACCCCAGCGCGTCACCGCTGGACTACTACGGCTCGGAACTGCGGCGCCTGCGCGAGGCTGCGGGCCTGAAGCAGGGCCAGTTGGGCGGGATCATCTTCTGTACGGGCTCGCTGGTGGGCCAGATCGAGACAGCGAAGAAGGTGCCGACGAGGGATTTCTCCGAGCGGGTGGATGCGGCGCTGGGGACTGACGGGGTGTTTTCGCGGTTGGTGGGGCTGGTTCTTAAGAGTCAGCTGCCGACGTGGTTCCAGGCGTTTGCGGAGATGGAGGCGAAGGCTGCGTTCATCTCCACCTATCAGTGCCAGTTGGTGTACGGGCTGTTGCAGACCGAGGAGTACGCGCGGGCCTTGCTCGGCGTGGACCATCCCCACAAGGCTGCCGAGTTGGTGGCGGCTCGTCTGGAGCGGCAGCGCATATTGAAGCGGGACAACGCGCCCGCGCTGTGGGTGGTCCTGGGCGAGGGCGTGCTGAGGCAGGAGGTCGGCGGCCGCGAGGTCATGCGAAACCAACTGACGCGGCTGTCGAGTTTCCAAGAACACCCGTGGGTGCAGATCCAGGTACTGCCGTTCTCGGTGGGCCAACACACCGGGATGATGGGCTCGTTCACGATGTTGCGCTTCGACGATGACCCGGACGTGTTCTACACCGAGAGCTATGACTCAGGCCGTATGACTGCCAATCCGCAAGTGATCAGGGAGCGTTCGGTCGGCTACGCTCGATTGCAAAGCTGTGCTCTCTCGACGGAGAGCTCGGCGGAGCTGATCGCTCGTGTGATGGAGGAACGCTATGGGCACGACGCACCAACTGGCGGGCGCACGGTGGCGTAGGTCTTCGTACAGCGGAACCTCTGGCGGCGAATGCATCGAGTGCGCCCCCCTAAACGGCACCGCATGGCGCAAGTCGTCCTACAGCTCGGACACCGGCGGGGAGTGCATCGAATTCGCCCCCCGCGAAGGCGGCCTAGCTCTCCGCGACAGCAAGAACCCCGAAGGCCCCGTCTTCACCATCTCCCCCGGCGCCTTCGCCCGCTTCGTGCGGGCTGCTGCTGACGGCGGGCTGACCGCGCCCTGAAGCCGCAGCGGGAGCTACCCCGCAGCCCCCACCGCCCGGGTGATCTCCGCGGCCATGCGGCGGATCCCGGGCGAACGGGCCGGGCAGGGACGGGGCTTGGCCGTGGTCGGCGCCAGGCAGAAGTGCAGGTAGTCGTCACCGCGGTGCAGCGCGGTACGACCACTGCCCGGCTCCGTGCAGTAGGACGCGTGCTCCCGCTCGTAAGACGTGCACGGCAGCTTCTCCACCCACGTGTACCGATCCGCCGCCGGGGCGACCACGCGCCCCGCGTCGGCGATGAGCCCATCCGATGCGGCCGCCTGCGCCTCGTAGATTCCGTTGACGCGCCGCACGCGGTCGGGCGTGATCGGGTCGGGGCCCTGGAGGACCCACACGATCCGAGGCCGGTCGGCTTCGGAGCCACCCGCATCGTGGATCTGCGAGGCCAGCGCCTTCGCGTCGGCGGCGTACCGGTCGAAGTACTTCTGCCGCTGCTTGTCGTACGTGATGCCGTCCATGCAGGGCGTGTAGCCCCACGCGTTGCCCCAGAACTGGAGGACCACATAGTCGGGCCGCTGGTCGCGGACCAGCGCGGCGGCCTTGTCCTTGTCGGGGACGAGGGAGTCCTTGCCGGTGTCGTCGAGGTAGTCGCAGAGGGTGGTGCCGGAGTAGGGCGCGCTGCGGTAGCGGGCGCCCAGGTCGGCGCGGAGGAGGTCGCCGAGGACGGTCTGGTTCTCCATTGCGAGAGAATCCCCGAGGTAGAGGACCTTGGGGGCTTTTTTCTGGGAATTTTCTGCGACGCGCTGGCGGGTGGTCGAAGACGGCGCCGAGGCGGAGGGCTCGGAGGAGGACTCGGCGGAGGGCTTCTCCCGCGCGGCGGTGGGGGTATCCGGGACGTCGGCCGATGTACCCCCCGAGCCCGGGTCGCCGCACGCCCCGAGGAGCAGCACAGCGGCCAGCAGCACCCCACCGACCCACGGCTTGCGCATACGTCAACTCCCGTCCAGGCAACCGAAAGAGCCCCTTAGGCAAGCACAGTCGCGCTCTCGTGAGAAGACAGCGGGTGGCGCTCCCGGGCCGCTTCCGACCCCGCATTACCCCGGACGTAATCGACCCGATCCGGCCCACACGGCAAGCTCAAGTCATCGAAGGAACACCCCCGATGACCGATGACCGGTGATCGATGACCGAGCCGAGCTACCGAGCCGCAGGAGGCACCCGCCATGTCCGCACACGACACTTCCGCGTACGAGACCGCCGTCGCCCGCTACTTCGAGGCCTGGAACGCCGAGGGCGCCGAGGATCTGGCCAAGGCCGTGGCCGCCGCCTGGAGCGAGGACGGCAGCTACACGGACCCGCTGGCCGACGTATCAGGGCACGAGTCCCTCGCCGCCGTGATCGCGGGGGCCCACGAGCAGTTCCCCGGCTTCGAGTTCCGGCAGACCGGGGCGGTCGACGGGCACCACCACATCGCCCGCTTCGGCTGGGAACTGGTGTCCGTCGCGGACGGCTCCGCTCCCGTCGCCGGTTTCGACGTCATCACGCTCGCCGACGACGGCCGTATCCGTACCGTGCACGGCTTCCTGGACCGCGTGCCCACGGCCTGAGACCCCCCGGGCCCGCCCCCCGGCCCCGGCGCCCCGGGGGGCTACCGATCAGCGCGCCACGTACTGCGTGAGGATCGCCTGCACCTCGTAGATGTCGACGCCCTTGGTGAAGGTCTTCTGGATCGGCTCAGGGGTGCCGGAGATCCAGATCTTGAGCTCGGCATCGAGGTCGAAGTGCCCGGCGGTCTCCACCGCGAAGTGCGTGATGCTGCGGTACGGGACCGAGTGGTACTCGACCTTCTTGCCGGTTATCCCCTGCTTGTCGACGAGGACGAGGCGACGGTCGGTGAAGAGCATGGTGTCGCGGATCAGCAGGAACGCGGCCTGCACCTGCTCGCCGTGGCCCAGCAGACGCGCGTAGTCCTGCTGCGCGGTCATCGGATCGATCGTGTGCGCGTTTCCGAACAGTGCCATGAGAAACCCCCCATTTAGTTGAACCCACAGGAATCACCGACTGTAACGCGAGGCCCGTGGGACGGGCTGTCGAAGTCTGTCCTGCTTCTGCTGTCACATCTTGGCGCGCGCCTCCGTCAGAGGAATGACAGCATCGGCAACGGCAGAGGAGATCACCATGGACGCTCGTATGAACCTCTTCGGCAGCGCGCTCGCAGGCAAGGTCCTGAAGCACATCAACTCCGCGGGCAAGGTCGTCTCGGACTCGACCCTGCCCGCCGCGACACAGGAACTGGTCAAGATCCGCGCGAGCCAGATCAACGGCTGCGGCTTCTGCACCGACATGCACACGAAGGACGCCACGCACCAGGGCGAGACACCGACGCGCCTCAACCTCATCGCCGCCTGGCGCGAGGCCCAGGTGTTCACCGACGCCGAGCGCGCCGCGCTGGAGCTCACGGAGCAGGGGACGCGCATCGCCGACGCGGCGGGCGGCGTCACGGACGAGGCATGGGCGGACGCCGCCAAGCATTACGACGAGGACCAGCTCGTGGCCCTGGTGTCGCTCATCGCCCTCATCAACACCTACAACCGAGTGAACGTCATAGTCCAGCAGCCGGCAGGTGACTATCAGCCGGGCCAGTTCGGCTGACTCATCCGAAGGGCCCCAAGGACAGCGGCAGTTCCCTCAGCCCCCGTAGCAGTGCGCTGGTTCGCCAGGTGAGTGCGGCGGGATCGGCGGCGAAGGCGAGTCCGGGGCGTTGGGCGAGGAGGCGGCGCACGGCGATCTCGGCCTCGGCGCGGGCGAGCGGGGCGCCGAGGCAGTGGTGCAGGCCGTGGCCGAACCCGAGGTGCCCCTGCGCGCGGCGCCTGATGTCGAAGCGGTCGGGCTCGGGGAAGTGCAGGGGATCGCGGGAGGCCGCGGCGAGGGAGACCTGGACGGTGTCACCGGCGGCTATGCGGGTGCCCGCCAGGTCCAGGGGCTCGGCAGCGAAGCGGAACGCGGAGGCGTGGACGGGGGAGTTGTAGCGCAGCGACTCCTCGACGGCGCCGCCGGTCAGCCCGGGGTCGGCGCGCAGCAGGGCCAGCTGGTCGGGGTGGGCGAGCAGGGCGTGGAGCGTTCCGGAGATGAGGTCGACCGTCGTCTCGTGGCCCGCGACGAGGATGAGGAAGGCCATGCCGAGGAGTTCCTCGGCGGTGAGGCCGCCGGGTTCCGGCGGGGCTGCCTCCGCGGCGGGGTCGCCGAGCAGGGCGGGGTCGCCGAGCAGGGCGAGATCGCTGAGCAGGGTGCCGTCGGGGTCCTTGCTCTTACGGTCGATCAGCTCGGTGAGGTAGCCGGTGAGCGCGGTGCCCGCCGAAGCCGCGGCTTCCTCCGATGTGGGCATGACCAGCTCGTTCGACCAGGTGTGGAAGAGGGCCCGGTCCGCCGTGGGGACGCCGAGGAGGTCGCAGATCACCGCCACGGGCAGCGGCAGCGCGTACTGGCTCACGAGGTCTGCCGTGCCCTGCGGTGGGAGTGCGGCGAGCAGGTCGTCGGCGACGGCTTCGATCCTCGGCCGCAGCTCGGCGATCCGCCCGTGCGTGAAGCGTCCTGCCACAAGCCGACGCAGCCGGGTGTGCTGCGGGGGGTCGCTCTGGAGCATGTTGCGGCCGATGGCGTGACCGCCGTCGGTCTGCCAGGAGGACGAGTACCGGATGTCGTTGCGCAGCCGGGGATCGGTCAACGCGACCCGGGCCGCGTCACGAGCAAGAACCAGCCAGGCCTCCCCGCTGCCAGGGACGCTGACGCGGTGCACGGGGCTCTCGGCGCGGAGGGCCGCGTAGAGGGGGTACGGGTCGATCGCCAGGTCATGGCCTTCGGGGGCCAGGTCCGCCAGGGCGGGGGCTTGCATGAGGGGTCCGTTCGGTCATGGCTCAGAAGGCGGTCAGTGTGGGCGCGAGTGTGGTGGCCTGGTGGTGGCCTGCTCGGGCGGCGGGGTGGCGTCGGGCGTCGGCGGTCATGTTGCGGCCCATGGCGCGGCGGGCCGCGGGGTCCGGGGCGACGAGCGTGATGTCGGTACCCTCCGCGGCGAGTTGGGCCGCCTGCTCCTGCGCGCCGGGGTGCGGTCCGACGGCGGAGGGGATCGGGGAGACGGCAAGGACGCGCCGGTAACCGCGGGCCAAGTGGATGTTGGTGGTGGAGCGGCTGCCGCCGTCGATCCAGCGGCGGCCCGCGACCGTGACCGGCGGCCACACCAGGGGCACCGCACAGCTGGCGGCGACGGCCTCGGCGAGAGAGACCTCGGAGCCTGCGTCGAACGTCTCCACGGCTCCGGTCACGGCATCGACCGAAGTGATCCGCAGCGCCTGCTCGGGCCAGGCCCGCGCCCCGCGGAGCAGGCCTCCCACGGTGTCGAACACCTCGGCCTCGGGCCTGGTGCGCGCGGCGAGGGCGGCGCGGCCCAGGCGCCGCACGGAGCGCTCGGGGTCACGGGAGCCGAGCGCTGCCCACAGGAAGCGGAGCGTCTGCGGTACGGAGACCTCCAGGTCCACCCGGTCCGCTCCGGCGAGCTGGCGCTCGTACAGCTCCCGCGCCGGTTCCCCGCTCGCGAGCCGGGAGCCGAAGATCGCGCCCGCCGAGGTGCCGATGACGACGTCGGCCCGGCCGAGATCGATGCCGGCGTCCGCGAGGCCGGCCAGGACGCCGGTCATCCACGCGCCGCCGACCGGCCCTCCGCCGCCGAGCACCAGCGCCGTCCCGTTCCCGTTCCCGCTCCCGTGCCCGTTCATGCCATGCCCTCTCCCCTTAAGTGGGGAGTGCTCCCCATTTCCGAGCGCGACGATAGCATCCCTACCGGGGAGTGGTCCCCACTTGGCAGGAAGGTCGGCAGGGACAGTGACGATGACCGGCGATTCGCCCCGCGCGACGCCCCCACGGCGCCGCGACGCGCGACGCAACTGGGACCTCTTGGTGGACGCCGCCCGCGAGGTGTTCGCGGAGCAGGGCCTTGAGGCGCCGCTGGACGTGATCGCCCGCCGGGCAGGCGTGGGGAACGCGACGCTCTACCGGAACTTCCCCACCCGCGCCGCCCTCGTCGACGCCGTCTTCCACGACCTCCTGACGGGCACGATGGCCGCGGGCGATCAGGCCCGGACGGCCCCGGACGCCTGGGCGGCGCTGAACGAATACCTCCGGGCCGTCTTCGTCACGCTGGCCGCCGACCGAGGAACCAACGACCTCATGACCACCCGCCTGGAGGGCGTGGACGCGCTGCGGGCCGTGCACGCCCACAACCGCGAGACGATGGACATCCTGCTGAGCCGCGGCCGAGCCCAGGGCACGGTCCGCGCCGACGCGACCACCGAGGACGTCCTGTTCGCACTGGCCGCCCTGGGCCGCGCCATCCCTGCCCTGACCACGGCGACCACCCCCGACGCCTGGCGCCGCCCCCTGACCCTGCTCCTGGACGGCCTGCGCGCCGCGCCGGCCACGACACCGCTCCCCGATGCCGCCCTGACCGCCGGCCAACTCGGCGAAGTCCTGGGAGAGTTGGGCCGAAAGCGCTAGGTGCGGATGAGTCAGTGCTGGGCGCGGGTCCGTCGTGGTGGTCTGCCGGCGAGCCAGTACATGGCGTATGTCACGGCCACGAGGAAGTCCGTCGCCAGCCAGATCGCGACGATCACGCCGACCCCGATCGTGGTGCCGATGGTCTCGCCGCTGACGGCGCCTGCCACGACCCAGACGAGAAAGACGGCCTGGATCGCCAGAAAGACCCCGAAGAAGACGCGATGACCCTTCCCCGGGGAGTGGATCTCGCTCATGGCCCCGTCCTTCCAAGAGGCACTACTACCCATTGTGCTCTTGTGATCGAGGCATGATCAGGCGTGATCGATGCCCGGAGCAGCAAAAAGGCCCAGGTCGCCGACCTGGGCCTCAACTATGGAGCGGGTGACGAGAATCGAACTCGCACTCTCAGCTTGGGAAGCTGATGTTCTACCACTAAACTACACCCGCGAAAGACACCGTCTGTGGCGGTGTCGTAACGTCGCACACTCTACCTCATTCCAGGCCCCGGGCGCTTTTGCCGTGGGGCCTGCGTGCTGTCCGGGGCGTGGATGGCGCTTCGGGACGCGGGAGTTGGGGCGTACGGTGAGAGGCCGGAGTGCCGCCTGGAGGGGCGCCCCTTTCGTCCCGTAATGTGGCCTTTCGTCGTCAGCTCGCGTACGAGCAGGTGCGGGACGCTGCGAGCTCAACTACGGCAATGGGGAAGGGACTCGAGGACTTGATGGAGCGCACCGTCGTCCGATGTGCCGAAGGGCACGTGTTCAGCACTGCTTCGTTCCCGATGCAGAAGGCCGACCGGCTCGGACCCGGCCGTCTCATCCGCTGTCCACGGTGCGCCCGATTGCGGCATGCCGTGCCGGTCGCGTCACAGAAGCGGTAACGACAGCTACAGCGGGAGCGCGCGGGGCCGTCCGATTGGGGCGGGCCCGCGCGCTCTGCGTATCCTCGGTGCGTGCTTCTCTCAGACAAGGACATCCGGGCCGAGATCGACGCCGGACGAGTACGGATTGATCCGTACGACGAATCCATGGTGCAGCCCTCAAGCATCGACGTGCGGCTCGACCGCTACTTCCGGGTGTTCGAGAATCACCGCTACCCACACATCGACCCCTCCGTCGAGCAGGCCGACCTGACGCGGCTCGTCGAGCCCGAGGGCGATGAGCCGTTCATCCTGCACCCCGGCGAGTTCGTGCTGGCCTCGACGTACGAGATCATCAGCCTGCCCGACGACCTCGCGAGCAGGCTCGAGGGGAAGTCCAGCCTGGGGCGGCTCGGGCTTGTGACACATTCCACGGCCGGGTTCATCGACCCCGGCTTCTCCGGGCACGTGACGCTGGAGCTCTCCAACCTCGCGACGCTGCCCATCAAGCTCTGGCCCGGCATGAAGATCGGCCAGCTGTGCATGTTCCGGCTGACCTCGCCCGCCGAGTCGCCCTACGGGTCGGAGCGGTACGGGTCGCGTTACCAAGGGCAGCGCGGGCCGACCGCCTCCCGTTCCTTCCTCAATTTCCATCGGACCCAGGTGTGACATCCAGCATGAGTGACGGCGTGAGTGACGTGCGCGAGAACCTTACGTACGAGAAGTTCGGCGACGCGGTGCGTGAGCTCGCGCAGACCATCGCCGACGACGGGTACCGGCCCGACATCATCATCTCCATCGCCCGCGGTGGCGTCTTCGTCGCGGGCGGTCTCGCGTACGCGCTCGACTGCAAGAACATCCACCTGGTCAACGTGGAGTTCTACACGGGGGTCGGGACGACCCTGGAAATGCCCGTCATGCTGGCGCCCGTGCCCAATGTCATCGACTTCACGGACAAGAAGGTGCTCATCGCCGACGATGTCGCCGACACCGGGAAGACGCTGAAGCTCGTGCACGACTTCTGCCTCGATCACGTGGCCGAGGTGCGCAGCGCGGTGATCTACGAGAAGTCGCAGTCGCTCGTGAAGTGCGAGTACGTGTGGAAGCGCACCGACGACTGGATCAACTTCCCCTGGAGTGTCGAGGCGCCCGTCGTGCGGCGTGCCGGGCAGGTTCTGGACGCCTGAAGCCTGAAGTCGACATGAGGAAGGGCCCCGGCGGAGTGATCCGCCGGGGCCCTTCTCCGTCTCAAGTACTAGTACGTCTCAAGTACTAGAACGTGCCCAGCTTGATGATCGCCAGCAGTGCGAGCAGCTGGATCGACGCCGCGCCGAGCGCCTTCGGCCACGGCAGGTCGTGCGACTTGCTCACCATCGCCGTGAGCAGCGCGCCCGCGGCGATCCAGGTCACCCAGCCGAGCAGCTGGACGAAGGGCTGGCCGCCGCCGAGGAACATCGCGACGACCACGCGGGGTGCGTCCGTGATGGACATGATCAGCATCGAGAGGCCGACCGTCGGCTGCCAGGCACCGTCGCCGCCGAGCTGGCGGGCGAGGGTGTGCGTGACCACGCCCAGGATGAAGGCACTGATCGTGATCGCGACGGCCGTCGTCAGGACGTACGGGACGGCCGTGGAGAGCGTGGCGCTGATGG
Source organism: Streptomyces sp. BA2 (assembly GCF_009769735.1). Classification (NCBI taxonomy): domain Bacteria; kingdom Bacillati; phylum Actinomycetota; class Actinomycetes; order Kitasatosporales; family Streptomycetaceae; genus Streptomyces; species Streptomyces sp. BA2. The sequence goes on from NZ_WSRO01000002.1 coordinate 4,987,345, forward strand.
CGTCCTCGCGGGCGCCGTCGAAGCCGAAGATCGCGAGGAGGCCGTAGAGGAACGTCACGATGACGGCCGGGGCCCACATCGCGTAGTCCCGCATCTGGAGGAACGTCGGTCCCGGGCGCAGCACGATGCCGCGCAGGAGGTCCTTCCAGTGCAGGCGGGGTCCCACCGGGGCGGGGGCCTGGCCCGCGCGGTAGGTGTCGCCCTGGTTGTACGGGTCCTCGCCTATGGAGAAGGCCTGGGTGTGACCGGGGTTGTTGGCGGCGTACGGATCGAAGCCGCCCTGGCCGCCGTGGCCCCCCTGCCCCGGGTCTCCCTGACCGCCGAAGTACTCCGGCTCGCCGTGGTTGCCGCCCGCCTGCGGCCATTGCTGCCCGCCGTATCCGCCCTGGCGGCCTTGGCGGCCCTGGCCCTGGCCCTGGCCGTACGGGGGCTGCTGCCCGCCGTACTGCTGCGAGGGCGGCTGAGGGTAGCCGTACGGAGGCTGCTGGCCCTGGGGGGCCTGCTGCCCGTACGGCTCCTGCCGCGGTCGTTGTTGGGGTCGCGCTTGCGGGGTGCGGTTGTCCCGGCCGCGTCCGATCCTGAATCCAGCCACGAATCGAACGTACCTGGTCTGAAGGGTCCGGGTCGTCCCTCCTCGGGAGGAGAGAGGCTTTGCCGCTGACCTGTGACAACCCCTAGGGGGACCCTGAGGGGTTTTCCTCAGGGCCCCGGTGCCGCTGGTGCCGCGGCTGTCGCCGGTGACCGGCTACTTCCCGAGCACCGCTCCGTACGCCAGCGGGTCGGAAGAGGCGGGCAGGCCGAGGGAGTTCGGGGTGACGACCGAGCCGCCGGCCTTGGCGCCGGGCAGGTCCCACACTCCGCCGGCGGCGGAGTTCTCGCCGGGCGCGGCGACGGACAGGTCCGGGACGCCGTCGCCGTTGTGATCACCGAAGGCGAGGGCCCCGCCGAAGAGGTCGCCCGCCTGGGCGACGCCCAGGATGCCGGGGGAGTTCTGCTGGTACGCGGCCGTTCCCGCGTTCGCCGCGCCCGCCGGGTCGAGCAGGCCCATCTCGCCGCCCTTGAGGACGGTGACGCTGCCCGCCTTCGCCGCGCTGCCGATGGCCTCGCCGGGGGCGCCCGCGATCAGGTCGTCGTGGCCGTCGGCGTCGATGTCGGCCACGGCGAGCGCGTCGCCGAAGCCGTCACCGGTCTCGGCGACGCCGGGCATGCCCGCGGTGTCCTGGTTGAAGGTCTGCTGCTCCCAGCCGAAGCTGCCGTTGGGTCCGCCGAAGCGGATGTGGATGCCGCCGCCCTTGGTGAGCTCCTCGGGGCCGCAGGGGTCGTCGATGTTCTCGTCGGCGTTCTCGCGGCAGTTGCCGAGGGCGAGGTCGTCGTAGTTGTCGCCGTTGAAGTCGCCGGACGCGAGGGCGTTCGCGGCGCCGTTGGAATTGTTCCAGAAGTTGGCCATGGAGCCCTCGTCCTTGTTCCAGCCGTAGAGGCGGATGTGGGACTGGGTGTAGGGCTGGTTCTGCGTGTAGTAGCCGAGGGCGAGGTCGGGAAGCCCGTCGGTGTCGAAGTCGCCGGTCGTCAGGACCGGGGCCCGGCCGCCCATGCGGTCGGCCATGACGGGCCGGGTGTCGGCGGCGAGCGGGTTGAAGTTGGCGACGACCTGGTCCTTGCCGCCGATCGCGAGGTCGACGTCCGTGTCACCGGTGAAGTCGGCGGCGGCGAGGGAGTTCCCGTACACGTCGCCGGACTTCGCGCCCCGGGCGGCGGTGTTGGCGAGGGCGAAGCCGTCGCCCGTGCCGTACAGGACGGTGACGGAACCGGCGTCGGTCTTGGCGTCGATGTCCTCGCCGGGAGCGCCGATGACGAGGTCGGCGTACTTGTCGTCGTCCACATGCGCGGCCACGACGGACCCCCCGAACCGGTCACCGCTCTCCGGGGTGCCGGGCACCTCGACGGTGGCCTGAGTGATCCGCCGCACACTGTGCGGCCCCGGCCCGTACTCCCCACCGAACACGACGCTCACGTACCCGGCCTTGGCCTTGCCGTCGACGGTGCCACTGGGCACGCCGACGAAGAGGTCGTCGTATCCGTCTCCGTTGAAGTCGGCGGAGAGCGGGGCGGGGCCGGGCGCGGCGGTGGCGGTGGCCGCGAGGGGGAGGGTGAGGCCGGTGGCGGCCAGGGCGGTCGCGGAGGCGGTGACGGCGAGGGAACGTGCGGTACGGCTACGGGTGCGTGCGCGCAGGGGCATGCTGGCTCCAACTCGTTCGTGGAAAAGGGAAGTTCGGTACGCGTGGTGCACAGGTGCGGCGGGTGCGGCAGGTTCACCTGTCTGACACGCGGAGTTGGGCGAGGGTTGCCCTGACGCGCCCGGGACGTTCCCGCCCCGCACACGCTCCCCCGGCACGTGCTCACCAGATCACGACCCCGCCGCCGACCTCCGCCGCGCGTTCCGCCGCGTCCTCGATGAAGCCGAGGCGGACCGAGAGGGTGTCGAGGTACCACTCGTACGTCTTCTGCGGGTACGGCTGCGAGGCGATGCGTTCGAGGTTGGCGCGCAGGAGGGCGCACTCGCGGCGGAAGTCCGGGACTTGGCCGGGAGCGATCCACAGGTCGCTGTCGGCCAGGACCGGGAAGAACCAGGCGCCCAGGGCCCGGACGGCGTCCGAGCCCCAGACCCTGGTGCGCCAACTCTCGAAGCCTGCCAGGTCGTTGGCACCTTCCGGGGTGTCGAGGACGTGACGCCCGCCGTCCTCGCCGATGACGAAGACGTCCACGCTCAGGCTCATGTCACCGGTCCTCACTCATTGACTGGCTCACCCAGATGCGAGCCGGCCGCCAGGCCCTTCAGCGGGAGATGACCGATCCGAATGCGGCGGAGTCGCCCGTCACGCCCAGCTTGTCGGCGCAGAGATAGAAGGAGCGGGTGACGGAGGTGCCACGGGTGTTCCAGGTGCAGCCGGTGCCGTTCTCGCCGGGCACACCGACGCTGAGGTCCGCCTTGCCGTCGCCGTTCCTGTCCACGAGATCGACCACCGAGCCGAAGGTGTCGTCGGCCTCGACGGCCCCCGGCACCCCCTGGGTGTTCTCGTGGATCGCTCGCGCCCCTGAGCCGGTCAGCCCGTGCGCGGAACCGAGCAGGACCGTCGCCGAACCCGCGAAGTCCTTGCCGTCGACGGTCTCTCCCGGGGCCCCCACGACGACGTCACTGAATCCGTCGTTGTCGGTGTCCGCGCTGCTGACCGAGAAACCGAACCGGTCACTGCGCTCGCCCGTGCCGGGGACACCGGCGGTGTCCTGGTTGATCCGGGTCGGAGTCTGGTCGGCATTGATGCCGGTGGGCCCGCCGTACCAGACGGAGATCTCTCCACCGAGATGGGCGTCGGGCCGGTCCGCCTCCGGGTCCATGTCGTCGCCGAGGACCAGGTCGCCGTATCCGTCGCCGTTGACGTCACCTACGGCGCCGACCGTGCCGTCCGCGCGCGTCAAGTCGGTTCGCTTGTACTGACCCTGTGTCCAGTCGTCGAGGAGGACAGTGCCACCGTCGCCCTCGGACAGCCCGGGCAGCATGACGCGTTCCGCTGTCCTGTCGCCGTCGAGATTGCCCGTCACCGCGGCGCGCGTGGTGCCGAGCTGACGGTCCTTCCCGCGCGAGAGGGGAACACCCTGGCGGGTGAACGGCCCCTGGAAGTACTGGGCGCTGCAGCGGGAGCCCACTGCGATGTCCGCCGCACCGTTGTCATCGGTGTCCCCGGTGGTCAGGGCTTCCGCGAAGGCGCACCCCTTGTCCGGTACGGCCGACGGTTTGACCGTGGCTCCGGCGCCGAGTCCGGAGGCGCCGCCCCAGACGACAGTGAGGCTGCCCGCGTCGCGATCGGCGTCCAGGTCCTCGCGTGGGGTGCCGATGAGCAGATCCGCGTAGCCGTCGAGGTCGAGGTCACCGGTCGCGAGCGACTCGCCGAACCTGTCGTTGGTCTCGGCGGCGCCCGGAACCCCGGCGCTCGACTGGGAGACGGTCTGGCGGCGGCCGGCGCTGATGCCGTTCGCCGAACCGTAGAACACGATGACTGCGCCGGCGGATTCCTTGCCGGAGACGGTGGCATCGGGGGCGGCGACGGCGGTGTCGCGGTAGCCGTCGCCATTGAAGTCGTCGGCGAACGGGGCAGGCGCGGCCGAGGCCGCTCCGCCAGGGAGGCCGAGCAGGCCGGTGGTCGCCAGGGATGCGGCCAGGACGAAGGTGCGTATGCGCACGGAAGCTCCGAGGGGAGAGAGCCGGGCCCGCACGGAGGGGTGCGGGCCCGGTGTTCAGAGGGGGCGGGAGGGAGCGGGGGTGGTGGGTCAGTCGGCGAAGTTGGTGCCGAGGCGTGGTGTGCCCGTGGCCGAGATGCCGACCGTGGAGGTGTAGGCGCCGGACGTGCCCGCGAGGGTGCCGTCGGGGAGGGCGTCCAGGGTGTAGAACGCGCCGTTGGCGCCGTTCTCGCCCTGCGCGCCGACGGAGACATCGCCCCGGCCGTCCGCGTTCAGGTCGTCGATGTGGACGTCCGAGCCGAAGTAGTCGTTCTTCTCATTGGAGTTGGGGACGCCCGGGGTGTTCTGGCTGTACAGGGCCGCACCCTGCGTGGAGAGGCCGGAGCCGTCCGCCGCGCCGTAGATGACGGTGACCGAGCCCGCGTCGGCGACACCCTCCAGGTCCTCGCCGGGGGAGCTCACGACGAGGTCGAGGTGGCCGTCGCCGTTGATGTCGCCCAGGTCGAGCTCCGAGCCGAAGGAGTCGCCTGTCTCGCCGCCGCCCGGGATGCCCGCAGAGTCCTGCGTGATGGCCTGGCTCTCGCCGTACGGGCCGTTCGCGTTGCCCTTCACGACGTACACCGTGCCGCCCTTGTTGGCGCCGTCGATGCCTTCGTCCCAGGTGAGGCCGATGATGACGTCGCCGTAGCCGTCGCCGTCCGTGTCGCCCACGTCGGTGATGTAGCCGGCGGGCAAGCGCTGGACGCCGTTCGTGGTGACGCCGTTCGCGCTGCCGGGCAGCCAGAGGTTGGCGTTGTAGTCGTCGGCGGTGGAGTAGCCGTCGACGATCAGGTCGTCCTTGCCGTCGCCGTTGACGTCCCCGGAGTGCAGGTTGAAGGGGCCCGCGCCTTCGCCGCTGTGGATGGGCGGCAGCACGGTGTAGTGGCCGCCGGTGGCGCCGGTGCGGGAGATGCCGCCGTCGAGGATGTCGATGGTGGCGGCGCCCGACGCGGCTCCGACGGCGAGGTCGTCCTTGCCGTCGCCGTCGAAGTCACCCGCCTGGAGGGGGCCGCCGAACCGGTCGTGCTTGGTGGGGCGCGGGTCCTTGACGGTGGCGCCGCCGGACAGGCCACCGGGGGAGCCCCACAGGACCTGGACGGTGCCGCCGTCGACATCCGTGCCGACGTCCTCGCCGATGGCGCCCACGGCGAGGTCGTCGTAGCCGTCGCTGTTGAAGTCCCCGTACGCGGTGTCGGCGCCGAAGACGTCGCCGGTCTCCGCGGTGCCGGGGACGCCCGCGCTGTTCTGGCTGAAGGTGGCGTGGCGCTGCTCGGCACCGCCGTACGTGACGACCACCTGGCCCGCCTTGTCCTTGCCGCCCACGTTGGCGTGCGGGGCGGACGTGGCGAGGTCGGCCGCGCCGTCGCCGTTGAAGTCGGCGTCGTCCGGTTGCGTGGCCGCGGGGGCCGCGGACGCGGAGGTCGCCGAGAGGGTGAGAAGTCCGCCTGTGAGGGCCGCGGCGGCGGCTGTCGCCACGGCCAGGCGGCCGGGTCTGTGAGAGGTGGTGCGCTTGTGCTTGGGCACGGGGGCTCCTGGGTTGTCGTCTGCTGCTCAGGGGGGTGGTCGAACCCCGTACGGGCGGAGAACCCTCGCCCGTACGGGAAAACTCAGCTCGCTACCGGCTCAGCACTGCCCCGTAGCCACTGGCGCCCGAGAGCCCCAGCTTCCCGGGAGTCACCGACGTCACCGCAGGGCTCGGGCCGTCCGTGGGCGTCCGGGCGTACCAGACACCGCCCGACCTCGCGTCCTCGCCGGGCGCGGCCACGGCGAAGTCCGGGAGGCCGTCGCCGTTGTAGTCACCGGCGGTGACCGCCGCGCCGAGGCGGTCGCCCGCCTCCGCCGTGCCCGCGACTCCCGCGGAGTTCTGGCTGAAGGCGGGGCCCGCGAGACGCGTGCCCGCGCCGGTCGATGTGAGGAACCAGTACGTGCCCGCGTTCTCGGCGGTGCCCACCGCCTCCGCGTCGGCGCCTGCGATCAGCTCGTCGCGGCCGTCCTGGTCGGAGTCGAGGGCAGCGAGGCGCGCCCCGAAGTTGTCCCCGGACTCCGCGCTGCCGCCGACCTGCGGACCGCTCTGCGACGTGCACGAGAATTCGCCGCCGAGCGTGCTGCCCTGCTTGCCGTAGACCGTGAGGATCGCCCCGCCAAGGCGGTCCTCGCAGTACGTACCGTCCGCCTCCGGATTGGCCTGGACGTTGCCGACCGCCAGGTCCTGCGTGCCGTCCCCGTCGAAGTCACCGGCGGCGAGCGCGGTGTCGGTGCTGTCGGCCGCGTCCCACGTCGTCTTCCACTCGCCGGACGCGGCGCGGCTCTTCACCGTCGTACCGCTGACCTCCATGCCGTGGTACGAGAACGCGATGTCATCACCGCCGTCCCCGTCGAAGTCACCGGCGACCATCGTGACCGGTCCCGCGAAGTGCCAGCCCTCGACCCGCTCCACAGCGGCGGGCGAGCCCGCGGTGAAGGGGCCCGGACGCACCACGACCGAACTGGTCTCGTCGAAATGGGAGTTGAGGGCGATGTCCTTGTCGCCGTCCTTGTCGAAGTCGCCGGTCGCCAGGAGCGCCCCGTAACTCCCGTCGCTGACAGCTCCGTTGGCCGCGGTGAAGCCGCCCTTGAAGCCGCTCGCCGAGCCCCACACGACGGCGACGGTGCCCGCGGAAAGGCCCGCGTCGTTGTCCTCGTCGGGCGCGCCGACGACCAGGTCGCTGTAGCCGTCGCCGTTCATGTCGTCCGAGTCGACGGCCGTGCCGAACGCGTCGCCCGCCTCCACCGTGCCGGGCACGCCCGCCGTGGCCTGGCTGACGGTGGTCGAGCCGTGCTTGCCGAGGCCCGACGCACCGCCCCAGACCACGTTCACGTACCCGGCCTTGGCCTTGCCGCCGACCGTGGCGCCGGGCACGCCGACCGCGAGGTCCGCGTAACCGTCGTTGTTGTAGTCGGCCGTCGGCTTGGCGGGCTCGGCGGCGGACGCGCCGCCCGCGGTCAGGCCCGCGACGCCGAGCACGGTCGCGGCGCAGAGCGCGCCCGCCGCGAGGATCTGGTTCCGCGCGGGCTTCCGCACGTGGTCAGCCGTTGAGGCCACGGGGTGTCTCCAACTCGCTCTGGTAGTAAGGGGGTTGACGAGAAGGGCCGCTGCTCAGCGCAGCGTCCGGCCGAAGCCCGCGTCCGCGCCGCCGAGCCCGAAGTCCGAGCCGTTGAAGGAGGCCGCGTACGACGACGTCAGACCCGTCGACGTGCCGCGAAGCACCCATACGGCGCCGACGTCCCGCGTCGCGGCGATGTCCTCGCCGGTGGCGCCGGTGGCCAGGTCCGCCTTGCCGTTCCTGTTGATGTCCTTGAGGCGGACGGACGCGCCGAAGTGGTCGCCCTCCTCGGCGACGCCGGGCACGCCCGCGGTCTCCTGGTGCCAGGCCTTGCCCGAGGTGAACGTGGAGCCGGAGGACTTGAGGAGCGTGACGCTGCCGGTCCCGGCCACCGTGCCGACCGTCTCGCCGGGCGCGCCCACCGCGAGGTCCGCGAGGCCGTCGCCGGTCACGTCGCCCGCCGCGACGGAGGCGCCGAAGCCGTCGCCCGCCTCGCCGGCGCCCGGTATGCCCGCGCTGTCCTGGTCGTACGTCGCCGGGGCGCCGAACGCGCGGTCGCCGCCGAGCCGCACGGTGACCGAACCACCCTTGCCGTCACGGGAGTTGCCGGTGATCAGGTCGTCGTAGCCGTCGCCGTCGACGTCACCCGCGGTGGCCGCCTCACGCGTGGCCGCCGGGTCGTCGCCCTCGCCCAGGAGCTCTGCCTGGTAGCCGTAGTCGCCGGCGCCGCCGTTCATGTGGGCGGTGTAGGCGCCGCCGTCCGCGCGCTCGCCGTACAGGACGTAGCCGAAGCCGTCCTTGTACTTGAAGTTGCCGCTGACCATGCCGTCCAGGCGTACGCCCTCGGGCAGGAAGTCGACCTCGAGCCCGTACGCGCGGCCGTCCTCGCCCGCACCGGAGTAGTACCACCAGTTGTCGCCGCTGATCACGGCAAGCTGGGGCGCGCCGTCGGTGTCCAGGTCGTTCCAGGTGGTGGCCTCGCCGAAGCGGCCCGCGGTGTCGGCCGGGGCGTTCACGACGTGGCTGCCGCCGGTGAATCCGGTCTTGCCGCCCTTGATGACGGTGACGGAGCCGGAGGGCTTGCCCGTCACCTTCTCGCCGGGGGCGCCGACGATCAGGTCGGCGTAACCGTCGTCGTTCACGTCACCGCTGGTGACGTTCTCGCCGAACTCGTCCTCGGCCTCGGTGACTCCGGGAACCCCGGCCGTGTCCTGGGTGACGGTGACCGAGCGGCCCTCGGACACACCAGAGGCCGAGCCGAACGTCACGGTCACGGAGTTGGCGCCGGGCGTCCCGATCGCGAGGTCGCGGTAACCGTCGCCGTCGTAGTCGTCCTTGAGCGTCGACGCGGCGCTCGCCGTGCCCGCGAGGGGCAGCGTCAGACCCGCGGCGGCGAGGGCTGCGACACTCGCGGCGATGGCCAGGTTACGTACGCGCACGTGGGACTCCCGGGAGTGGGGAAATACTTCCGGGGGGTGTGACTGGTGAGGCGTACGAATGGTTGTGCGACGGGGTGGAAGAGGTGGCCGGAAGGTGAACGGGCGGGATGCCCCAAAGCGGCCTATTTGCCCCAGAGTTGGACGCCGACGTCGTCGGCGGTGAAGTGCTGGATGTCCTCGGTCCCCAGGCCTTCCCCGGTACCGCCGATCACCAGGAAGTGGCCCGGGTCCTTCGTCAGGTTCTGCGAGAAGACGACCACGTCCTGGCGGTGGTCGCCGTCGACGTCAAGGAGGTCGAGACGCTCCAGTTGGTGCGCCTTGACGCCGTCGGGCAGGCCCTCGTCCCCGCCGGTCAGGGTCTGGGCCCGCTCCGTGGTCGGCCCGTGGGGGCCGCCGCGCAGCAGGAGGATCTTGTCGGGGTCGATGATGTGGAAGCCGGGCCGCCCCGCCACCAGGTCCGGGCGGCGGTCACCGTCGACGTCGCCGACCATGGGGCCTTGGCCCCAGGTGGAGCCGCGGCCCTCCAGGACCTCGGCGGCCTTGCCGCTGCCGAGCCCGGCCCTGGAACCGTGGATGACGGTGAGCATGCTGCCGCTCCCGGCGGCGGCCTCGCCGGTGGCGACGAAATCGTCGATGCCGTCGCCGTCCACGTCGCCCGCGCCGCCGCCGCGCGGTCCGTCATAGGTGGACATGCTCGACTCGAGTTCGAGCCGCGGGCCTTCGTCGCGGACGAGTCCCTTGGCCCCGCCCCGGAAGTAGACGGCCTGCGACGGGGCCTCGGGCGGGTCGTCGTCCTGCTCGTAGTCGTCCCCGTGGTACTCGTTCGTCATCACCACGTCGGTGCGGCCGTCGCCGTCGAAGTCGCCGGTGGCGACGTCCTTGGGCGTGCCGTTGGGCTCGTCGACGCGCGCGGTGCGGGCCGGCAGCCGCTTCTTCCTGTCGAAGGGGCCGAACAGCGTCTGGTCGCCGTCGAAGAGATCTGTGGCACCGTCGCCGTCGAAGTCACCGGCGGCCTCCGGCGGGCGGCCGTCCACGTCGAAGCGCGTGACACCCGAGAGTCCCCGCGCGCCACCGAACATCACGAAGGTCCCGATGTCACCGGCGCCGCCGATGAGCGTGGAGACGAGGTCGGTGAACCCGTCGTTGTCGAGGTCGGTGCGCAGGATCCGGCCGAACGTCGCCTCCTCGTCGCCCGCCGGGACGCGCACGGACCACTCGGGCCGCAGGCCCTCGGGGGAGCCGTACACCACGGTCAGCGTGTAGCTGTTCCGCTCCCGGTTCTGGTCCGTCATGCGACCGGACTTCAGGACGGTCGCGTAGTCGTCGTACCCGTCGCCGTTGAAATCCTTGGGCGACGGATCCTTCGCGGCCTTGCCCGCGGGCGGGCGGCCGAACGGCCTGGTGTCACCGCCGAAGACACCGCATCCTGCGAGCGTCGCGGCCGTGCAGCACACGACCAGGCCCGTCGCCGTGCCGACGCGGGCGATGGAGGCCCAACTGTGCTTGTCCACCAGTGAGTTCACCCCGCGCCCCTAAGATTTCAGGTAGTTCGGCGTGAAGTACTGCACCTGGCCCGGATCCAGCCCCTCAGCCGTCCCCCGGAACGCGAGGAAGGCGGGCTTCTTCCTCTCCCACTTCCCGGCGAGGACGATCAGATCCTGGCGGCCGTCCCCGTTGAAGTCGAGCAGCTCGTCGGAGCCGAACTCGGTCCACCTGTAAGGCTTTCCCGTCGTGCTGGGCAGGCCATCGGTCAGCGGACTCACGGTTTGCGCGCCGTCCAGGTCCGGCCCTTCCGAGGTGCCCGGCAGGAGGGAGACCTCGCCGCCGTTCTCCTTCGGGTCGTTGTCGCCGAGGACAAGGTCGGGCATCTTGTCGCCCGTGACGTCGCCGACCTTTGGGTCGAAGCCCCAGCTCCACGCCTTCTGCTTCATCCGCTTGGCCGAACGCCCCTTGCCCAGGCCTGACTTGGAGCCGTAGATGATGGTGATCTCACCGGGGTCACTGCCCCCGCCCGCGTTGTTGTCGGAGGCCTCGCCCGAGCCGATCACGTCGTCGATGCCGTCGCCGTCCGCGTCGGCGACGGTGACGCCGCGCAGTCCTTCCACGGTGCTCATGGCGTCGTACAGGTCGGGTTTCACATCGGGCCCCGGCACCAGGCCGCCCTTGGCATCACCCCGGTAGTAGGCGAGCCACGTCAGATCGTCGGGGGCGAGATCGTCCTGCTCGGCGTCGAACCCGTACGGTAGGAGGATGTCGGTGCGTCCGTCGGCATCGACGTCACCCGTGTGCGCTTCCAGCGGAGTGGTGTAGCCGTGCTGGCTGAAGTCCATGGCCCAGGAGCGGGCCGGAGTACCTGCGCGGTTGAAGGGGCCGAACAGCACCTCGCCCCTTTCCCGTTCGGCGGGCAGCCTCGGGTCCCACTCCTCACCGCTCTCGTCGTCGATCGTGCCTTTCCCGCCGTCGAGGAGATCCACGGACCCGTCCCCGTCGAAGTCACCGGCTGCCAACGGACGGAATCCGTCGGGCACATCGAGGTCCTTGGGGGCGGAGAGCCCCCGCGCGCCACCGAACAGGGCGAAGGTCCTGGTGTCCGGGTACTTCCCGCGTGAGCCGATCAGGTCGGTGAAGCCGTCACCGTCGAGGTCGGCTCGGAGCGGTTCGCTGAAGAAGCCCTCGCCCTCGCCCTCGCCCTCGCCGTCGTCGCCCTCGCCGTCGTCGCCCTCGCCCTCGCCGTCACCGTCCGGAACCCGTACCGGCGACCCCGTGAGGAGACCCTTCGCGGAGCCGTAGACGACGGCGAGTTCGATGTCGGACCGGTCCGCGTCCGGGCCCTCGAAGTCGACCTCCGCCGCGTAGTCGTCGAACCCGTCCCCGTTGAAGTCCCCGGTGTCGGGGTCCTTCGAGGCCTTGCCGACGGCGGGCGAACTCTTGAGCGGAGGGCGGACCTCGCTACGGGCGCTGCCCTCGTCCGTGGCGCCTCCGCATCCGGCGAGCAGAGCCGTCGTACAGCAGAGGGCAAGACCCATACGCCGCAGCGCCCTCACGCACCGTCCCCCAGGGCCAAGAACTCCTGTGTGGAGAAGGTGAGCCGAGGCTTGCGCGCGACCAGGTCGCCCTTCACCCCCGGATACACCCCCACCGTGTCCTCGCCGTCTCCCCGGTACGTACGAAGGACCAGATCGGCCCGCTTGTCCCCGTCGAAGTCCGCGATGGCGAGGACCTGGGTCGTGCCCTTGGCCGAGGGGGCCACGATCGCGGTGGCGTTCGTGCCGAGGCCCGTGGCCCGTCCCCTGAACACCCGCACCTCACCGGCGCCGCCGCCACTCCCGCCGCCGCCCTCGCTCAGGACGAGCTCGCTCAGGCCGTCCCCGTCGAAGTCGCCCGCGTCCACGGCCACGTTCTTCGCCTCGAGCGTGGAGCGCAGGGTGCCGGGCACGTCGTAGCGCAGGGCGACTCCGTTCGGGCCCGCGATGGCCGCGTCCGTCGCCGCCCTGCCCTTGCCGAAGCGTCCGAACGCGGTGTCCGTGCCGGACGGGAAGAGCACCCCGGTCTCGGCGGGGCCCTTCGGGCCGCCCATGACGAGGGCCCCGGCCGCGGTGCCGGACGCGCCCGCGGCCTTGCGGACGAGGAGGTCGTCGTAGCCGTCGCGGTCGACGTCCGTGGCCTTGCCGGTGACGAGGTCGTTGCCGGGTGCGGCAAGCGGCTTGCCCGCGGCGCGCGGGGCGCCGGTCCGCTTGAAGGGACCGCGCAGGAAGGTCAGCCGGGCGCCGCTCGCGTGCAGGACGAGGTCGTGTCCGCCGTCCCCGTCGAAGTCCCCGCACACCGGCTGGTCGGACCAGTCGTTGCCGATGCGGGACTGCTTGGGCACCCGCACCTTCACGGCCTTGCCCGTCAGGCCCTGGGGTGAGCCGAAGAGGATCTGCAGCGGGACGGGCGGCTGGCCGATGCCGTCGTACGGCGGGTCGGTGGAGACCAGCAGATCGGTGAACCCGTCCTTGTCGAGGTCGCAGGAGGCCTCCGACTCGAAGGCCGCGGGCAACTCACCCTTCGTACGCGCCCCGTTGGTCTGCGCACTCAGCAACTGCCGCGCCCCGGGCCGCAGTCCGCTCTTCGACCCGTAGACGACACCGATGCCCGCGTCGTCGCCATGGCCGCTGTGCACGAGGTCGTCGAGTACGAGGTCGGGGGCGCCGTCACCGTTGAAGTCGTCCTCGACCTTGCTGCCCTTGCCGCGGGGGACGGGCTCCTGGGGAGTTCCCTTGCCCGCCATGCTGACGGGCCGGTGCCGTGCGTCGGGCCTGTCCGCCTCGTCGTTGCCGCCGCCGCATCCGGCGAGCAGCAGCGCACAGCTGACGACGGCCGCCGTGCCCACGGCACCGCCGCGTCTGACGCCACGTATGCCACGTGTCCCGGCACTCCGCATGCCCATCACCCACCCCGACCGCCCCGCCCGACAACAACCAGCACATGATGCCCCCCTCCCCCTCCACACGAAAGGCCGGTCCCGCCCTGAGGGCGGAACCGGCCTGAAGCCGTACGGCTTTCGCTACTTGACCGGCTCGGGCTCCGGCTCGTCCGCGGTCTCGGACTCACCTGCGGGGTCCACCGGCGTCTTCACGGAGTCGAGCAGCAACTGCGCGACGTCCACGACCTGGAGGGACTCCTGGGCCTTGCCGTCGTTCTTCTTGCCGTTGACGGAGTCGGTGAGCATCACCAGGCAGAACGGGCAGGCGGTCGACACGATGTCGGGGTTGAGGCTGAGCGCCTCGTCGACCCGCTCCGTGTTGATGCGCTTGCCGATCCGCTCCTCCATCCACATCCGCGCGCCACCGGCGCCGCAGCAGAAGCCGCGCTCCTTGTGGCGGTGCATCTCCTGCTGGCGCAGGCCGGGGACGGCGGACATGATCTCGCGCGGGGGCGTGTAGATCTTGTTGTGCCGGCCCAGGTAGCACGGGTCGTGGTAGGTGATGAGGCCCTCGACGGGCGTCACCGGGATCAGCTTGCCCTCGTCGATGAGGTGCTGGAGCAGCTGCGTGTGGTGGATGACCTCGTAGTCGCCGCCGAGCTGCGGGTACTCGTTGCCGAGCGTGTTGAGGCAGTGCGGGCAGGTCGCGACGATCTTCTTCGCGGTCTTCGGCTTGGCCGACTCGGGCGTGACCTTGCCGTCGTCGTCGAGCTCCTCGCCGAACGCCATGTTCAGCGCCATCACGTTCTCCTGGCCGAGCTGCTGGAACAGCGGCTCGTTGCCCAGGCGGCGAGCGGAGTCACCGGTGCACTTCTCGTCGCCGCCCATGATCGCGAACTTGACGCCCGCCATGTGGAGCAGCTCGGCGAAGGCCTTGGTGGTCTTCTTGGCCCGGTCTTCGAGGGCGCCCGCGCAACCGACCCAGTAGAGGTACTCGACCTCGGTCAGATCCTCGATGTCCTTGCCGACGACCGGCACCTCGAAGTCGAGCTCCTTGAGCCACTCAAGGCGCTGCTTCTTGGCGAGACCCCAGGGGTTGCCCTTCTTCTCCAGGTTCTTGAGCATCGTTCCGGCCTCGGAGGGGAACGCGCTCTCGATCATCACCTGGTAGCGGCGCATGTCGACGATGTGGTCGATGTGCTCGATGTCCACCGGGCACTGCTCGACGCAGGCGCCGCAGCTGGTGCAGGACCACAGGACGTCGGGGTCGATGACGCCGTTCTCCTCGGCGGTGCCGACGAGGGGGCGCTCGGCCTCGGCGAGAGCGGCGGCCGGAACGTCCTTGAGCTGCTCCTCCGTGGCCTTCTCGTTGCCCTCCATGTCCTTGCCGCCGCCCGCGAGGAGGTACGGGGCCTTGGCGTGCGCGTGGTCGCGCAGCGACATGATCAGGAGCTTCGGGGAGAGCGGCTTGCCGGTGTTCCAGGCGGGGCACTGCGACTGGCAGCGGCCGCACTCGGTGCACGTACTGAAGTCGAGGAGCCCCTTCCAGGAGAACTGCTCGACCTGGCTGACACCGAAGACGGCGTCCTCGGCCGGGTCCTCCCAGTCGATCGGCTTGCCGCCGGACGTCATGGGCTGGAGCTCGCCGAGCGTCGTGGAGCCGTCCGCGTCGCGCTTGAACCAGATGTTCGGGAAGGCGAGGAAGCGGTGCCAGGCGACGCCCATGTTCGTGTTGAGCGCGACGGTGATCATCCAGATGAAGGACGTCGCGATCTTCACCATGGCGAAGAAGTACGTGAGGTTCTGCAGCGTGGAGAGGTCCATGCCGCCGAACCACGAGACGAACGGGTACGAGATGAAGAACGACGCCTCGTAGCTGTCCACGTGGTGCTGGGCACCCTCAAGGGCGTGCAGCGTGAAGATGCAGATGCCGACGATGAGGATGACGGCCTCGACGAAGTACGCCTGGCCCTTCTTGGAGCCCGCGAACCGGGACTTGCGGCCCGGCTTGTCGGGGTTGCTCAGCTGCCGGATGACGATCAGCGTCAGGATGCCGAGCACCGTCATCGTGCCGATGAACTCGACGAAGATGTTGTACGGCGCCCACTCGCCGATGATCGGCAGCATCCAGTCGGCCTTGAAGAGCTGGCCGAAGGCGTTGACGATGGTCAGGAGCAGCGAGAAGAAGCCCACCGCCACGAACCAGTGCGCGACGCCGACGACGCCCCAGCGGTTCATGCGGGTGTGGCCGAGGAACTCCTTGGCCACGGTGACGGTGCGCTGCACGGGCTGATCGGTGCGGGTGCCTGCCGGGACGGACTGGCCGAGCCGCATGAACTGGTAGATCTGCACGATGGCACGGCCGAACAGCGCGACGCCGACCGCGATTAGGACCAGCGACACGATGATCGCGGCGAGTTGCATTTGGGGGCTCCTCGGGCCTGCGAGGCGAACTATTACTAAGCGGTAACTTATGCAGTCCGTCTGAGACTACCCACTTACTCAGCCGCACTGTAGCCAGCGAGGCGGTGATCTGCGTCGCTCAGGCAACCCTGCGTTGCGGCTTCGCTGGGCCGACATCTGTCTGCGGGCCGGTTGTGGCTGGTCGCGCAGTTCCCCGCGCCCCTGACGGGGCCTGGTTGCGCGTAAGGGCTGGATAAGAGTTGAGCCCCCTCGACTCAGTTCTGTTGACGCCAGCGCAGCCGTCATGCATTGTTGAGTCAGATCCACTCAAGAGTTACATCTGGAGGAACCGAAATGGCACGTGCGGTCGGCATCGACCTGGGCACGACTAACTCTGTCGTCAGCGTTCTTGAAGGCGGCGAGCCCACCGTCATCACCAACGCCGAGGGCGCCAGGACCACGCCGTCCGTCGTCGCCTTCGCGAAGAACGGCGAGGTGCTTGTCGGCGAGGTGGCCAAGCGCCAGGCGGTCACGAACGTCGACAGGACCATCCGCTCGGTCAAGCGCCACATGGGCACTGACTGGAAGGTGGACATCGACGACAAGGGGTTCAACCCCCAGCAGATCTCGGCGTTCATCCTGCAGAAGCTGAAGCGCGACGCGGAGTCGTACCTGGGCGAGAAGGTGGCCGACGCGGTCATCACCGTCCCGGCGTACTTCAACGACTCGGAGCGCCAGGCCACCAAGGAGGCCGGCGAGATCGCGGGCCTGAACGTCCTGCGCATCGTCAACGAGCCGACGGCCGCCGCTCTGGCGTACGGCCTCGACAAGGACGACCAGACGATCCTCGTCTTCGACCTCGGTGGCGGCACCTTCGACGTGTCCCTCCTGGAGATCGGCGACGGCGTCGTCGAGGTGAAGGCCACGAACGGCGACAACCACCTCGGTGGTGACGACTGGGACCAGCGCGTCGTCGACTACCTGGTCAAGCAGTTCAACAACGGCCACGGCGTGGACCTGGGCAAGGACAAGATGGCGCTCCAGCGCCTGCGCGAGGCGGCCGAGAAGGCCAAGATCGAGCTGTCCTCCTCCACGGAGACCACGATCAACCTGCCCTACATCACGGCGTCCGCCGAGGGCCCGCTGCACATGGACGAGAAGCTCACGCGCTCCCAGTTCCAGCAGCTCACGTCCGACCTTCTGGAGCGCTGCAAGACGCCGTTCCACAACGTCATCAAGGACGCGGGCATCCAGCTCTCCGAGATCGACCACGTCGTTCTCGTCGGTGGCTCGACCCGTATGCCCGCCGTCGCGGAGCTCGTCAAGGAGCTGACCGGCGGCCAGGACGCCAACAAGGGCGTGAACCCGGACGAGGTCGTCGCCATCGGCGCCGCGCTCCAGGCCGGTGTCCTCAAGGGCGAGGTCAAGGACGTTCTGCTCCTCGACGTGACCCCGCTGTCCCTCGGTATCGAGACCAAGGGAGGGATCATGACGAAGCTCATCGAGCGCAACACCACGATCCCGACCAAGCGCTCCGAGATCTTCACGACGGCCGAGGACAACCAGCCGTCCGTCCAGATCCAGGTCTACCAGGGCGAGCGCGAGATCGCGGCGTACAACAAGAAGCTCGGAATGTTCGAGCTCACGGGCCTGCCGCCGGCCCCGCGCGGTGTCCCGCAGATCGAGGTCGCCTTCGACATCGACGCCAACGGCATCATGCACGTGACGGCCAAGGACCTCGGCACCGGCAAGGAGCAGAAGATGACCGTCACCGGCGGCTCCTCGCTGCCGAAGGACGAGGTCGACCGCATGCGCCAGGAGGCCGAGCAGTACGCGGACGAGGACCACAAGCGCCGCGAGGCCGCCGAGTCCCGCAACCAGGGCGAGCAGCTCGTGTACCAGACGGAGAAGTTCCTCGCGGACAACGCGGAGAAGGTCCCCGGTGACGTGAAGACCGAGGTCGAGTCGGCCGTCGAAGAGCTGAAGGAGAAGCTCAAGGGCGACGACACGGCGGAGATCCGCACGGCCACCGAGAAGGTCGCGGCCGTCTCGCAGAAGCTCGGCCAGGCCATGTACGCGGACGCGCAGGCCGCCGGTGCCGAGGGCGCTGCCCCGGGTGCCGAGGGCGGCGAGGCTCCGAACATGTCCAAGGAAGACGACGTGGTCGACGCCGAGATCGTCGACGACGAGAAGCCGAACGACACGAAGGGCGGCGCCGCATGACCGAGGAGACTCCGGGCTTCGGTGACAGCACCGAGAAGCCCGACGTCCCCTCCGGCGCCACCCCTGATGACGCGGCGCCGCAGGCCGCCGAGCCCTCCACCGAGGAGGGCCCGGCGGCCCCGGCCGGGGACGCAAGCAATGCGAGTCAGCAGACTCAGTCGGCTCAATCGGCTCAGGACGTGGGCCTGATCGCCCAGCTGGACCAGGTGCGTACGGCGCTCGGCGAGCGCACGGCGGACCTCCAGCGGCTCCAGGCCGAGTATCAGAACTACCGCCGCCGTGTGGAGCGGGACAAGGTGACGGTCAAGGAGATCGCCGCGGCGAACCTCCTGTCCGAGCTTCTCCCGACCCTCGACGACGTCGGCCGCGCCCGTGAACACGGCGAGCTGGTCGGCGGCTTCAAGTCGGTCGCGGAGGCCCTTGAGACGGTCGTCGCCAAGATGGGCCTCCAGCAGTTCGGCAAGGAGGGCGAGCCCTTCGACCCGACGATCCACGAGGCCCTGATGCACTCGTACGCGCCCGACGTCACCGAGACGACGTGCGTCGCGATCCTGCAGCCGGGGTACCGCATCGGCGAGCGCACCATCCGCCCCGCGCGGGTGGCCGTGGCCGAGCCGCAGCCGGGCGCGCAGACGGTCAAGGGCGAGGCCGAGACCGCCACGTCCGCGGACTCCGCCGACGCGGCGGAGGACAAGGAGACCGGTGGCGGCCCGGACGAGGGCTGACATGACGGAGCTGTTGTGAAGCGAGAGGAGGGACGTCGGGGATGAGCACCAAGGACTTCATCGAGAAGGACTACTACAAGGTCCTCGGCGTCCCCAAGGACGCCACCGAAGCCGAGATCAAGAAGGCGTACCGGAAACTCGCACGCGAGAACCACCCGGACGCCAACAAGGGCAACGTCAAGGCGGAGGAGCGCTTCAAGGAGATCTCCGAGGCGAACGACATCCTCGGCGACCCCAAGAAGCGCAAGGAGTACGACGAAGCGCGTGCTCTCTTCGGCAACGGCGGCTTCAGGGCCGGTCCCGGAGGCGCGGGCGGCGGCGGTTCGTTCAACTTCGACCTGGGCGACCTCTTCGGAGGCGGCGCCCCGGGCGGTGGAGCGGGCGGCGCCGGCGGCGGCTTCGGGGGCGGTCTGGGTGACGTCTTCGGGGGCCTGTTCAACCGAGGCGGCGCGGGCGCGGGCGGCGCGGGCACGCGTACGCAGCCCCGGCGCGGCCAGGACATCGAGTCCGAGGTCACGCTGAGTTTCACGGAGGCGGTGGACGGGGCGACGGTCCCGCTCCGGATGTCCTCCCAGGCTCCCTGCAAGGCCTGTTCCGGCACCGGCGACAAGAACGGCACACCGCGCGTGTGCCCGACGTGCGTAGGTACGGGCCAGGTGACGCGGGGAGGAGGCGGCGGATTCTCTTTGACCGACCCCTGCGTGGACTGCAAGGGCCGCGGGCTCATCGCCCAGGACCCCTGCGAGGTCTGCAAGGGCTCGGGCAGGGCGAAGTCGTCCCGCACGATGCAGGTGCGGATCCCCGCGGGCGTATCGGACGGCCAGCGCATCCGCCTGCGAGGCAAGGGCGGCCCCGGTGAACGGGGCGGTCCGGCAGGCGACTTGTACGTGGTCGTGCACGTCGACACCCACCCGGTCTTCGGCCGTAAGGGCGACAACCTGACGGTGACGGTTCCGGTGACGTTCGCCGAGGCGGCACTGGGCGGCGAGGTGAAGGTCCCCACCCTGGGCGGCCCGCCGGTCACCCTGAAGCTGCCTCCGGGCACCCCCAACGGTCGTACGATGCGGGCGCGGGGCAAGGGCGCGGTCCGCAAGGACGGTTCGCGGGGCGATCTGCTGGTGACGGTGGAGGTATCGGTCCCGACCTCCCTCTCCGACCCGGCGAAGGAAGCCCTGGAGGCCTACCGCGAGGCGACTGCGGACGACGATCCGCGGGCAGAACTGTTCCAGGCCGCGAAGGGAGCATGAGATGGACGGCCGTCGTCGAAATCCGTACCAGTTGACCGACGAGACGCCGGTCTACGTCATCTCAGTGGCCGCCCAGCTTTCGGGCCTCCACCCGCAGACCCTGCGCCAGTACGACCGCCTCGGCCTGGTCTCCCCGGACCGCACGGCGGGCCGCGGCCGTCGCTATTCGGCCCGCGACATCGAACTGCTGCGCACGGTGCAGCAGTTGTCGCAGGAAGAGGGCATCAACCTCGCCGGCATCAAGCGCATCATCGAGCTGGAGAACCAGGTCGCCGCGCTGCAGGCGAGGGTGGCGGAACTGTCCTCGGCGGTGGAGGGCGCGGCTACGGCGATGCAGCAGCGCGAGGCGGCGGTGCACGCGTCGTACCGCCGCGACCTGGTGCCGTACCAGGACGTGCAGCAGGCGAGCGCGCTGGTGGTGTGGCGTCCGAAGAGGACGACGGAGCAGTAGCCCTCACTAATATGTGGGCGTAGGGGCCGGGAGGCAGGACCTCCCGGCCCCTTTCGTTTCTGCTGGGGAAAGCGGGGGTGGGTTCGCCATGGCCATGGTGGGACTTTTCTGGATCGCCGAGGGCGATGTGTACGTGGGCGCGAAGCCGTCGGGCCTCGCGGCGGGGGTACGCCTGACGCCGGAGGGCGTGGTGGCCCTGGGCGACAAGCAGTCGGCGTTCTACCCCTGGGACGAGGTGCGCGCCCTGACGGTCGAGGACGCCCCGGTGAAGTCCCTCAAGCGCCAGGTGGGCGTCCTGGTGGACATGGCCCTCACGGTGGGCCTGGGCGGCTCGGACGACGCCCCGGCGATGACGGTCCGTCTCGCGAGGCCGGAGTCCGAGGAAACGGAGCTGACGGCGTACGTAGCAGCGGCAACTGGCTACTCCCAGACGGAGCACGACCTCTCCCTCACGCTCCTGACCCACATGACGAAGGGCGAGGCAACGCTCCGCACGACGCTGGCGGCGATGGCGGAGTGGGGCCGGGCACGGGAGGGGGGCTCGCCCCGGGCGGCGGATCGGGAGAGGCTGCTGCGGGAGTGGGGTGGCGGGGACCCCGCCTAGCGCTCTCCGGAGAGGGCCTTCAGCAGCGCGGCGAGGGGCCCGGGGGCGGTGGTCAGGATGGTGTCCGGGGTGTCGCTTTCGCGCAGGCGGATGGTTCCGTCGGGGGCGGTGGCTATGTAGAGGCAGTTCGCCTGGTCCTCGCTGAATGTGGACTTCTGCCAGTCGAGTTGGGGCATGTCAGATCTCCTGTAGGCCATAGAGCAGGTGCTGGATCAGACTCAGGGAGTCACGTGAGTCGTGGGCGGACGCGGGCACTTTCGGGTCCAGGGGCGGCAGGGCTGTGGAGGAGAGGCGAGCGAACCGCGTCGTGTACTTGTCCACCGCCTCGCGCTCGTGCACGTAGAGAGAGGACGCCGGGGTCTCGACGAGGACGGTCTCCAGCGCAGCCCCGTGTGAGCCGACCAGCAGGAACGGGGTGCTGAAGGCGGAGAGCCCCTCTGCCGTGAACGGCAGTACCTGGATGGTGACATGGGGCAGTTCGGCCATGCGGATCAGGTGCAGCAACTGTTTGCGCATCACTGCTGTGCTGCCGAATCGAACGTGCAGCGCGGCCTCGTGGATGACCGCGTGCAGGGTCGGGGGCCGTTCTTGGGCGAGGATCTTCTGCCGTTCCATCCGGAACTGGACCGCACGCTCGAGTTCGCTCGTGGAGCGCTCGCTCTGGCTGGACCTGAAGATCGAGCGCGTGTACTCGGCGATCTGGAGAACACCGGGGATGAACAGTGACTCGTACGAATGCAGAGCATCGGCAGCTGCCTCCAGCTCTGCGAGGTCCAGCACGGGTTGATCGAGGACCTGCCGGTACGCGGTCCACCAGCCCTTGCCGCTTTCCTCGCCCATGGAGACCAGAGCTTCGACAAGAGGTTCCCGTGTGCATCCGTATGAGCGGCAAAGGGTCCGCAGCTTTTCCGAGGGAATGGCCGTGCGCCCAGCCTCGACGTGACCGAGGTGGGCCCGCCCCATTCCCTACTCTAAGTATCGCATCAGTCACTCACTGGAGCCTCTCAACTCCCCCTGCCCACAAGCCGAAAGGCACCCACCGCACCCCCCAGGCGCGCATGGGCAACGCCATCGCCCGGCAAGGGCCCCTCGCCCCCTCCCGACGGGAGCAACCGTCATGCCCGCAGACCGCCCCCGCATCGCTCACCGCCCCGCCCAACTCGCCTACGACTACACCCTGTTCTCCCCAGGCGATGCGACCTCCCCCAAGGTCTGCCGAGACTTCGTACGCACAGTCCTGCGCACTCTGAACCGGGAGGCGCTGGTCATGCCGGCGACCCTCTGCACCTCGGAACTCATCACGAACGTGCACCTGCACACCAAAGGCTCCGCGATGCTCCGCATCCTCCTGACCCTCACCCGCCTACGGGTAACCGTCTTCGACGAGAGCCCGGACCCACCGGTCGTGGCGCACCCCGCAGCAGGGGTGGCATCGGGTGACCGGGGGAAGTTTCCCCTGGTCGGCCCCATCAACGTACCTACCGTGATCGCGTTGCTTGTGCCGCGAGGACGCCAAGCCCACACTGGAAAGGAGGTGCGCCATCGTGACCGCTCTTGCAGCTGAGAGGCCCAAGACCATGCCTGACACCGAGACCGAGTCAGCCCCGTCCGCCGAGCTGGACGAGGTGCTGTGGCAGGCATGGAAGGCGATGGAACTCCCCGAGGGCTACCGCGCTGAAATCATTGAGGGAGCCATCGAGGTGTCGCCCACCGGTCGCTATTCGCATGCCGAGACCGCCAATCTGCTCCGGGACGAGCTGGTGGTATTCCTGAGCGGCGGTGACTTCGTCGCACGCAACGACGGGAACATCGTCCACGAGGGGCGAGTGTGGATTCCCGACCTGTACATCGTGCCGAGAGACAGGGAGCGGTACGTGACCGCCGACGGAGTCGGGGTCACCGCTGCAGCCGTGCGTCTTGTCGTCGAAGTGGTCTCTCCTGGAACACGCAACCAAGAGCGCGACAGGGTGAAGAAGCGCCGAGAGTACGCCCGCGCCGGGATCCCCGTCTACGTGCTCATCGACGACTACGACGGCGAAGGCACCGTCACCGTCCTGACCGAGCCGCAGCCGGAGAAGGCGGACTGGGTCGGCGTCCACCGGGTCCCGTACGGGACGCAAGTCGCGATCCCCAACGGGCCCGCCAAGGGGTTCACGATCGGCGAGGCGGTCACGGGGGCGCGGCGCGGGTGAGCGACGAGCGCCGTCGGCACCTCAAGAAGAAGGCCTTCCTTCGCCAGGGAGTCGCCGCGGTCGCCGTGACTCCGATGCTCAGAGCAATGGCGGCAACAGCCCAGCTGAAGAGATCAGTAGGCGGGTTGGCTGTCCAGTCCCACCAGTTGTTCGGGTACCAGACCAGAAAGAGGACCGAGGCCAGAGGGATGGCCCAGCCGAGCTGCTGTCCCAGCACGGCGGCGGACAGCAGGGCCAAGCCCAGCCAGATCAAGAGGGACCGGACGAAGACGGCCCCGGATTCCGGTCCGTCGGCGAGGGCCTCCGCGCCGAACGAGAAGGCGCAAACCGTCAACGTGAGCGCAGTGCAGTAAACAGCGCGCAGTCGGTGCATCGTGGATGCACCCATCGCGTCGTGTGCCGACATGGCTCCGTCGAGGGCGGCGGAGAGAAAGACAGCCGAACAACGCTGACAGAAGGGCTACAACTGCGGTGCCGGTGACGACGGTTGTAGTGTCGTGTGTTGGTAGAGGGTCCGCATCCGGGCTCCCCGCGTGAGCATCGACTGCTCGGGCAGGACGGCGGTCACCAGCCTGTCTGCAGGACGGGCACCACCGGGCTGGACCGTGAGGACTTCCCTTGAAGTCATCTCTACGGCCTGGCCAATGGCTTCGTTGATCCGCGGGATTCCTCTCAGCACGTTGATGGAGGAGGTGCGGGGGCGGGAGTGGTGCCTGTGCCGAGTGCCATGAGTGGCTCGAACGCCGCGGCCAGGCGGGCTCCGTGGTGGCGTTGCTCCGCGATGCTATTGGCGATGGCCCCGAGGAGCCTGGGCAGCGCGACAGCCGGGGCTCTCGGTCTCAGCCACTGCGAGCCCGCCTCTTCCGGGTACAGGAGGCCACAGTCAACCAGGCACGGTGCCGAGTCGGCGTCCTGGCTCGCGACGCGCTTCTCCCGAAGAGCCCGGACGTACAGCTCCCACCCTGCCTGGCACAACTCGTCGTGGGTGTGGGCGTGGGCGTGGGGGTTCGCTCTCATCTGGGGTGATCCTTGTCGAGGATGCCCGAATGAGCGATCAAGTAGCCGAGTTGAGCGCGGCTGCCGCTGCCAAGGGCGGCGGCGATCTTAGCGATGTGGGAACGGCAGGTGCGGACGTTCATGCCGAGGCGGCGGGCGATTGCTTCGTCGACGTGGCCTTCGATGAGGAGCTTGGCGATGGTGCGTTGGACGCCGGTGATGCCGTCGGTGGATGGGGCGTAGGGGACCTCGTCGAGCAGGGGAGTCGCTCGTATCCACTGCTGCTCGAAGACCTTGGCGAGGTACTCGACAAGGCCAGGGTGGCGGAGCTCCAGGGCGACTTGGCGATCGGCGCGGGCGGGTATGAGCGCGACGGTGCGATCGAAGATCATCATTCGGTCGATCACCTCCTCCAGCGTCCGGACCTCCACATTCCCCTGGGCCATGCGTGCCGCATAGGCAAGCGTTCCCTGACTGTGTCTGGCGGTGTGCTGGTAGAGGGTGCGCATCCTGATGCCGCGGTCGAGGACGGCCTGGCCGCGTTGCATCGCCACCGTGAGGGAGTTCTCGCTGCGGCCGCCCCCTGGCTGGACCGTGAGGATCTCGAAACGGCAGTCCGATGTCGCTCGTTCGATCGCCGCGTCGATGCGGGCGCCGCCCTCCAGCACGGTGATGGCGTGGGTCGTTGGCTCCACGCGGGCGGTTATGGCCATAAACGGCTCAAAAATGTCGGTTAGTTGAAGGGCGAGCCGTCGCCGTTCCTGGATTTCCCGCTCGATTGGGTTGAGGCGCTGCGCGAGTGCGGCGGACGGCGGGATGGGGCGCAGCCAATCCGCGTCGTCCGGGTCCGGGTGCAGCAGAGCGGACTCAAGCAGGCATGGCGTGGCCTCGACTTCGGTTCTTGCCAATCGGCCATTGCTCAGCGCGCTGGCGTACAGCCTCGAGCCCTCATCACAAAGTGGGGTTGAGGGGTGAGGATGTGTCGGTTTCGCGTCGTTTGTAAGCAAATCTCCACCCCCCAGGGTCCTGAACGTGCAGGAACATGATGCATCCACCCTGTGGCTTTGACGTGCTCAATTGAGACATCGTCTTGTGGAGCCGGGGGAGAGGAATCTACCAAGTGAGGACGAAGCCGACCATGTTTAAGAGCATGCTTCGCTCGGTGCTTGTCACCACCTTCTCCGCAGGGCTGGTTCTGGGCACGGTGAGCACACTTGATCTCTCCTGGAGCACGGCGCCTGGAGGCAAGGGTGCTGCGTCTGCCTTGCCCCCGGACCTTTCTTGGGGTACGGCGCCTGGAGGCGAGGGTGCTGCGATGGCCGCGCCGCCGGACCTTTCCTGGTCCGTGGCGCCGGCGGGAGCGAAGGCATGAGCACTCCCCCCGACGACCGCACCTTCCGCCGAGAAATGGCCACCGCCTACCGCTCCGGTTGGCATTTCATCGATCTCGCCACCGCGATACCCCACGCCGGCGACTCGTTGATGGTCACGCTCCTCGGTGAGCCAGTAGTCGTCACCCGTGACGACGAGGAGGAGATCCGGGCCTACCGGTGCCTCCGTAAGCCGCGAGGCGCCCCGCAGCCCGTGCGGTGTGCCATTCGGTACGGGATGGTCTTCGTCAATCTCGACCGGCGTGACCACCAGTTGGTCGGTGAGCCGGGGCAGTCGGGCCGGCAGCAGCAGGACCAGCAGAGTTCCACCACTACAAGAGCCATTACAGCCACCCCCCGCAGCGCCTGACGCGATCCCCCGTCGTTGTACATCGCGCAGGTGCTTCCCCCAGCAGCGGCGCCACCGTGGACCTGAACACGGTGGCGCCGCTGTGGTGTGTGACGGGGGCCCGCCATCCGCACGGGGCTACGCCTCGCCCAGCGTCCGCGTTCCCAGCGACCGCGTCCCCATCGCCCGCGTCAGCGTGATCTCTATCAGCACCCGGTCCGGGTTGGGCCTCGGCACCCTCCCGTACCGCTCCTCGTAGCGGCGCATCGCCTCCGCGATCTCGGCCTCCTCCGTACGCACCCTCGCGTACCCCTCCAGCGTCGCCCAGCGCCGCCCGTCGACCTGGCAGACCGCCACCCGCGCTCCGGGGCCCTCGGTGCCCGTCGCCGCGAGGATGTGGGTCACCTTTGCGCTCGACTTGTTCGCAAGGACGCGGGCCACGCCCGCCTCCGGGTCGTACGTGACGCCGACCGGCACCACGTGCGGTGTGCCGTCCGGGCGCGGGGTCGTCAGCGTGCACAGGTGCCGTTCGCGCCAGAAGCTCAGGTACGCGGGGGTGGGGTGGTGTGGATCCATGGCCATGGGTCTGAACCTAGCCGCCCCTCTCACCTGACCTGGCCGCCCCTCTCACTTGAGTGGAATAGACTCAACTTTATGTACGCTGTTTAAAGCAGGTGGGCCGGGCCACTCGAGCCGCCAGGCCATACGGATCGCAAGGAGGAGACGACTCACGTGGACGCCGAGCTGACCAACAGGAGCCGGGACGCGATCAACGCGGCCAGCAGCCTGGCCGTGAAGGACGGGCATCCCGACCTGACCCCCGCGCATCTGCTGCTCGCGCTGCTGGAGGGGCAGGACAACGAGAACATCACCGACCTGCTCGCCGCGGTCGACGCCGACCAGGCCGCCGCCCGCGCAGACGCCGAGCGGACACTGAGCGGCCTGCCCAGCGTCACCGGGTCGACGGTCGCGCCGCCGCAGCCCAACCGCGACCTGCTCGCGGTCATCGCCGACGCCTCGCAGCGCGCGAAGGAGCTGGGCGATGATTACCTCTCCACAGAGCATCTGCTGATCGGCGTCGCCGCCAAGGGCGGGCCCGCCGCAGAGGTCCTCAGCAAGCACGGGGCCACCGCCAAGAAACTGCTCGACGCGTTCGAGAAGGCAAGGGGAGGACGCCGGGTGACCACACCGGACCCGGAGGGTCAGTACAAGGCCCTGGAGAAGTTCGGGACTGACTTCACCGCCGCCGCCAGGGAGGGGAAGCTCGATCCCGTCATCGGGCGGGATCAGGAGATCCGGCGCGTCGTGCAGGTTCTGTCCCGGCGCACCAAGAACAACCCCGTCCTCATCGGCGAACCCGGCGTCGGCAAGACCGCCGTCGTCGAAGGGCTCGCCCAGCGCATCGTGAAGGGGGACGTCCCCGAGTCGCTGAAGAACAAGCGGCTCGTCTCCCTCGACCTGGGGGCCATGGTCGCCGGCGCGAAGTACCGCGGTGAGTTCGAGGAGCGGCTCAAGACCGTCCTCTCCGAGATCAAGGAGAGCGACGGGCAGATCGT
This sequence comes from Streptomyces sp. BA2, assembly GCF_009769735.1. Classification (NCBI taxonomy): domain Bacteria; kingdom Bacillati; phylum Actinomycetota; class Actinomycetes; order Kitasatosporales; family Streptomycetaceae; genus Streptomyces; species Streptomyces sp. BA2. The sequence goes on from NZ_WSRO01000002.1 coordinate 5,014,660, forward strand.
CACCTTCATCGACGAGCTGCACACCGTCGTCGGCGCCGGGGCGGGGGGCGACTCCGCCATGGACGCGGGCAACATGCTCAAGCCCATGCTCGCCCGTGGCGAGCTGCGGATGGTCGGTGCCACCACCCTCGACGAGTACCGCGAGCGGATCGAGAAGGACCCGGCCCTGGAGCGCCGCTTCCAGCAGGTGCTCGTCGACGAGCCGAGCGTCGAGGACTCCATCGCCATCCTCCGTGGGCTCAAGGGGCGCTACGAGGCCCACCACAAGGTCCAGATCGCCGACAGCGCGCTCGTCGCCGCCGCCGCGCTCTCCGACCGGTACATCACCTCGCGCTTCCTGCCCGACAAGGCCATCGACCTCGTCGACGAGGCCGCCTCACGGCTGCGGATGGAGATCGACTCATCCCCGCTCGAGATCGACGAACTCCAGCGCGCCGTCGACCGGTTGAAGATGGAGGAGCTCGCCCTCAGCAAGGAGACCGACCCCGCGAGCAAGGAGCGCCTCGAAAGGCTGCGGCGCGACCTCGCCGACAAGGAGGAGGAGCTGCGCGGGCTCAACGCCCGCTGGGAGAAGGAGAAGCAGTCCCTCAACCGTGTCGGTGAGCTGAAGGAGAAGCTCGACGAGCTGCGCGGCCAGGCCGAACGCGCCCAGCGCGACGGCGACTTCGACACCGCGAGCAAGCTGCTCTACGGCGAGATCCCCGCCCTCGAACACGACCTGGAGGTCGCTTCGGAGGCCGAGGAGGAGGTCTCCAAGGACACCATGGTCAAGGAGGAGGTCGGGCCCGACGACATCGCCGACGTGGTCGGTGCCTGGACCGGCATCCCCGCCGGACGCCTCCTGGAGGGCGAGACGCAGAAGCTGCTCCGCATGGAGGACGAGCTCGGCAGGCGGCTCGTCGGCCAGACCGAGGCCGTACGGGCGGTGTCCGACGCCGTGCGCCGCACGCGCGCCGGGATCGCCGACCCCGACCGCCCCACCGGCTCCTTCCTCTTCCTCGGCCCGACCGGCGTCGGCAAGACCGAGCTGGCGAAGGCCCTCGCGGACTTCCTCTTCGACGACGAGCGCGCCATGGTCCGCATCGACATGAGCGAGTACGGCGAGAAGCACAGCGTGGCCAGGCTGGTCGGCGCCCCGCCCGGATACGTCGGCTACGAGGAGGGCGGCCAGCTCACCGAGGCCGTACGCAGGCGCCCGTACAGCGTGGTGCTCCTCGACGAGGTCGAGAAGGCGCACCCGGAAGTCTTCGACGTGCTGCTCCAGGTCCTCGACGACGGGCGCCTCACCGACGGGCAGGGGCGGACGGTGGACTTCCGCAACACCATCCTCGTCCTGACCTCCAACCTCGGCAGTCAGTACCTGGTCGAGCCGCTGACCTCCGAGGAGGAGAAGAAGCAGCAGGTCCTCGAAGTCGTACGGAGCTCTTTCAAGCCGGAGTTCCTGAACCGGCTCGACGACCTCGTCGTCTTCTCCGCGCTCGGCAAGGACGAGCTCGCGCACATCGCCCAGCTGCAGATCGACCGCCTCGCGAAGAGGCTCGCCGAGCGGCGGCTCACCCTCGAGGTCTCCCCGGACGCGCTCGCGTGGCTGGCGGACGAGGGCAACGACCCGGCGTACGGCGCACGGCCGCTGCGGCGTCTCATCCAGACGTCCATCGGCGACCGGCTCGCCAAGGAGATCCTCTCGGGCGAGGTGAAGGACGGGGACACGGTCCGCGTGGACACCTTCGAGGACGGCCTGATCGTCGGACCGGCGACGGCCGAGAGGGCATAACCCGGTCACATCGGGGGCGGGGGTTGCGGGCCCCCGCCCGACATGGGGCAGGATGGCGGAATCCGTACGAAGGGACTAAGCACGTGAGCATCGACCCGTCCTCGATTCCGAATTTCGGGGGACAGCCCGAACCGCAGCAGGGCGATGGACCGGCGGGCCCCGTTGTCCCCGACCAGGACCTGGTCAAGCAGCTCCTGGACCAGATGGAGCTCAAGCACGTCGTCGACGAAGAGGGTGACCTCGCGGCGCCGTGGGAGGAGTTCCGCACGTACTTCATGTTCCGTGGCGAGGGAGACCAGCAGGTCTTCTCGGTGCGGACGTTCTACGACCGCGCGCACGGCATCGAAGAGAAGCACCAGCTTCTCGAGGCGATCGACGACTGGAACCGCCGCACCCTGTGGCCGAAGGTCTACACGCACACCCACGACGACGGCACCGTCCGCCTCATCGGCGAGGCGCAGATGCTGATCGGCACGGGCGTCGCGCTCGAGCACTTCGTGTCGTCGACGGTCAGCTGGGTGCGGGCCGCGATCGAGTTCGACCGCTGGCTCGTCGAGCAGCTCGGCCTTGAGGCCGAGGTCGACGGCACCGAGGGTGAAGAGAAGCCCGGCGACGACCAGGCCTAGGCCTGGACCACGTCCGAGCGAGAGCCCGGCCGCGGCGCCCACCACCGGGGCGCCACGGCCGGGCTCTCGCGTTGTGGAGTCCGTGTCACAGCGACTTCAGCCGGGACACCGCCTCGGCAAGCACCTCGTCCTTCTTGCAGAACGCGAAGCGCACGAACGGCGCCCCGGCCTCCCGGTGGTCGTAGAAGACGGCGTTCGGGATGGCGACCACGCCGACGCGCTCGGGCAGCGCCCGGCAGAACGCGAAGCCGTCGGACTCTCCCAGGCGGCGGATATCGGTCGTGATGAAGTACGTGCCCTGCGGGCGGTAGACGTCGAAGCCAGCGGCGATCAGGCCCTCACTCAGCAGATCCCGCTTGGCGCGCATGCCTTCGGCGAAGGACGTGAAGTACGAGTCGGGCAGGGCCAGGGCCTCCGCGATCGCGTACTGGAACGGGCCCGACGACACGTAGGTGAGGAACTGCTTCGCCGAGCGGACCGCCGTCACCATCTCCGGCGACGACGTGATCCAGCCGACCTTCCAGCCGGTGTACGAGAACGTCTTGCCCGCCGAGCCGATCGTGACCGTGCGCTCGCGCATGCCGGGGAAGGAGGCGAGGGGGATGTGCGCCGTGCCCTCGCCGTCGTCGAAGACCAGGTGCTCGTACACCTCGTCCGTGACCACGAGGAGATCCCGCTCGACCGCGAGCTTCGCGATCTCGGTGAGCTCCGCGCGGGTCAGGACCGTGCCGGTGGGGTTGTGCGGTGTGTTGAGCAGCAGCAGCCGTGTGTGGGGCGTGATCGCGTCCCGCAGCTCGTCCAGATCGAGGCGGAAGCGCCCCTCGGCAGCGTCCGGGCGCAGCGTCACGGGGACCCGCTTGCCGCCTGCGAGGGCGATCGACGCCGCGTACGAGTCGTAGTACGGCTCCAGGGCGATCACCTCGTCGCCCGGCTCGACGAGGGCGAGCAGGGAGGCCGCGATGGCCTCGGTCGCGCCCGCCGTGACCAGGACCTCGCGGTCGGGGTCGTACGCGAGGCCGTACCGGCGCCGCTGGTGCTCGGCGACGGCCGCGCGGAGCTCGGGGATGCCGGGGCCGGGCGGGTACTGGTTGCCGCGGCCGTCGCGCAGGGCACGGACCGCGGCCTCGCGGATCTCCTCGGGACCGTCCGTGTCGGGGAAGCCCTGGCCGAGGTTGATGGCGCCGGTTTTCACGGCCAGCGCGGACATCTCGGCGAAAATCGTCGTACCGAACTCGGCGAGGCGGCGGTTGAGCAGCGGGCGCCCGCTCCCGGATGTGGAGGTCATGGCCGCCATCCTGCGCCGAACCTCTGGAGTTCCTCAACTCTGCTTTGGGTCGGCTTCCCCGGGGGCATTCCCCTTTCACACAAGAACAACAGGAAAGAACGCGGACCCACGGGGGGCCTGCTTCGGGGGAACGGAAAGGGGCGTGGAGATCATGACTGGGGTCTTCGTTTTTGTCGGTCTGGTCGTACTCGTCGTCGCACTCGCTGCCAAGGGGGGCCGTGGACGCGGCGGCCGCTCGCGCTCCGGTGCGGCCGGCGCGACGGGTTCCGGCGGCAGTTGGTGGGTCGGCGGAGGTGACAGCGGGGGCCACCACGGAGGTGGTTCCTGTGGTGGCGGTTCGTCCTGCGGCAGCAGCTCTTCGTGCGGCGGCGGTGGCGGTTGTGGCGGTGGCGGAGGCAGCTGACACGGGGCAGCTGGTCCGTCCATCTGTTGAAGTGCCCGGCAGGAGGCAACTCCTGCCGGGCACTTCGTCGTTGACTCATTGAACAGTTGAACTGTGCAGCCCCCGCGGGGGTGGAAACCCTCCGAAGTTGGGTAAAAGCGCAGTGGCAGTGCAGCAGTTCATGATTCCCTCTTAACCGTCAGCACCGCCCTCGGACGGACGACTTGGACATCAAGAACGTTCTCGTGGGCACGAGCCGGCATTCCGACCTCCCGGTCTCCGACCGGGTGCGCCGGCACCACCTCCATTGCGTGTTAGCGGAGCCGACCCATGCTCACGACCCTGAAGACTGTCTATACCGACACGTGCGCCGCGGACCTCGCCTGGACCCTTGGGCGCGAGCCGCTGCCCGCACTCGCCACACTCGAACTGGAGCTTGTCGACGCGAGAATGGAGCTGAGGCTCCTCGGCGCATCGCACCAGGTGCTTCTCGAAGAGGAGCAGGGCACCTGCTCCGAGACCGTCGCCTGCATCCCCGGCAGCAGTACGCCACTTCCGCTCGGCGTCTCCAAGCGCCTCGGCGAGTGGGAGTACGAATTCGCGGCGCGCGTCGAGACCCTCTCGCGCGGTCAGTTCGCGGGCCGCGCACAAGAGTTGCTCGCCCTGGTGGCCGAGCACCCGCATGGTCTGGCCGGGGTCTTCCCCGGCAGTCCGCACGCGTTCACGGCCATGCTGGCGCAGCGGCACGAAGGCGCGGTGCAGTGGCGCACCTGGCATGCCTACCCGCAGGACGGGCAACTCGTGGCGACCCGCACCCGGGTGGGTGTGCGAATGCCGGCCGTGCTCTGAGCGCTCTGACCAATGCGCCCCATATACACCTCGGACGCCTAGTTGCACCCTTGTGGGTGACTGGATGTGTGAGTTCGGTGACGTAGCGTTCCCAAGGTGATCGAGCCGTCAACACATTTACCGGTGACGCCCCGGACAGGACGGTTCCTCGTCCTGGTGGGCGTCTTCATCTGCGCGGCCTGCGGTCTGGTGTACGAACTCGAACTGGTCGCCCTCGCCTCGTACTTGATCGGTGACTCGGTCACGCAGGCGTCGGTGGTCCTCTCGGTGATGGTCTTCGCCATGGGCATCGGCTCCCTGCTCGCCAAGCACCTGCGGTGCCGTGCCGCGGTCGGGTTCGGCCTGGTCGAGGCGGCGCTCGCGCTGGTCGGCGGGCTGAGCGCGATGGCCTTGTACGCGGCGTTCGCCTGGACCGGCGACCGGGGCGAGGTCTGGGCGGGCGGCTCGCGCTATCTCCTCGTCGCCTTCTCGCTCGCCATCGGCCTGCTCATCGGCGCCGAAGTGCCGCTGCTCATGGCGCTCATCCAACGGATCAGACGACAGGACGCCAGCGGCGCCCTGTCGGACCTCTTCGCCGCGGACTACGTGGGCGCGCTGGTGGGCGGCCTCGCTTTCCCCTTCATCCTGCTCCCCCTGCTCGGCCAGCTGACGGGGGCGCTGATCACCGGCGCGGTCAACGCGCTCGCGGGCGGCGCGCTCGTGTTCGGCCTGTTCCGGCACGACTTGAGCGTGCGCGGCCGCTGGGCCCTGCTCGTCGCGAACGTCACCGTCCTCGGCCTGCTCGCCTCGGCCGCCGTCCTCGTCGGCGACTTCGAGGCGGCGGCACGCCGGGCGGTCTACGGCAAGGACGTGCGGGTCGCCGTGCAGACCGACGTCCAGGAAGTGGTCCTCACCGGCGGCAGGGACGATTCGCTCGACCTCTACCTCGACGGGCGCCTGCGGGTCAGCGGCCGTGACGGGCAGCGCTACCACCGGGGGCTCGTCGGCCCCGCGATGAACGGCAGGCACGCGCGCGTGCTGATCCTCGGCGGCGGCGACGGCCTCGCGGCGCGCGAGGTGCTGCGGCATCGGGGGGTGCGCCGGGTGGACATCGTCGAACTCGACCCGGGGGTGGTGCGGTTGGCGCGCAGCGACCCCGCGCTGAGCGAGCTGAACGGACAGGTCTACAGCGACCCCCGGGTGCGGGTGGAGCACGCCGACGCGTTCCACTGGCTGCGCTCGCCCCCTCGTACGTACGACGTGGTGATCTCCGATCTGCCCGACCCCGGCATCACCGCGAGCACCAAGTTCTACTCCCAGGAGTTCTACGGCCTCGCGGCGCTGGCACTGGCCGAGGGCGGACGCCTCGCCGTGCACGCGGGGCCGATGGCCGACAGGCCGCGCGTCTTCTGGACGGTGGAGGCGACGCTGCGGGCGGCGGGGCTCCTTACCGAGCCGTACCGCGTGGGCGGCAGGCTCTCCGGGTTCGCGGCGGGCCCCGACCGGACGGCGGACGGCGCGTCCGCGCCGCGTGACTGGGGCTTCGTCCTGGCGGCCAGGTCCCGGCCGGTCCTCGAACCGCCCGGGACGGCGGCGCTGCTGCCGGTGGGCCTGGCGTCCGCCGATCGGACGCGGATGCGGGGTCCGCGGGGTCTTCCCCCCTCCACGCTGGTGCATCCGCGGTACGCGAACTGACGAACTGACGTACATGGTGTCGGCCACGTGGGTAGGCTCGACTGCCATGGAGCATGAGGTGTTCGTTCCGGTTCCCGCCGACCGTCTTCAGCAGGTGCTGAGCGACCCCGAGCAGGTCGCCGGGGCGGTGCCCGGACTTCAGCGCGACGCCGACGAGTCCGCGTCGCCGCTCTCCGGCCGTCTCAAGGTGCGGGTCGGCGGTCACACCATCACGTATCGCGGCGCGGCGCGGGTCGCCCCACGCGGCGACGGGTCGTTCGCGATCGAGGGCGAGGGCGTGGAGGTGCGGGGCGGCGGCTCCGTGAAGCTCTCGCTGACGGTGCGGCTTGATCCTGCGTCTGCCGAGGACGGCGTTGCCGGCGATGCCGGGACCCGGGTGATCTTCTCCGGTACGGGTGCGGGGGAGGGGCGCGTCGCCGAAAGTTCTCCACAGGCTGTGGAGGGGGCGGTGCGGAGGCTCCTTGAGCGGTTCGCGGAGGGGTTGAGGCGGGGGGCCGAGCCTGAGCCTGAGCCTGAGCGTGCGGCGCCTGAACCGGTCGAACCGGTCGTGGTCGAGCCCGTCGAGGCGGCCACCGTCTTCGAGACGGAGGTGCCGCCGTCGTCGTTCGAGGAGGACGACGACGTGGATGAGGTCGTGGTGCCGCCTGCTGAGGCCGCCCATGCCCGGCGGACGATGATCGGCCGGAGCGCGGAGGAGGTCGACCACGCGCCGCCCCGGGGGCGGTACGCCCCCGCGCCCGCGGCGGAGTCCCTGTCCACCTCCGCCACGCTGCGGTGGGCCGCGCCTGCGGCCGCGGTGGTGCTGGCCTCGGCGATCGTGGTGGGGCGGGCGCTTCGGCGCAGGCGCTGAATCCTCCCCGACCCCGCCCCTTCCCGAAAACCCGCTCTGGCGCGGGAGCCTTGGTTGCCGTCATCACCGGCTCCGCCGAGAGCGTCCTCAAACGCCGGACGGGCTGAGAGTTTCAGCCCCTCCGGCGTCCCCGACCCCGCCCCTTCCCGAAAACCCGCTCTGGCGCGGGGGCCTTGCGTGCCGTCATCGCCGGCTCCGCCGAGATCGTCCTCAAACGCCGGACGGGCTGAGAGTTTCAGCCCCTCCGGCGTTTGAGGAGCGGGGTCTGGGGCGGAGCCCCAGGTAGGTCCGGGGCGCAGGCACGGTTTTCGGGAAGGGGCGGGGTTGGGGAAAGATCTGGGCCCGTAGTGTCGACCCCGTGAGTAGCGAAGAAGACGTGACACTGACCGCGGGCGACGCGGAAGTTACCGTGCAGGCGGGGAACGGCTGCCGGGTCGGGAGCCTCAAGGTCGGCGGGGTCGAACTGCTGAGGCAAGGCGCCCGCTACGGCTGCTTCCCCATGGCCCCCTGGGCAGGACGTATCCGCGAGGGCAGGTTCCGCAACGGCGGCACGGTCCACCAGATGCCCCTGAACTCCCCGCCCCACGCCATCCACGGCTTCGCGAGGGACGCCGCATGGCGCACCGCCCGCGCGGGCAAGAGCGAGGCCGCGTTCACGTACGACCTCACCGATCCCTGGCCCTACGAAGGCCGCGTCACGCAGATCGTCGAGCTCACCGAGGACTCCCTCACCCTCACCCTCGGCATCGAGACGTACGGCGACTCCTTCCCCGCCCAGGCGGGCTGGCACCCGTGGTTCAACCGCAGCCTCGGGGACGAGGACGTGCAGGTGAGCTTCAGCCCCTCCTGGCAGGAGGAGCGCGGCGACGACCACCTCCCCACCGGCCACCGCATCGCCCCCACCCCCGGCCCCTGGGACGACTGCTTCGGCATGCCCGACGGCGTCGACGTCACCCTCACCTGGCCGGAGCGGATCGAGCTCACAGTGAAGAGCCGTGAGCAGTGGGTCGTCGTGTACGACGAGCAGGAAGCCGCCGTCTGCGTGGAGCCGCAGACCGGGCCGCCGAACGGGCTCAACACCCTGCCCCGCCTGGTCACCCCCATCGACCCCCTGGAGACGTCGACGACCTGGACCTGGACGCGTCTCTGAGCTCCTTGACGCGGCTTTAAGCTGACAGGCATGACTGACGACGTACGTGGCGCCCTGCTGCAGCAGATCAAGGACAAGGCCGTGGTGCACGGCAAGGTGACCCTCTCCTCGGGTCTCGAAGCCGATTACTACATCGACCTGCGCCGCATCACCCTCGACGGCGAGGCCGCCCCCCTGGTCGGCCAGGTCCTTCTCGACCTCACCGCCGACCTCGACTTCGACGCCGTGGGCGGCCTCACCATGGGCGCCGACCCCGTCGCCGGCGCGATGCTGCACGCCTCCGCGGCGCGCGGCAAGCAGCTCGACGCCTTCGTCGTGCGCAAGGCCGCCAAGGCGCACGGCATGCAGCGCCGCGTCGAGGGCCCGGACATCAAGGGGCGCCGCGTACTCGTCGTCGAGGACACATCCACCACCGGTGGCTCCCCGCTCACCGCCGTCGAGGCCGTACGCGAGGCCGGTGCCGAGGTCGTCGGCGTCGCGACCATCGTGGACCGCGCCACCGGGGCGGGCGAGAAGATCACCGAGGGCGCCGGGGTGCCGTACCTCTTCGCGTACTCCAAGGACGACCTCGGCCTGGACTAGGACATCCCCGGGGGCCGGACCGGATCCGGTATGTGCCGGGCGGCCTGAGCCGCCCGGCAGATCTGGAAAGATGGGGGCGACGATGACGTCGCCCCCTTAGGTCAGGGCCAAGCACACACCCGCACATCACAAGGAGCGGACACATGCCCATCGCAACCCCCGAGGTCTACGCCGAGATGCTGGACCGGGCGAAGGCAGGCAAGTTCGCCTACCCGGCCATCAACGTGACCTCCTCGCAGACGCTGCACGCCGCACTGCGCGGTTTCGCGGAGGCCGAGAGCGACGGCATCATCCAGATCTCCACCGGTGGTGCGGAGTTCCTGGGCGGCCAGCACAACAAGGACATGGTGACGGGCGCCGTGGCCCTCGCCGAGTTCGCGCACATCGTCGCCGCGAAGTACGACATCACCGTCGCGCTGCACACCGACCACTGCCCCAAGGACAAGCTGGACACCTACGTCCGTCCGCTGCTCGACGTCTCCGCCGAGCGCGTCAAGGCCGGTCGTAACCCGCTCTTCCAGTCGCACATGTGGGACGGCTCCGCCGAGACCCTCGCCGACAACCTGGCCATCGGCCAGGAGCTGCTCGCGAAGGCCGCCGCCGCGAAGATCATCCTTGAGGTGGAGATCACCCCGACCGGCGGTGAGGAAGACGGCGTCACGCACGAGATCAACGACGAGCTGTACACGACCGTCGACGACGCGCTGCGTACGGCTGAGGCGCTCGGTCTCGGCGAGAAGGGCCGCTACCTGCTCGCCGCGTCCTTCGGCAACGTCCACGGCGTCTACAAGCCGGGCAACGTCGTCCTGCGCCCGGAGCTCCTCAAGGACCTCCAGGAGGGCGTCGCCGCCAAGCACGGCAAGGCCGCGGGCTCGCAGCCGTTCGACTTCGTCTTCCACGGCGGCTCCGGCTCGACCGCCGAGGAGATCGCGACCGCCCTGGAGAACGGCGTCGTGAAGATGAACCTCGACACGGACACGCAGTACGCCTTCACGCGTCCCGTCGCGGACCACATGTTCAAGAACTACGACGGCGTCCTGAAGGTCGACGGCGAGGTCGGCTCGAAGAAGACGTACGACCCCCGCACCTGGGGCAAGGCCGCCGAGGCCGGCATGGCCAAGCGCGTCACCGAGGCCTGCGCGAACCTGCGCTCCTCGGGCACGAAGCTGAAGTAGTCACCACGGCGTCCCTGCGGGCCCGGCACCCTTCCCTGGGTGCCGGGCCCGTACGCGTATGGAGCAGACTGGAACCCATGGCCATTCACAAGGATCTGCTCGGGGGACCGCCCCCGACCCACCTGCCCGACGACCCGGAGCCGCGCGAGCTCCTCGCGAACGGCGCGGCGCCCGCCGACGTCGCCGCGAAGTACCCGACCTCCTCGCTCGCCTGGGCGCAGCTCGCCGACGAGGCGTTCGAGCGGGGCAGCGTCGTCGAGTCGTACGCGTACGCCCGTACCGGCTACCACCGCGGCCTCGACTCGCTGCGCCGCAGCGGCTGGAAGGGCCACGGCCCCGTGCCGTGGGAGCACGAGCCGAACCGCGGCTTCCTGCGGGCCCTGCACGGCCTCGCGCGCGCCGCGCAGTCGATCGGTGAGCAGGAGGAGTACGAGCGCTGCGCCGGCTTCCTGCGGGACTCCTCCGAGACGGCTGCCCAGACCCTGGGCTAGCCCCCGCATACGTGCCTGACCTGCCTGGACGCCGCTGTGACCAGGCAGGTCTTGCCGTTTCGTGGGATGTTGCGGAGGATGCCGGTGGGGACCGGGGCCCCCGTGTCGGTAACGGCAGGGGCGGACCGCTACCCGGAGTACGTATCAAGGAGATCGCGATGTCCCAAGAGGCGGACACCCCGAACCTCGACTTCGCAGGAACCACCCCTTACGAGGACTACGTCCAGGCTGACGTCCTCACGCACCTCCAGCACCTGCGCTCCGACGACCCCGGAGAGATGGTCTTCCTGGTCACCACCCAGGTGATGGAGCTGTGGTTCACGGTCATCGTGCACGAGTGGGAGACCGCGTCGCACGCCCTGCGCCGCGACGACATCCCGACCGCCGTGGCCGCCCTCAAGCGCAGCCTCCGCGAGCTGGAGGCGCTGAACGCCTCATGGCGCCCGCTCGCCCAGCTGACCCCCGCGCAGTTCAACTCCTACCGCGGCGCGCTCGGCGAGGGATCCGGATTCCAGTCCGCGATGTACCGCCGCATGGAGTTCCTGCTCGGCGACAAGTCCGCGTCCATGCTGGTGCCGCACCGGGGCGCGCCGCGCGTCCACGCGGAGCTGGAGAAGGCGCTCCAGGAGCCGAGCCTGTACGACGAGGTCCTCGCCCTGCTCGCCCGCCGCGGCCACGCCGTCCCGGCCGCCGTGCTCCAGCGCGACCTGACGCAGAGGTACGAGCCGTCGCCCGAGGTCGAGAAGGTGTGGACCGACCTCTACGCCGGTGACGAGAGCGATGAACTGGCCCGCCTCGGCGAGGTGTTGACGGACGTCGCCGAGCTGGTGTGGCGCTGGCGCAACGACCACCTGGTGGCGACCCGGCGCGCGATGGGCTCCAAGACGGGCACGGGCGGCTCGGCCGGCGTGGCCTGGCTGGAGAAGCGCGCGACGAAGAACGTGTTCCCCGAGCTGTGGACTGCGAGGAGCCATGTCTGAGGCTGGTACTGGTTTTGGGCAGGCGTCCCGCAAGGCGGGACGGGTGGGCAAAACCGACGACGGCGGCGAGCAGGACCTACAGGCGCAAGCGGCAAAGAGGGACGCAGAGGACGAACTCCGGGGCAAGAGAGGCGAGTTCGTACTGGACGACTCCGTCTACCTGGACGGAAATTCGCTGGGCGCGCTGCCCGCGGTCGTCCAGGCCCGCGTGGCAGACGTCATCACCCGCCAGTGGGGACAGCTCCGCATCCGCTCCTGGGAGGAAAGCGGCTGGTGGACCGCCCCCGAGCGCATCGGCGACCGCATAGCCCCCCTCGTGGGGGCCGCCCCCGGCCAGATAGTGGTCGGCGACTCCACGAGCGTGAACGTCTTCAAGGCCCTGGTCGCCGCCGTACGCATGGCCCGTGACTCGGGCGAGGGGCGGGACGAGATCGTCGTTGACGCGACGACCTTCCCCACGGACGGGTACATCGCCCAGTCCGTGGCGCGGATGACGGACTGCACTCTGGTGCCGGTCGCCCCGGGCGAGGTGCGCGACGTCCTCGGCCCACGCACGGCCGTGGTCCTGCTCAACCACGCCGACTACCGCACCGGACGCCTGCACGACCTGCCCGGCCTGACGGCGGCCGTGCACGACGCGGGCGCGCTGGTGGTCTGGGACCTGTGCCACACCGCGGGCGCACTGCCCGTCGGGCTCGACGCGCACGGCGTGGACCTCGCGGTCGGGTGCACCTACAAGTACCTGAACGGGGGGCCGGGTTCACCTGCCTACATCTACGTACGGGCGGACCTGCAGCCCCGCTTCGACTCTCCGCTGCCCGGCTGGAACTCGCACGCGGAGCCCTTCGGGATGCGGCCGGAGTTCGAGGCGGCACAGGGTGCCCTGCGGGGGCGGGTCGGTACGCCCGACATCCTGTCGATGCTGGCGCTCGACGCGGCGCTCGACGTCTGGGACGGGGTGTCCATCGAGGCCGTACGGGCCAAGTCCCTCGCGCTGACGGACTTCTTCGTCGAGTGCGTGGCGGCCTACGTCCCCGAGGGGCGGGTCGAGGTGCTCACCCCGGCCGCCCACGAGGAGCGCGGCAGCCAGGTCGCCCTGCGGTGTGAGGATGCGGGTGACGTGATGCGGCGCCTCGTCGAGCAGGGTGTGGTCGGCGACTTCCGGGCGCCGGACGTGCTGCGGTTCGGTTTCACGCCGTTGTACGTCGGCTTCGCCGATGTGGAGCGGGCGGCGGGGGTGCTGGCGCGGACGCTGGGTGAGTAACCCCGCCCCGCCTCTCGGACGCCGGACGGGCTCGGGTTCAGCCCGTCCGGCGTTTGGCGGCGGAGCCGTTCTCGGGCAGGGGCGGGGTAGGGGAAGATCAAACGAGCACCCACCCGCAGCAGCTCCACTCCCCGCAGAGAGGTTGTCGCAATGCCGGACGACGCCATGCCGGACGACGCCGCCGCCGTGGCCCGCGATGCCGCCGAGGCCGAGGCCGCCTTGTCGCATCCCGCGGTGACGCCCGACGCCACCGCCGCGTACGGCGAGCACCCCGACCAGGTGGTCGACTTCTACGAGCCCCGGACCGCCACGGACACCCCCGCCCCCCTCGTCGTCGCCCTGCACGGCGGCGCCTGGCGCGCCCCGTACGACCGGCAGCACCTCTCGCCCTTCGCGGGCTTCCTGGCCAGACGGGGCTTCGCGGTGGCCAACGTCGAGTACCGGCGCGGCGGTTCCATCCCCGCCCAGGGGGAGGGGCCCGTCGCGGGCCGCTGGCCCGAGACCTTCGACGACGTGGCCGCTGCCTTCGACGCGCTGCCCGCGCTCGCGGCGCGGCACCTGCCGGCGGCCGACCTCCGCCGCACCGTCGTGACCGGCCACTCGGCCGGCGGTCACCTCGCCCTCTGGGCCGCCGCCCGGCATGTGCTGCCCACCGGCTCACCCTGGCGCACCGATCGGCCCGCCCCCTTCCGGGGTGTCGTCGCCCTCGCGCCCATCGCCGACTTCCGTGTGGCGCAGGAGCTCGGCGTCTGCTCGGACGCGCCCCTGCAACTCCTCGGCGGTGACGCGAAGTTCGAGGAGCGGCTCCCGCACGCGGACCCGGCGGCCCTGCTGCCGACCGGCATCGCCACGACCGTCGTCCAGGGGCGTACCGACATCGTCGTGCCGCAGGCGGTGGCCGAGGCGTACGCCGACGCGGCGGCGAAGGCGGGCGAAGTGGTCGGCGTGACCCTTCTCGAAGAGGTCGGGCACTTCCCGCTGATCGACCCGGCGGCGGACGCCTGCGCGGTGGTGGCGGAGGAGATCGCGCAGCTGGCGTTCTGAGGGGCGCGGGCTCACACGTCGACGACGAGCTCCCGTAGCCCCCGGATCACGAAGTTCGGCTTCCGTTCGGGCTCGGCGGCGAGCGTGAGAGCGGGCGCCCGGCGGAGCAACGCCCCCAGTGAGGCGGCCAGTTCGATGCGGGCCAGGGGAGCGCCGATGCAGTAGTGGATGCCCGCGCTGAAGGAGATGTGCGGGTTCTCGGCGCGGGCCAGGTCCAGTTCGGCGGGGGCGGTGAACACCGCGGGGTCGTGGTTCGCCGAACCGAAGAGGAGGGCGACCTCGCTGCCACGCGGGATCACGGTGCCGTCGACCTCGATGTCGTCGAGGACCCACCGCTCGAAGAGCTGGAGCGGGGTGTCGTACCGCATCAACTCCTCGACGGCGGTGGGGATGAGGCGCCCCGGATCCGCGCGCAGGGCGGCCAGTTGTGAGGGGTTGCGGAAGAGCGCGTACCAGCCGTTGACGGTGGCGTTGACCGTCGCCTCGTGCCCCGCGTTGAGCAGCAGCACGCAGGTGGAGATCATCTCCTGCTCGCTGAGGGACTCCCCTTCCTCGTACGCGGCGATGAGCCCCGAGATCAGATCGTCGCCCGGCTTCTCGCGGCGCACGGCGATGAGTTCGCGCAGGTACGCGGAGAATTCGAGCGAGGCCCGCACCGCGCGTCCCGCGGTCCCCTCGGAGGGGCTCAGCTCGTACATTCCGCAGATGTCGGCCGACCAGGGCCGCAGCTGGGCCCGGTCGGCCTCCGGGATGCCCAGCATCTGCGCGATGACGGCCACCGGCAGCGGCTCGGCGACGCGGGCGGCGAGGTCACCGCCCCCGTCAGCCACGAGCTCCCGTACGAGCTGGTCCGCCAACTCCTCGACGTACGGCCGTAGTTGCTCGACGGTCCGCGGCGTGAACGCCTTCGACACCAGGCGCCGGATGCGGGTGTGCGTGGGTGCCTCAAGGTCGAGCATGCCGTTGTCGTTCAGGACGTGGAACGGCTCGTGCTCGGGCGGCGGGGCCTGCCGCCCGAACTCCTCGTGCGTGAACCGGTGCAGATAGGTCCGCCCGAGCCGCCGGTCCCGCAACAGCGCGGAGACGTCCGCGTGGTGGGGGACGAGCCACTGATCGGTGGCTTCGAAGTAGTGGACCCGTCCGGCGTCCCGCAGCTGTGCGTAGGCGGGATAGGGGTCGGCGATGAACTCCGCTGACCAGGGGGCGAAGGCGGCGAAGGGGGCGTCGGGTGCATCCATGGAGGGACGCTAGTCGCATGGATGCCCGCCCCGGAAGAGGTCAGCCCGGCGTGACCAGCCGGGCCTCGTACGCGAAGACCGCCGCCTGCGTGCGGTCCCGCAGGCCCAGTTTCACCAGGATGCGGCTCACGTGGGTCTTGATGGTCGACTCGGCGACGACGAGGCGCGAGGCGATCTCTCCGTTGGACAGGCCCTGGGCGATGAGGACGAGCACCTCTGTCTCGCGCTCGGTGAGCTCGCCGTACTGCTGCGCCTGAACCGTCGCCGAGAGGCGCGGTGTCTCGCCGAGCTTGGAGAACTCGGTGATGAGGCGGCGCGTGACGGAGGGCGCGAGGAGGGCTTCACCGGCAGCCACCACCCTCACTCCGTCGGCGAGTTGGCGCGCGGAGGCGTCCTTCAGGAGGAAGCCGGACGCGCCGGCCCGCAGCGCCTGGTAGACGTATTCGTCGAGGTCGAAGGTGGTGAGGACGAGGACCTTCGACGTCACGTCCGCCGCGACGATCTCGCGGGTCGCCTCGATGCCGTTCAGGACGGGCATACGGATGTCCATCAGGACGACGTCCGGGGTGAGCTCGCGGACGCGGTCGACCGCCTCGCGGCCGTTGACGGCCTCGCCCACGACCTCGAAGTCCGGCATCGCGTTGAGCAGGACGGAGAAGCCCTCGCGGACCATCATCTGGTCGTCGGCGATCAGTACGCGGATCGTCATTCCTGGCCTCCGGCGGGTTCCGATGCGGATGCGACCGGCAGGAACACGGTGACTTCGTACCCGCCGTCGGCGGTCTCCTCGGTCGTCATCTCGCCGTCCAGCATCGTGACACGCTCGCGCATGCCGGTGATGCCGTGGCCCGCTCCGGGCGAGGGCTTGACCAGGCCGGTCGCGGGCCCGTTGACGATGCGCAGCCCAAGGCCTCCCAGCACATAACCGACCTCGACGCGGGCCGTGGCGCCGGGTGCGTGGCGCAGGGTGTTGCTCAGCGCCTCCTGGACGATGCGGTACGCGGAGAGCTCGACGCCCTGCGGGAGTTCGCGGACGGCTCCGGTGACCACCTTCTCGACGTCGAGGCCGGTCTCACGGACGTTCGCGATGAGCCGGTCGAGGTCGCCGAGCGTGGGCTGCGGGGCGTCCGGCGCCTCGTAGTCCTCCGCGCGTACGACACCGAGGACGCGGCGCAGCTCCGTCAGCGCGGCCACGGCGTTCTCGCGGATCGTGACGAACGCCTGCTCCAGCTCGGGCGGCGGGTTCTCGACGCGGTAGGGCGCGGCCTCCGCCTGGATGGCGACCACCGACATGTGGTGCGCGACCACGTCGTGCAGCTCGCGCGCGATCGTCGTCCGCTCCTCCAGGAGCGTGCGCCTGTCGCGCTCCATCGCGGTGACCGTCCGCTGGACGCTGACCTCGCGCTGGGCCTCGCGGCGGATGTGCACGAGGGAGGCGGCGAGGAGGGAGAGCGCGGAGAAGAAGAGCATCTCCGGGAGATTCGTGGTGTACCCCGGGCTGAGGAAGACCTCGGCGGCGATGCCGTAGAGCGCCGTGCCGACCCACATCCACGCGGCGGTGCGGGGGCGGGTGCGCAGGGTGATGACCGTCATCACGGTGATGTGCGCGAAGAAGACGCTGGCGGTCCACGGATAGCCGTTCCAGTTGCCGGCGACGGCGCCGGAGAAGGGCGTGCTCGCGATCAGGACCCACCAGGCGCCGACGGGCCTGAGCAGGGTCATCACGACGGCGGCGGCCGGGATGAGGCCGGTGAGCACGTAGTCGAGGCCACCGGAGCTCACCGCGTTGGCGAGGACGAAGGTGAAGAAGGCGGCCGCCACGACCGCCGCGTGCGGGGCCCAGCCGGCGTACTGGCGTATGCGGGCGGGGAGGCGCCGGGTCAGCGGTCCTTCCGTACGCATCGCTTGCAGCGGGCGGTAGGCGAAGGCGTCCCGGAAGAGGTCCTGCCGAAGCCCTCCGAGCGCACCCACGGCCAGGCGGAACTCCGGGCTGCGGTTGCTGCTGGGGGCGTTCTTGGTCGCGTCAGTCACGCTTACGAAGGTACGGGGAGCCTCCGCCGGGGTCGTCCCGCCAGGGAGGGGTTCTGGGGGATCCGTCGCAGGTACTACGGGCCGGGGTCCTGCCGCAGCTGTGGCGCAGCCTTGGCAGGCCCCCGGCCACCAGCGGGGGTCACGTAATCAGGTCCCTGCGGCGCAGCCCCGTCAGGCCCCCGGCCACCAGCGTTGCCGCGATCGTGAGAAGTGTCATCACCGGGCCCCACGTCATCTCGGAGCCCGGCAGCTTCGGGAGGTGGCCGAAGGGGGATAGCTCGAGCGCCACCTGCGGTAGCGACACCGCAGGGCCGATCCAGCCGATCGCCAGGCAGACCCCGGCCACACCCCACGCAGCCACCGCCGCCCGAGGGAAGGCCCCCACCAACAGCACCGCCACCCCGCCCAGCGCCCAGATCGCGGCCACCTGCACCAGGCATGCCCCGAGGATCGGCCCGAGGTCCTCCCCGTGACCGACGTAGAGACCGAGGCCGCCCACCAGCATCAGCAGTACCGAGCCGCCGAAGGCGATGACCAGGTGGCCCCCGGCCCACCGCAGCCGCCCCACCGCGTTCGCGAGGACCGGTTCCGCCCGCTGCGACGTCTCCTCGCCGTGCAGCCGCAGCACCGAAGCGACGACGTACAGCGAGGCGACCATCCCGAGCAGGCCGACCATCGTGGCGAGGAAGGCGTCCGTGAGGCCGGACTGGCCTCCCATCCGCTCGATGATCTCCCGGGTGTCGGCGTTGTCGCCGACGATGTCCGCCGCCCCCTCCACCATCCCGCCGAAGACCACACCGGACGCCAGGAAGCCGAGCGTCCAGCCCAGCACGCTCCCCCGCTGCAACCGCCACGCGAGCCCGCCCGCCGTCGCGATCCCGCCCTTCGCGGGCCCCGGCCGGGTCGGCACGAAGCTCATCCCCACGCCCCGCCGCCCCGCCAGGTCGTACGCGACAGCCCCCTGCACGACGATCGCGGCGGCGATCAGGAGCAGCACCCACCACCGCTCGCCGGCGTAGGCGCGGAGGTTCTCCGCCCAGCCGAGCGGTGAGAGCCAGGTCAGCACGGACGAGCCGTCCTCGGCCCCCGCGTCACCGGCGGCCTTGAGCACGTACGCGGCGCCGAGCACCCCGGAGGTCAGCCCCTTGGCGAGCCGCGCGCTCTCCGTGAGCTGGGCGACGATCGCCGTCATGGTGGCGAAGAGCATGCCGGTGCCCGCGACGCCGAGCCCGAGCGCGAGAGCACCGGCCGCGCCCTGCCCGGCCATCCCGCCGGTGATGAGCAGCCCCACGGCAGCGTTCGCGACGAACGCGGCAAGCAGCGCGGCGGTCAGCGGCGCACGCCGCCCCACCATCGCGGCGGAGAGCATCTCCTGGCGGCCCGTCTCCTCCTCCTCGCGCGTGTGCCGTACGACGACGATCAGGCTCATCACGGCGGCGAGGATCGCGGCGTAGACGCCGATGCGCCAGGCGGAGAGCGCGCCGATGGAGTCCCCGAACACCGGCGAATACAGCGCCCGCATCGAGGAGTTGGCGTTCATCGACCGCATGGCGTCGGCCCGCTCGGCGGCCGTTCCGTACGTCTGCTCCAGGGCGCCCGGCATGGAGAGGACCAGGCCGGAGATGACGATGACCCAGACCGGCATCATGACGCGGTCGCGTCGCAGGGCGAGCCTCAACAGGGCGCCGGTTCCGGCGAGTTGCCGGGAGGTGCGGGGGGTGCGGGGGGTGGACCCCAGTTCTCCGGTGGCGGTGGTCATCGCGCTACCTCCCGCACATCCTCCTGGTAGTGCCGCAGGAAGAGCTCCTCCAGCGTGGGCGGCGTCGAGGTCAGCGAGCGGATCCCGGAGTCGGCCAGCGTACGCAGCACCGCGTCCAGCTTGTCGGACTCGACCTGGAGCTTGACGCGATGCCCGGCTGCGTCCCCCTGCCCGGATACGTCGACGTCGTGCACCCCGGGCAGCCGCGCGAGCCCGTTGGGCGGCCCCGCGAGCTCGGCGGTGACGCTGGTCCGCGTCAGATGGCGCAGGTCGGCGAGCGATCCGGTCTCGACGGTCTGCCCCTTCCTGATGATGCTGACGCGGTCGCAGAGCGTCTCCACCTCGCTGAGGATGTGCGAGGAGAGCAGGATGGTGCGGCCCCGGTTGCGCTCCTCCTCGACGCACGCCTGGAAGACCTCCTCCATGAGCGGATCGAGGCCGGAGGTGGGTTCGTCGAGGATCAGTACGTCGACGTCCGACGCGAAGGCGGCGACGAGGGCGACCTTCTGCCGGTTGCCCTTGGAGTACGTGCGGCCCTTCTTGGTCGGGTCGAGTTCGTACCGCTCGATGAGGTCGGCCCTGCGGGCCCGGTCGAGGCCGCCGCGCAGCTTCCCGTACAGATCGATGACCTCGCCGCCGGAGAGGTTGCGCCACAGGGTGACGTCACCCGGTACGTACGCCACGCGCCGGTGCAGTTCCACCGCGTCGCTCCACGGGTCCTTGCCGAGGAGCTGGGCGGCGCCGGAGTCGGCGCGGAGCAGGCCGAGGAGGACCCGGATGGTCGTGGACTTCCCGGCGCCGTTGGGGCCGAGGAAGCCGTGGACCTCGCCGGTCTCGACGTCGAGGTCGAGACCGTCCAGCGCGTGCGTCCGTCCGAACGACTTGTGCAGTCCGGAGACGGTGATTGCCTTCGTCATGCTTCGGAACTTACGCTTTCTTCAGAAATTTGTGAAGTTAAGGAAGCGTATAAACTCGAAAGGCCACGACAGCACAGGGGAGATGATCAGCGCATGCCCAAGGAGTCCGCACCGCTGCCGCGCGACGGCGAGGTCGTCGGCCGTTTCGTCGAGCAGTTCGCCGCGCAGCTGGTCGAGGCGGGCATGCCGAGGATGCCCGCGAGGATCTTCGCGGCGCTCCTCGCCTCGGACTCGGGCGCGCTGACATCGGCGGAGCTGGGGGAGCGGCTCCAGGTGAGCCCCGCGGCGGTCTCGGGCGCGGTCCGCTATCTCACGCAGCAGCACATGGTGGCCCGGGAGCGCGAGCCGGGCTCCCGGCGGGACATCTTCCGGGTGCACAGCGACCAGTGGTACGAGGCGCTGGCCAACCGTGACGGGGTCCTCAAGCGCTGGGAGTCGGCCCTGCGCGACGGTGTCACGAGCCTCGGCGCCGACACCCCGGCGGGCCGCCGCATGGCGGAGACGCTCGCCTTCTTCGAGTTCGTCGAGAAGGAGATCGTGGAGATGCTGGAGCGGTGGCGGGTGCATCGGGAGACGTTGTTCGGCAAATGACCTGTCCCGCCGCCATCCCCCACCCGCCGACATCCCCCGCCCGCCCACCCGATCACCCCGGGGCAATCGGGTGGGTGGGCGGGAAAGATCCGCCGCGAAGCGGCGGGCCAGAGGAAACGGCGCCGCACCCGAAGGACAGTGGGCCTGATCCCGGGTGCCGAGACCGCGGCGGTCACCTGGGCAGCATCAAGCCCCAGGCACTGGCCCGCACCGACCACGTCCGCGTCCGCACAGGCCCCCCGACCACCGCATCCGCCCGGTAGCGGAAATCCGCCCCGGACACGGTGATCGTCCGCGCCCGCGCCCGCAGCGCCTCGGCCGCCGCGCCCACCGATGTCGGCCGCACCTCGACCTCCGCGAGACCGTCGGCCCCCGGACGCACCGACACGCCCTCCACCGGCTGGTCCAGGTCCACCACGAGCACCCCGTCCGCCTCCACCCGCAGCCGCGCGGGCGCGGGGCCCGGCGCCGACGCCACGCGTGCGGGGCGCGCAAGGGTGCGTACGAAGGACTGGCACGTGCGCAGCCAGGGGCGGCCGTCCACCGCCGTGCCCCCGGCGGCCGCCGAGACCACGGGCGGGATCCGCAGCGTCCCGAGCACCACACCGTCGCTGTCGTCCACGAGCAGATCAAGCCGCCGCTCGGCCCCTTCGAGCACCGCACGGGCCGCCGCGACGGCGCCGAGCGGCACTCCGAGGGCCCGGGAAAGTGCTTGGGCGGCCCCGACGGGAACGACCGAAACCGCGCACGAATCGAGCTCGCGCTCGCGGTGCAACGCCGTGACGGCACGCAGCAGCGCCCGGTCGTCACCGATCACTACAGGACGTCGCGCACCCCTCCTGGCCAGGGCTTTCGCGAAGTCCTCGGGCCCTTCCGGCAGGCAGATCCGGATGGCCGCACCCGCGCCGAGCACATCCTTCGCGATCCGTACCGACTCACCGTCCGTGCGCCGGGCGACCGGGTCGATGACGACGAGCAGCTGGTCGCGAGCCGACAACGTGCGCCCCTTTTCTGAGTCCTCGGGTAGCATCTTTGTGCAAGAGCCCCTTGCGCTATTGCGCCAGGGGCTTCGTCTATTCCGGGGCAGCATCCAAGGCACACCCATATGGCGGCTACGGCCCCTGACCTTGGACATGCCCCGCCCGGAAGGGGTGTACGCCTGTGCCCGCACTTGTGCTGCTCGGTGCTCAGTGGGGTGACGAAGGCAAGGGAAAGGCCACCGACCTGCTCGGTGGCTCCGTGGACTATGTAGTGCGATACCAGGGCGGCAACAACGCCGGCCACACGGTCGTCGTAGGCGACCAGAAGTACGCGCTGCATCTCCTCCCTTCCGGGATTCTCTCCCCGGACTGCGTGCCTGTCATCGGCAATGGAGTCGTCGTCGACCCGTCGGTCCTGCTCTCCGAGCTGAGCGGTCTGAACGAGCGCGGCGTCGACACGTCGAAGCTGCTGATCAGCGGTAACGCGCACATCATCACGCCGTACAACGTGACCGTCGACAAGGTGACGGAGCGCTTCCTCGGCAAGCGCAAGATCGGCACGACCGGCCGTGGCATCGGCCCGACGTACGCCGACAAGATCAACCGCACCGGCATCCGCGTCCAGGACCTCTACGACCAGTCGATCCTGGAGCAGAAGGTCGAGGCGGCTCTCGAGATCAAGAACCAGCTCCTCACCAAGCTGTACAACCGCCGCGCCATCGAGGTCGGCCAGATCGTCGAGCAGCTCCTTGAGCACGGCGAGAACATCAAGCAGTACGTCGCCGACACCACCCTGATCCTCAACAACGCGCTCGACGAGGACAAGGTCGTCCTCTTCGAGGGCGGTCAGGGCACGCTCCTGGACGTGGACCACGGCACGTACCCCTTCGTCACCTCCTCGAACCCGACCGCGGGCGGCGCCTGCACGGGTACGGGCGTCGGCCCGACGAAGATCAGCCGCGTCATCGGCATCCTGAAGGCCTACACCACGCGTGTCGGCGCGGGCCCGTTCCCGACGGAGCTCTTCGACCAGGACGGCGAGGACCTGCGCCGCATCGGTGGCGAGCGCGGTGTCACCACCGGCCGTGACCGCCGCTGCGGCTGGTTCGACGCGCCGATCGCGCGTTACGCGACCCGTGTGAACGGCCTGACGGACTTCTTCCTCACGAAGCTGGACGTCCTGACGGGCTGGGAGCAGATCCCGGTCTGCGTCGCGTACGAGATCGACGGCAAGCGCGTCGAGGAACTCCCGTACAACCAGACGGACTTCCACCACGCGAAGCCCGTCTACGAGTACCTCCCCGGCTGGTCCGAGGACATCACCAAGGCCCAGACCTTCTCCGACCTGCCGAAGAACGCGCAGGGTTACGTGAAGGCCCTGGAGGAGATGTCCGGCGCCCCGATCTCCGCGATCGGCGTGGGACCGGGCCGCACGGAGACGATCGAGATCAACTCGTTCGTCTAAGGGCGGCTGCGGGCGGCTGCTCAACAGCGCTCGCTGTACGACGAAGGGGCGCCCCGGCCTGGCCGGGGCGCCCCTTCCGTTCGTCCGGTCACGCGCGACGGCGGCGGTAGTACGCGTAGGTGAGGACGAGGAGCAGCGGGCCCCACAGGGTCATCAGGCCGCTGACGGTCATCGCGAGCACGTCCCAGCCTTCGGCGTAGGGCCAGGCGCCGGGCCCCTCTCCGATGGCCGTGACCAGCCACTCGACGCCGATGGCGGTGAGTGCGAGCCCACCGATCGTCGCGGGCACGACGGCGGCGGCGACCGGCACGCGGCGCCCACCGAGCCGCGGCACCCACGAGGGCACGACCTCGCCCCATCCCCGTACGAGTCCGAAGGAGAGGTGCGCGAAGAGCTCGCTGAGGATGCTGAGCCCGAGGACGTAGGGGATGTTGAACCACGCGGGGTCGAGACCCTCCCCGCCCATCCCGTACCCGAAGCCGATGGGCAGCCGCCAGATGCAGACGGGGAGGACGACGAGGGGGATGGCGTGCGCGATCCACTCGGCCCAGACCGGGACGCGGTGTCGGGTTTCCGTCGCTGCCGTCTCGTCGTCACGCACTGCGTATGTCGTGGTCATGCCTCCAGCGTGGCGGGACGTGTTCCGCGGGGGATCGACGCCGCGGCCGATGTTCCTCCGCCGTACGGGCTAGGACCGACAGGCCTTGGGGCTCACGTCTCCCCGCACATCCGCAGCCCCACCGGCGTCTCGCACGGCAGATGGCCGTGGGTGCGGATCACGTCCTGGCCGTTTCCGCGGAGTGCGTACGCGAGGAAGCTCGACGCCAGGGAGTCGGCGGGCGGGCTGCCGTAGGTGTAGGCGTACTCGATCTCGCGGTAGGGGTAGCCGCTGGACTGGATGCCGTCGATGGAGGGGGCGTGGCCGTTCAGGTTCAGTCGGTGCGTGTTCTTGAGCGTGGTCGTCTTGCGGAGTTCGCTGTAGCCGATCGCGCCCGGGACGTCGGCGACGGTGTCCAGAACCTGCTCCGTCTCGTCGAGTTCGCAGCGGACGACCGGGGCGGACGTGCTCATGTCCTTGGTCAGGCAGTCGCTGGAGGACTCCTGCATCTCCGACGCCCCCTTGAGGACCCGCTGCTGGAGGGTGACCCGCGTGCCGGAGCTCGACCCACGGCTGACCAGGACCACCGGCAGGTCGGGGCCGCCCCGCAGCTCCTTCCAGTTGCGGATCTCGCCGGTGAAGAGGCGGCGGACGTCCCTCGTGGAGAGGTTCTTGACCGGCACCTTGTCGTTCAGGACGAGGGCGAACAGCGAGACCGCCACCCGCGTCTCGCTCAGCTGCGTGTAGCTTCCGGGGCGCGGCCCGTCGGAGAAAGCGATCACCGGTGGTGAGCCCTCGCCGGGTTCGGCGTCCGTCGCGGCCAACTCCCGTACGCCGCCCCGGCTTCCGTGCGCGCTCACCTCGATGTCCGAGCCCTCGCAGTCCTTCATGTACTTGTCCGCGAGCTCGGTGGCCACCGGCTCGAACGCGGTCGATCCGGTCAAGGTGAGGCTGCCCTTCTCGCAGTACGAGGGCGGCGGCTGGGTGTCGGGGCGCAGGATGAGGCCCGCGAGGCCGAGGATCACCAGGCTCAGCGCGATGGCCACCCGCTGCGAGAGCCTGCTGAACACCGGGGGCTTCTCGTCGGGCGCCGCGCTGTGGTTCTCGTGGGTCTCGCCGCCCTGGATGCCGCCGATGACCGTGTAGCCGCTGTCCACGGGGCCGCCGGTCAGCAGGACCAGGAGCTTGTAGTACTCACCTCGGTTGAGCGGGACGCGCGGGATGTGCAGCCTGCCGGACTCGTAACCGAGACCCGTGCCGGGCGCGAAGTGCTCCATCAGATGGTCGGCTTCGGGCGGCAGCGTCACCGCCACCGCGCGGATCGTGCGGCTCTCGAAGACCGCCGTCAGGCCGTGCGACGAACGGCCCGTGTAGTCGGCCACGTCGATCGGCAGCGAGCCGTCGTTCTCGACGCGGAGCAGCACCAGCGTCGCGTCCGACATCTCGGGGGCCTCGTCGAAGAGGCCGAGGCGCGCGTTCGCGTCGCCCGTACGGACGTTGTCGCCTATCGCCGTGTCCATCTGCTTGCGGTAGCCGATGCGCTTGCGGCGCGGTACGCGGCGTTCGAGCAGCACGGGGACGAACGCGCCGGCGATGCCGACCAGGATGGCGAGCACGGCGATGATGTTTTCGGTGCTCAACCAGTTCATGGGCGGCACGGTAGGCGGCGGGAAGGGCCGTCGGGCAGCCCTTGTCCGTCCGGACGGGATCTGTTCGCCCGGGGTTCAACTACGGGCGCGGGGAAGCGAGTTCATGTCTGTCTCTCCTCGCGGGCTCAGTCCTCCTTGTCGTATGTCAGCCCCTTGTCCGTGCCCGTGTTCTCCCGGTGCAGCCTGCCGTTCGAGAGCAGCGTCACCGTGCTCGCCTGGCCCGGCTTGCAGGAGCTCGCGGGCTGCCCGACGATCACGTCCGTCGGTCCGATGCGCAGGGTGTTGCCGCTCGCCGACTCCAACTTGCCCTGGAACACGCAGTGGTACGTGCCGCCCGTGTCGGTCGGGCCGTCCGCCGTGATCGAGACGACGGTGTCGCCGACCTCGCCCTGCTGGAGGACCAGGCGCCGGGAATTGTGACCCAGGTTGTTCTGGATGGACCCGCTCCAGGTGCCGAGGAACTTGTCCGGGATCGTGCCCTCCTCGTCCTCCTCCTTGGATGCGGGGGAGGTGGGCGTCGTCCCGGGCTCCGACGAACCGTCCTCGCTCGGCGTCCCCGGCGTCGAAGGCGCGTTGCTGGACGGCGACTTGGAGTTCGTGCCGCCCGCCTTCGTGGTGCCGTCGCCCTTCATCACCGCGTACACCGTGCCGCCCGCTCCTATGGCCACTATGACGGCCACCGCGATGAGCGCGGCGGTGGACCGACCGCTGCGGCGCGGGGGCTGGCCCTGAGGGTGGACGAGGGGGCCGTACGGAGGTGTGGGGCCGTACGGGCCCTGCTGGGGGTAGCCGTAGCCGGGCGGCGGTTGCTGGGGGTGTTGCTGCGGCTGGGGGTGCTGGGGATAGCCGTACGCCGGGCCCGGCGGGGGTGTGGGCGGCGGGGTCTGGCCGGTGATCATCGTGGGGAGGTGGTCCAAGGGGGCCGCCTCGCCCGGCTTACCGGGCGGCGGCGGGGTGTCGCCGTCGGCGGGGTCATGCCTGGCCCCGCTGCCCTCGGGGGAGGCGGCAGCAGAGGCGCCGGCAGCCGCAGTTCCGGCGGCTGCCGCCGCACCGGGTGCCGCTCCGGTGTCCGCTCCGGCCGCCTTGGATGCGCCGACCCCGCCCTCATCAGGGTTCTCCGTGTCGAGCAACTGCACGGCATGACGCCCCAGTTGGGCCACCAGCGCGCCCGGCAGCCAGGGGTCCCGCGTCCGGCCGCCGTCGCCGAGGGTGTCCTCCGCGCCCGTCCGCTCAAGGACCTGCTCCAGCGTCGGCCGGTCCGCGGGGTTCTTGCGCAGGCAGTCGCCGACCAGCTCGGCCAGCTCCTCCGGCAGCCCCTCCAGGTCCGGTTCCTCCTGCGCGATACGGAACATCAGCGCGTGCACACCGCTGTTGGCCGTGCCGAACGGCAGCGCGCCCGAAGCCGCGTACGCGAGGACCGAACCCAGGCAGAAGACATCGCACGCCGGGGTGATCCGGTCGCCCCGCACCTGCTCGGGCGCCATGAAGCCGGGCGAACCGACGAGCGCGCCGGTGCGGGTCAGGCCGCCGTCGGTCACCGTTTCGAGGGCGCGGGCGATGCCGAAGTCGATGACGCGGGGTCCGTCGATGGTGACGAGTACGTTCGACGGTTTGAGGTCGCGGTGGATGAGGCCCGCCGCGTGGATGTCCTTGAGGGCGTTGGCGAGCCCGGCCGCCAGTATCTTCACGGACCGCTCGGGCAGCGGCCCGTGGTCGTGCGAGATGACGCTCTGGAGGGAGGGCCCCGCGACATACCCCGTGGCCAGCCAGGGGATCGTCGCCTCGGTGTCCGCGTCGAGCACCGGCGCCGTCCACGCGCCGCCGACCCGCCGTGCCGCCTGCACTTCCTGCCGGAAGCGGTTCCTGAACTCCTCCTGCTCGGCGAGCTCTTCACGCACCAGCTTCACCGCGACCGTACGTCCCCGGTCGGATCGCGCGAGATAGACGTGCCCCATGCCGCCCGCGCCGAGTCGCGCGAGCAGCCGATAGGCGCCTATTCGCTGTGGATCCCCGGGCCCGAGCTTCTCCATCGTCGCGCCGACCTCCCCCGTTGGTGTGCAACAGATCGAGGATAGTGGGGTGGTAGGACATCGGGGCACGTACTGCCCGCTACGGCTCCGTAACGGGTTGTTCCGCGGCGGTGCGACGGCTGCGAGGCCTCGGGCGTTCCGCAATCTGCCGGTGAGGGGCATCACTTTGCGACAAATTGAACTGTTCCCTGAGGGGCGTTAACGTCTTTCTCGCCCATCCCGGATGGTCCAGGCCAATTCGGGAATATGACGATGCACGGGGGGAGGCCGGCGATGCCATCAGGTTTCGCAGGCCGCGACAGCATCACCGGGCCTCACCTCGTGCGCATTTCAACGCACTAAGGATTTTACGTGAACCGCAGCGTTCTGCGCTTTCGCACGACTGTGATTTCCACCGTGGTGGCCGGTGCTGTCGCCTTTACCGGCATCGGTACCGCGAACGCCTCCGAGGCGCCCGAAGCCGAGAGCACCGGCACCGCGGCCCAGAACACCGGCATCGACGGTGAGCCCACCACCGAGCAGGTCGATGAACTGGCCCGCTACCTCCAGGCCCTTGAGAACGGCGATGTCCTCAACGAGGCGGGAGAGTTCGACTACGCCAAGACCCGCGCCGAGTTCGGCGCCGAGTTCGCCGACGCGATCCAGGCCAAGATCAGCGGCGACATCCCCGTGGGCGTCTACGCCAGCTACACCTCGTGCCTGCTCAAGGGTGTCGGCCTCGGCGGCCTGGGCGGCGCCACCGCGGCCATCACGGCCAAGCTGAAGAAGAAGCACTTCACGGACGCGGCCAAGCTGATCATCAAGGAGGCCGCCAAGCGAGGCATCAAGGTGGGCGTCAAGGGCGGCGTCGCCGGCCTGGCCGCCTCGCTCGGCACCTACGCCGTCTGGTGCGCCACCCCGTGGGCCTGACAGCCGCGTGCTGAACCAGCTGAACTAGTCGCCTGATCCGGCACGGCAATCGCCTGATCCGGCACTGGCAAAAGGGGGCGCGGTCATCAAGCCTCGCCCCCTTTCCGCCATTTGAGTTCCGTCAGCTTTCGCCAACCAGGGCCCGCAGGTGCGCGAGGTAGTCTTCGAAGCGTGCGCGCCCGTCGTCGGACAGGCGCACGAAAGTGCGCACACGTCGTTCTCGGCCGCTGCGCAGCTTGGCCAGCTCCACCACACCCGCTTCCTCCAGGACGCGCAACTGCCGTGAGAGCTCTGGCGAATCCAGTTCGAGAGCCTCACACAGATCAGCGAACGACGCGTTGTGCACGCGCCGTAGGGTGCCGAGCACGGCCAGTCGCACCGGCGAATGCATCAGCGTGGTCAGCGCCTGCCGGTGTTGCCCCTCTTCGGTCATCAGACCCTCCACCGCGACACCAAGTAGCCCAGCAGGGCCAGCGCGGGAAACGCGGCCGGGACCACGATGCCTATGGTGGAGTCCGGGGTGTCCCATAGGACATTGCCCGCCGGAAGGCCCAGCAGGAAGCCGGCCGCAATTCCGAGCCCGCTCTCCAGAGGGGTGTGGGGGCGGCGAAGGGCGCGCTCGCGGTGGAAGTAGTTCCAGCCGACCACGACTGCCAGCCCTGCCAGGCACACCGGGATGCCGAGTACAAGCGGCGCCTTCAGTTCGGCAGCCGCCCACAGGGCGCCGAACAACGCGGCTACTGACACCACTCCCCCCACACGCTCACCTGTCGAGGCGGGCCGGTTGAGAGTGGGTGCCTGCTCGGCGGTGGCGAGCTGGTCGGCTGCGGTCTGTGGGTCCATGTGGAACCCCCCCCAAGGTCGTGCGAATCGTTCAAGGTCGTGCGAATCGTTCACTTGCGATCCTCGCACTCACTTGGCAAACACGCAACTTACTGGAGCTCCTGCGCCGCGACCGTCTCGGTCAGGGCGCCGGACAGTCGCTCCAGGACCCGTACCGTCTCGGCGAATTCCTCCTCGCCGAGCGCGTCCGCGAGCCGGGCGGCCACGTCCGCGTGGCCGGGGCTGATCCTCTGGACGGCTGCCAGGCCCTCGTCCGTGGGGCGCAGGAGCTTGGCGCGGCGGTGGGCGGGGTTGGGTACGTACTCGGCGAGGCCGCGCCGCACCAGCAGGTCGGCGATGCGCTGCACGCTCTGCCGGGTGACGCCCATCGCGCGGGCGATCCCGGCGACGGGCAGCGGCTCGCGCAGGACGGCGCCGAGGACCTGCCACCAGGCGGCGGTGAGACCGCCCGGCTTCGCCAACTCGTCCGCCACGGAGAGCAATTGGCCGTTGAGCCGGAAGACGCCGATGGCGGTGCGGGAGAACAGCTCCTGCTGCTCCCGCACCTTCTCCTCCGGTGCGCGGCGCTGGTCGTCGCTCACGACTCCAGCACCTCGTACGCGGACGCGTCCGAGTCGTGGAACAGGCGGTACCAGGCGTCGAGCTTCTCGCCCTCGAAGGCGCCGAGCCGCCCGAGGATCTCGCGGGCGAAGGCCACCGGCTCGGTCGGCCCCGCCGTGGTGAGTCCGCCGTCGGTGACGGCGTCCACGTCGACGTACCGCTCGCCGCCCTTGTAGCCGGTGGCCGCGAGGTAGAACGACACCGCGCTGGTGTGCGCGCGCTCGTCGAGCAGCCCTTCCCGGGCGAGCCCGGCGGTGGCCCCGCAGATCGCGGCGACCGGCACGTCCGCGTCGAGGAAGGCGCGGGCCGCGCGGCCGAAGGGGGCGAGGTCGTCGCCGGTGTCCCACAGGTCGGCGCCCGGCAGGATCAGCAGCGCGCTGTCATCGGGCCGCAGCTCGGCGAGGGTCAGGTCGGGCTGGATGCGGACGCCGCCCGCCGTGGTGACCGGGTCGAGCGAGTCCGCGGCGACGGTGCGGATCTCGTACCCGTCGCGGGCGAGGAACGCGGTGGCGTATCCGGTCTCCCAGTCGGCGAGCGTGTCGTAAACGGCGAGGTGCGCGGGCTTGCGGGACATGGCTGCCTCCGTTGGCTGGGCTCCGTCGAGCTGTTATGTAAGCATGCTGTCATTACGACAGCATGCTGTCAAGAGCCGGAGGGTGCGTCGGCTCGTTAACCCTCACCAGGGGCGGCCTTAACCCGCCGATCCCTAGCGTCCTGGTCATGGACAGCGCAGAGAACCTCGGACAGATGGCCGCCCACCTCGGCCTCGACCTGGTGGCCGTGACCCTGCTGACCTTCGGGGTCTTCTATCCACGGCACCGCAGGCGGGAGTTGGTCCCCGCCTATCTCGCCCTGAACGTCGCGCTCTTCGCGGTCGTCTCCGCCCTCGCGAGCGCCGGCGGCAACGGCGGACTCGCGCTCGGCTTCGGGCTCTTCGGGGTGCTTTCGATCGTGCGGCTCCGCTCGGACGCCCTGCAGCACCAGGAAGTCGCGTACTACTTCATCACTCTCGTCCTCGGCCTCCTCTGCGGGCTTCCGGGCCTCGGCCTGCCGGTCGCCGCCGGGCTCGCGGCCGTGCTGCTCCTGGTGATGTACGGCGCCGACCACCCCCGCCTCTTCGCCGGTGACCGGCGTGCCGTCATCACTCTGGACGCCGTGTACCGGGAGGAGACCGCGCTCCGGGCCGAGCTGGCGCGGCGCCTGGGGGAGCCGCTCGGCTGGACCGTCCAGGAGGTCGACTACGTACGTGACCTCATGGTTCTGGAAGTCCGCTTCCGGCAGCCGGAACCTTCCGAGCGGGCTGGGGAGTTCACACGTACAGCACCACGACGCCGCACGACCCGGTCACGCACGCCTGCCGTCCCCCACCAGAAGGAGACCGTGTGAACCCCGCCGTACGCGCCATCGGACGGGCCGCGCTCGCCGCGCACCCCATCTCCCTCGACGAGGTCAACGCACGGGCGGAGCTGCTCGCCCGCTACGACAACAGCTATCTCGTGCCGGTCGAGATCTTCGACGACCTGGCGGCGCTGCTCACCGATCCGCGCCGCGCCTCGGGTCCCTTCCGGGCGCTGAGCATCGGCGGGAAGCGCTGGTTCAGCTATCACTCGACGTACTACGACACCCCTGAGCTGCTGACCTACCACCACCACCGGCAGGGCAGGCGGCTGCGCTACCGCATCCGTGAGCGGGTCTACCAGGACAGTGGTGAGCGGCAGTTCGAGATCAAGCTGAAGAGCGGCCGCGGCGAGACGGTCAAGCACCGGCAGCGACTCGAAGGCGACGACCGCGTGCTCGACGCCGAGCGGCAGGGGTTCCTCGCGGGGGTGCTGAGGGGTTCGTACGGGATCGAGGCGCCGGGCGGCCTGACGAAGGCGCTCGTCACGGAGTACCAGCGGGCGACGTTCGTGGCCGACGGCCAGCGGATCACGTGCGACGCGGGGCTCGTGGTGCGGGACGTGGCCAGGGGGCGGTCGGTGGAGGCGGACTCCGGGCTCGTCCTGGTGGAGACGAAGACGCAGGGGCATCTGACGGAGGCGGACCGGGTGCTTCACCGGTACGGGGTGCGGGCCGCGGAGTTCACGAAGTACTGCGGTGGTTTCGCGGCGCTGCGGCCCGAGTTGGGGATCAATCGGTGGGCTCGGGCTGTCCGGGTCGCGTTTCCGAGGGCCGCGGGGCCTGGGGCGCCTGCGGGAAGGTGAGGGTCACGCGGGTGCCACGGGTGGCGTCCGACGCGATGTCGAAGGTGCCGCCCGCGTCCTGCGCCGTCCGCCGGGCGATGTCGAGGCCGAGGCCCGTGGAGCCGCGGCCGCTGGTGCCGCGTTCCGCCGCGTACGTCGGCGGGAGGCCGGGGCCCTCATCGGCGACGGTGAGTTGGGCGGTGCCCTCCGGGGTGGTGTGGACGGTGATGCGGAACGGGGTGCCTTGGGGGGTGTGGTCCAGGACATTGCCGATGAGAGCGTCGATGGCGGCGGCGAGGTCGTCCTCCGGGACGGGAACCGGGTTCGTCCGTGGCTGGGCCGACACCTCCGTCGTACGCCCCTGGTCCTCGGCCAACGGCAGCCAGAACGTCACGCGTTCGCGGGCCACGGCGGCCAGGTCGGCGTACGGGGCGTCCCGGAAGGGACGGCGGGCCTTGCGAATCACATCATCGACACTCCGCTCCAGGGCGGCGACGTCGGCGGCGATGCGGTGCGCCTCCTCTGTGTCGCGGAGGGTCTCGGCGTCCAGGCGGAGGGCGGCGACGGGCGTGCGGAGTCGGTGGGCGAGGTCGGCGGCGTTCTCGCGTTCGGCGGTGAGGAGTTCGTCGATGCGGGTGGCGAGGCGGTTCAGCTCACCTGCGACCAGGCGGAGTTCGGGCGGGCCCTCGGGAGTGGCGCGCGCGGTGAGGTCGCCCGCGGCGAGGCGGTCCGCGGTGCGGGCCAGGCGGCGGGCCGCGCCGACCAGGCGCGCGCCGAGACGGTCGGCGAGGAGCAGCCCGATGAGGACGAGGCCGACCCCGATCCCGGCGAGGACGAGCCAGGAGGTCATGGTGCCGGCGTACAACTGCCGTTGAGTGAGCGTGACTTGTACGACGGCGGTGCCACCGGCCGCGCCCTGGACGGGCACGAGGACCTGCCGCCCGCCGGTGGAGGGTTCGTAGGTGAAGGCACGGCCGGTGCGGGCCAGGCGGATGGCGTCCGTGACGCGGGCCTTGGCCTGGGGGCCGGGGTCCGGCCCGATGACGGTGCCGTCCCCGAGCACGAGTGAAGTGGACGGCAGATTCTGGGTGTTGACGCTCTCCACGGTCTGCTCGGCGGTCTCGCGCTCGTCCGGGGTGGCGAGAGCGGGCCCAAGAGCGTGCGCCACCCACTGGGCACGGGCGGTGGCCTCGGCGGTGGTGCGGTCGGCGGCGTGGGTGCGGGTGAGGAGGGTGAGGGGGACGAGGAGGGCGGTCAGTACGAGGGCGGTGGTGGCGGCGGTGAGAAGCAGAAGGCTGCGTCGCATCAGCCGGCCCCTGGGCCTTGGGCGGAACCCTCGCCGGGGTCTTGGGCGGACCCTTCCCCGTGGCGGGGCCCCTCCCCGGAGCCGGGCGCCTCGCTGTCGCCGGGTTCCTCTCCGTCGTGGGGCGGCTCGCCTCCGTCCTGGGGCGCCGGGCTGTTCTGGGGGCGGCGCCGCGCCGGTATGTCCGTCCTCGCCATCTCGGTCCGAGCGTCGTGTGCTTCGGCTGGGGAGTCCTGCTTGCCGTGCTCCGGGCGGACATACCGGCACGTCCCCTCGCGTGCGTCGCGCGGCTGCGGGGGTGTGGGGGCTGGTGCGTCGTCGGGTGCTGTGAGCTTCACTCCCACCGTGCGGACCGTGTGGAGATAGCGGGGTGCCTGGGCCGTCTCGCCCAGTTTTCTGCGGAGCCAGGAGAGATGGACATCGACGGTTTTGTCGGCGCCGCCCAGGGGTTGTTGCCACACCTCGGCGAGGAGTTCGCGGCGGGAGACGACTTGGCCGGGGCGGTGGGCGAGGTAGGCGAGGAGGTCGAACTCGCGGGGGGTGAGGTCCAGGGGGCCGCCGTCGAGGGTGACGTCACGGGAGGCGGGGTCAATGACCAGACCTCCGACGCGCAGAGGCTCCTCCACCACGTCGGTCGCACCGAGCCGGCGCAGGACGGCCTTGACGCGGGCGTCCAGCTGGGCGGCGCCGAACGGCTTGACGATGTAGTCGTCGGCCCCGTTCTCAAGGATCGCCACCATCTCCGGCTCATCGTCGCGCGCGGTGGCGACGATGACGGGTACGTCGCTGACGGCGCGGAGCATACGGAGGACCTGGGCGCCGTCCACGTCCGGCAGCCCCAGGTCGAGTACGACGAGGTCGGGGCGGTTGGTGACCGCGGCGTCCAGGCCCGCCATGCCGCTTGGCGCGGTGGCGACGGCGTGCCCTTTGTCGCGGAGAGCCCGCACCAGGGCGCCGCGCAGCTGGGGATCGTCCTCCACGACGAGAAGATGGGCCATACAACCACCGTAGTCAGGTGCCTTGGGCGGCCTTTAACCGGGCGTTAGGAAACTGTGCGGCACAGTGGCCGGATGAGGAAGTGGCGGAGCGCGGTGGTGACCGCGGCATGGGTGGGGGTGGGAACGGCTGCCGGGGCGCTGGGCGCTTGGCAGTTGGCCACGTCGGACAGCGGGAACGCGGCGCACAGCCGTCCCCTGGACGAGGGCGCGGTGGAGAGGGCGCTGGCGGCGACATCGGCGTCACCGCAGCGGCCGTCCCCGTCCTCCGCCACACCGAGCAAGCCGGCGGAAACGGCCCCCGACCGGTCGACCCTGCGGTTCACGGGCGGGACGGCGACGGTCGAGTGCAGGGGGGACGGGACGGTGTACCTCGTCTCGTGGAGCCCGGCGGACGGTTTCCACATAGACGACGACGTGGAACGGGGCCCGGCAGCGGTGGCCCGCCTGGAGGCGGAACCGAGCGACGACGACGAGCAGGAGGATCTGCCGTACGAGATCCGGTGCGGGGAGGGCGGGGAGCCGAGGGCAGGGGTGGTGGCGGACGGGGACGACTAGCGTTCTTAGCCCGTCCGGCGTTTGGTTCTTCAGCCCG
This sequence comes from Streptomyces sp. BA2, assembly GCF_009769735.1. Taxonomy (NCBI): domain Bacteria; kingdom Bacillati; phylum Actinomycetota; class Actinomycetes; order Kitasatosporales; family Streptomycetaceae; genus Streptomyces; species Streptomyces sp. BA2. The sequence continues at coordinate 5,049,469 of NZ_WSRO01000002.1, forward strand.
TCCGGCGGTTGGTCTTTCAGCCCGTCCGGCGTTTGAGGACGAACTCGGCGGAGCCGGTGATTGACGCCACTCAAGGCCCCCGCCCCGGCGGCCCGACACACTGTCCAGTACCCCCCGCCCCCGCGAAACAGACCGCCCATGTCCCATCCGCATCGTGGACATTTACCCTCACCCACATGACCCCTCAGCCGAACCCCCAGGTCGGCGCCGCCGTCAAGGCGGCGGACCGCGCGCACGTGTTCCACTCCTGGTCCGCACAGGAGCTGATCGACCCCCTCGCCGTAGCCGGCGCCGAGGGCTCGTACTTCTGGGACTACGACGGCAACCGCTACCTCGACTTCACCAGCGGCCTCGTCTACACCAACATCGGATACCAGCACCCGAAGGTCGTCGCCGCGATCCAGAAGCAGGCCGCGGAGATGACGACCTTCGCGCCCGCCTTCGCCGTGGAAGCCCGCTCCGAGGCCGCACGCCTCATCGCCGAGCGGACCCCCGGCGACCTGGACAAGGTCTTCTTCACCAACGGCGGCGCGGAAGCCGTGGAGAACGCGACCCGCATGGCGCGCCTCCACACCGGCCGCCCCAAGGTCCTCTCCGCCTACCGCTCGTACCACGGCGGCACCTCCACCGCGATCAACCTCACCGGCGACCCCCGCCGCTGGGCCTCCGACACGGGCTCGGCGGGCGTCGTCCACTTCTGGGCGCCGTTCCTCTACCGCAGCGCCTTCTACGCCGAGAACGAGCAGCAGGAGTGCGAGCGCGCCCTGGAGCACCTCGAAAAGACCATCGCCTTCGAGGGCCCGCAGACGATCGCGGCGATCATCCTGGAATCCGTCCCCGGAACCGCCGGCATCATGACCCCGCCGCCGGGCTACCTCAAGGGCGTACGGGAGATCTGCGACCGCCTCGGCATCGTCTTCATCCTCGACGAGGTGATGGCGGGCTTCGGCCGTACGGGCAAGTGGTTCGCCGCGGACCACTTCGACGGCGGCATCGTGCCCGATCTCCTCACCTTCGCGAAGGGCGTGAACTCGGGTTACGTCCCGCTCGGCGGTGTCGCGATCTCCTCTGCCATCGCCGAGACGTTCGCCCGCAGGCCGTACCCCGGCGGGCTGACGTACTCCGGACACCCGCTGGCCTGCGCCGCGGCTGTCGCGACGATCAACGTCATGGAGGAGGAGGGAGTGATCGAGAACGCGGCCCGAGTCGGGTCGGAGATCATCGCCCCCGCCCTCGCGGAGCTCGCCGAGCGGCACCCGAGCGTCGGCGAGGTCCGTGGCCTCGGCATGTTCTGGGCCCTGGAGCTGGTCAAGGACAAGACGACCCGCGAGCCACTGGTCCCCTACAACGCCACGGGCGAGGCGAATGCCCCGATGGCGGCGTTCGGCGCCGCCGCGAAGAAGCAGGGCCTGTGGCCCTTCATCAACATGAACCGCACCCACGTGGTCCCGCCGTGCAACATCACGGACACGGAGGCAAAGGAGGGCCTCGCGGCGCTGGACGCTGCGCTGAGCGTGGCGGACGAGCACGTGTCCTGACCCCGGGGCCCGAACCCCCGCCCCGGGGCCCATCAGCAACGTTCACCCCACCCCACCCCACCCGCCGCTCCACGACGGATCACCCCGATCCGCAACCCGTGCCCCGGGGTGGATCACCCCCGCCGGCCCGTGACCGGCGGCGGGTCACCCCCGCCCAATCACCCGTGACCGGCGGCGGGTCACCCCCGCCCAATCACCCGTGACCGGCGGCGGGTCACCCCCGCCCACCCACCTGTAACCCGCGACGGGTCACCCCCGCCAGCCCCCCCCGTAACCGGCGGCGGAACACCCCCACCCGCCCCCCCCTGCAACGGATCGCCCCGCCCACCAACGACCCCGCAACGACCCCGCGGGGCAATCGGGTGGGTGGGCGGGAAAGATCCGCCGCGCAGCGGCGGCACAAACAGAGACGGCCCCGCACCCGAAAGCGGCCCTCGGGAGAGGTCCCGCACCCGAAAGCGGCCCCCGGGAGATGCCCCGGGAAAGCCCCCGAACCCGCACCAGAAAACGCCCCCCGGCCCCCCGCACCGAACCGCCCCCCGCCCCCCGGGAACCCCGACCGCGTAGTCTGACGTGCTCGTAAGCAGGACGAGGCCCGGACGAGACGACGAGGGAACCCAGATGCCCGGCACCGGCACCGGCACCGACGGCTCCGCCGTCATCCGCAGCACTCTGCGCCAGCAGATCGCCGACGCGCTGCGTGACGAGATCCTCGGCGGCCGTCTGGAGCCGGGCCAGGAGTTCACGGTCAAGGAGATCGCCGAGCAGTACGGCGTCTCCGCGACCCCGGTCCGAGAGGCCCTGGTGAACCTCGCCGCGCAAGGCCTCCTCGACGCCGACCAGCACCGCGGCTACCGCGTCCACGAGCACTCCCTCGCCGACTACCGAGGCATGCTGGAGGCCCGCGGCCTCGTCGCCGACGGAATCTTCCGCGACCTCGTGAAGAAGGCCACCCCGCTGGGGCCCAAGGGCCAGAAGGAAGCCTCCGCCGCGCTCGTCTCCGTACGCCGCCGTGGCGAGGAAGCCGCACGCGCCGCCTGCGCGGGCGACCTGAACGTCCTCATCGGCTACGACCTCCGCTTCTGGCGCGAGCTCAGCGCCCTCTTCGGCAACCCCTACCTCTCGGACTTCCTGCACCGCATCCGCGTCCAGGCCTGGGTCTGCGCCGTCACCTACCTCCGCCGCGCCGTCGAACGCGGCGGCGGAGACCTGCGCGGCACCCTCTGGGCCCGGCACACCGAGCTCGTCGACGCCCTCGCGCACCGCGACCCCAAGGCCGCGCACGCGATCGTCGAGGAGTACAACGCGCACTCCCTCGCCCTCATCGAGCGGCTGGCCGCTGCATGAGCGTGGATCTGACCGTCGTCGTCCCCGCCTACAACGAGGAGCGGCGCCTGGCTCCCACGCTCGCCGCGATACGGGAGTACCTGGAGGACGGTTCCGACGGGGGAGGTTCCGACGGGGGAGACGCCGACGGAGGAGACCGCACCCGGTGGGAGCTGATCGTCGTGGACGACGGCTCCACCGACGGCACCCTCGACATCGCCGCCGACGCCGAGGCCGCCGACCCCCGAGTCCGGCTCATCCACTCCAGCCGCAACCTCGGCAAGGGCCACGCCCTGCGCCTGGGCGTCCTCGCCTCGCACGGCGACCGCGTCCTGATCACCGACGCCGATCTGGCCACCCCCATCGAGGAGCTGGAGTGCCTCGACAAGGCGCTCACCGACGGCCACGCGGCAGCGATCGGCTCCCGCGCCCGCCCCGGCGCGACGATCGAGAGCCACCAGCACCGCCTGCGCGAACTCCTCGGCCGTACCGGCAATTTCCTGATACGGACGGTCGCCGTCCCCGGAGTCCGCGACACCCAGTGCGGCTTCAAGCTCTTCGACGGCGACCGTGCCCGTGAGGCCTTCGCCGCGTCGCGCCTGCGCGGCTGGGGGATCGACGTCGAGATACTGCAGTACTTCCGCCGCTCCGGCTGGCCGGTCGCCGAGGTGCCGGTGCGCTGGGCGCATCAGGAGGGCTCGAAGGTCCGCCCGTTCGACTACGTGAAGGTCCTCGCCGAACTGACCGCGCTCAAGGCCCGCGCCGTCCGCCCGAAGGATCTGCTCGTCGCGGCGCTCTTCCTGGCCATGGCGGTCACGCTCTACTCGGGCCGCTGGATCTCACCCGGCGACCGCTATCTCCCGGACTCGCTCCAGGACCAGAACCAGTGGGAGTGGTTCTTCGCGGTGACGGCGGACAACGTCCGCCACCTCCAGAACCCCCTCTTCACGACCCTCCAGAACCAACCCGACGGCGTGAACCTCATGGCCAACACGGTCATGCTCGGCCTCTCCGTCCCCTTCGCCCCCGTGACCTGGCTCTTCGGCCCGGCGGTCGCCCTGAACGCGGCGATGACGCTGGGCCTGGCCGTGACAGCGGTCGCCTGGTACTGGTTGATCCGCAGGCGTCTCGTACGGCACCGGGGCGCGGCAGCCGTCGGCGCGGCACTGGCCGCCTTCGCGCCACCGATGATCAGCCACGCGCACGCGCACCCGAATTTCATGGTCCTGTTCATGATCCCGCTGATCATCGACAGGGCGCTGCGGCTCTGCGAGGGCGTACGCGAAAAAGTCGTACGCGACGGAGTCGTCCTCGGCCTTTTCACCACGTACCAGATCTTCCTCGGCGAGGAGCCGCTGCTGCTCGCGGCGGTGGGCATGCTGCTGTTCGCGGCGGCGTACGGAGTGGTGCGAAGGGACGTGGCAAGGGCGGCGCTGCGCCCCTTGGCGCGCGGCCTCGGGGTGGCCGTGGCGGTGACGCTCCCGCTGGTCGCCTTCCCGCTCTACTGGCAGTTCTTCGGGCCGCAGAGCTACACGAGCGTGCTGCACGGCGACAACGCGGGCAACAGTCCGCTCGCGCTCATCTCCTTCGCGGAACGCTCGCTCGCGGGCAACGCGGAGACCGCCGACGCCCTCTCCCTGAACCCCACCGAGCAGAACGCGTTCTACGGCTGGCCCCTGGTGGCGCTGGCCTTCGCGATCGTCGTACGTCTCTGGGAGCGGGCGGTGGTGAAGGCGCTGGCCTGCACGGTCCTCGCGGCGGCCTTCCTCTCGATGGGCCCGAAGTTCCGCATTCCGCTGACGGACATCGTGCTGCCCGGCCCCTGGGCTCCCCTTTCGCACGCCCCCCTCTTCGAGTCGGTCATCGAGTCGCGGGTGGCGATGGTGTGCGCCCCGGCGCTCGGCATGCTGGTGGCGCTCGCGCTGGCCGGCCTCCTCACCTCAGCGCGCCGGATGACGGCCACGCGGTACGCGGGCGTGGCCGCGGTCGCCCTCGCGCTCCTGCCGATCGTGCCGGCGCCGCTGAAGGCGGTGGAGCGGGGGGAGGCCCCGGCGTTCATCGCCGACGGGACCTGGCGGAAATACCTGGGGGAGGGCGAGTCCCTCGTACCGGTACCGCTGCCGGACCCGGCGGGCGCGGAGGCGCTGCACTGGCAGACCACGGCAGACCTGGGCTTCAGTCTGCCCGGCGGCTACTTCAACGGGCCGTGGGGCCCGGACCGCGTGGGCATCTACGGAGCCTCGCCCCGCAACACGTCGAACCTCCTGCGGGACGTCCGCTCGTCGGGCCGCGCCCCGCAGATCACGGACGCGTGGCGCAGGGCGGCGCGTGCGGACCTGGCGTACTGGAACGCGGGGGTACTGGTCCTCGCCCCACAACCGCACGACGCGGAACTGCGGGTGACGGTGGAGGAACTCCTTGACCGCCCCGGAAAGTGGGTAGACGGGGTGTGGATCTGGGATCTGCACAAGGGAAGCTAGTGGGCAACCGCCCGGACTACGCTGCCTGCACTGTCGGCACTGCCTGCACTGTCTGCACACGAGGAACGTCCGACGTCCGATATGCCGTCCGAGTATGAGCCTGACCTGAGGAGCACCCTTGGCCTGTGATCTGTGGCTGGTCCCGCTCGTCGACGTGCTGTGTCACAGCCCCGACAATCCCTTCGCGGAGGAGATCGCGGCGTACGACAAGGCGCTGCACGAGGCGGGTCTGCCTCCCGTCCCCGTCTTCGCCTACATGCCGGGCCTCTCCGGGGACGTGGCCCCGGTCGCGGGCTTCGACTACGACGCGCTGCATTTCCTGCGCCGGGCGTATCTGCTCCAGGTCTGCGGCCTTGAGGTCACGCCGGTGGACGAACTGGGCGGGGACTACGAGCAGTTGCTGGAGATGTTCGACGCGACGGCTCAGCAGTCGCATCTGGTCTGGCACTACGACCATGCGGGGGCGTACGTCCCTGTCGACTTCTCCGCGCCTCTCTCGAACGACGAACTTCTGTCGGGCGGTGGCCCGTTGGGCTCCTCCCAGGCGCTTCTGCGGGAGCTGGAGTTCGTGGCCCCGTCCATCGGCATAGACGCGGCGAACCCTCCGCGCCCGCCGACTCCGCCGGAGGCCCCCACATCCCTGGAGGAACCGGCGGCCCCGGCCCCGCCGGACGACAGCCCCTTCGCGAGGGAGCGGCACGTGTGGCTGGGCCTCCACGCGGCGACAACCCGAAGCCTGGCGCAAGGCTCAATGATCATCTACAGCTAACCCCTGGCCCCGGGGCCTACCACCCCGACCGGCCGGCCTGCCGGAAGTACCCCGCCTCTCTCCGGCAGGCCCACCCCTCTCCCACCGACCCGCCCGGCACCCCGGAACCTCCCGGCACTGAGCCCGCCGCCGGCCGATCCGCCCGCCGGGCAGGCCCGGGCCTTTTCCGCCCCCTGCCCGGCACCCGGGAGTCCGCTGTGTCTTTTAGCCCCTCCGGCGTTTGAGGAGCGGGGGTCTGGGGGCGGAGCCCCCAGTTTCGGGAAGGGGCGGGATTGGGGAGAGCCCCGCAGGGTTCGCCTTGCCCCCGTGCCCCCGCCCCCCCGGGGCCCCCTCACCGCGGCTCCGGTGGCCGCTGGCGAGGCATGTTCGGCCGCGCCCCCGGCGGCAGCGCGGCCCGAGCAGGGGCAGCGCCTGCCTCCCCCCGGGAGGCCGGAACCATGGCCTGCATGGCCAACGGCGCGGGGCCCGACCGAAACTCCACCATCCAGTCCGCGGTCTCGGAACGCACCAGCTCCGTCACATCCTCCGAGAACCGCCGAAGCACCCCCAGACACCGCTCGGCAGCCTCGCTGGCAGTCCCCTCGGTGGGCCCGAGAACCTCCCGCACACTCTCCGACGCCCAGTCGAACTGCAGGACCTGAAGCCGCCGCTGCACAGCCTGCGCGGTGGCCATGTCCCGCATCCACCCGGACGTGAGGCCGAAGAACCGGTCGCACGCCACGCACGCCGCCCCCGCGAGCAGCGAGACGAACCCCCAGGTCGCGACACCCCCCACCGCCCCCGCCAGATCGAGCAGCGGAAGCACCCCCGCGCCCACGGCCCCCACCGCCGCCCCCACCCGCGCGAGCCGCGCCCCGCGCCGCTTCCACGCCCGGTCGGACAAGTACCACTCCGCGGTGTTGAGCGCGCCCCGCTCCACCCACCGGTACAACTCGTCGAGCCGCTGCGCCGGCTCACCCCAGTCGCCGAGAGGAAAGGCCCGCCCCGTCAGATCCCCGAGCCGAGACCGAGACCCGTCCCCACCACCAGGACCACCACCGGGAACGCCCTGCTGCGCACCCGCCCCGGCACCCTGCTCCTCATGGGGCACCCCCTCGGGCTGCATCTCCGGCTGGCTCACCCGGCACTCCTACCTCTACGAGATCCCTGACTGTTCTCTGCGGCACTGTTCCCTGCGGCGGTTCCGTACGGTGCGCGCGCTGTGACAGCTGGTGCTGATGATGCTGACGCGGCTGAAGTCATCTGCTCATGCGCAGCCCCAGTCCTACCGCCCAATGGGTGGCCATGAGCCCCTTTTCGCGGTATTTCCGCCCGGAAGAGGTGCATGATCAGGTATAGGAGGACGGCCGATCTCACTCGAAAGAGTGCTGGGGCGAGGGCACCCTCGACCACGTAGGCTCATTCCAGGTGGAAAACCCACCGTAATTACCATCCGAGACAGGAGCTGATCGTGATCCCCGGTGGTGGCCAGCCCAACATGCAGCAGCTGCTCCAGCAGGCCCAGAAGATGCAGCAGGACCTCGCGACCGCGCAGGAGGAACTCGCGCGCACGGAGGTCGAAGGCCAGGCGGGCGGCGGCCTCGTCAAGGCGACGGTCACCGGATCCGGCGAGCTGCGCGGCCTCGTGATCGACCCCAAGGCGGTCGACCCGGAGGACACCGAGACCCTCGCGGACCTGGTGGTCGCGGCGGTCCAGGCGGCGAACGAGAACGCGCAGGCGCTCCAGCAGCAGAAGCTGGGCCCGCTCGCGCAGGGCCTGGGCGGCGGAGGCATCCCGGGCCTTCCCTTCTAAGAGGGCCGCAGGCCAACTACCGTACGTACCAAAGCGTGATACTCGGCAAGAGCTGGACCAAGAACAGGAAAGGGAAAGGCACCCCGTGTACGAAGGCGTGGTTCAGGACCTCATCGACGAGTTGGGCAGGCTGCCCGGCGTCGGTCCCAAGAGCGCGCAGCGGATCGCCTTCCACATCCTGCAGGCCGAGCCGACGGACGTACGCCGCCTCGCGCACGCCCTCCTTGAGGTGAAGGACAAGGTCCGCTTCTGCGCGACCTGTGGCAACGTCGCGCAGGAAGAGCTGTGCAACATCTGCCGCGACCCGCGCCGCGACCTCAGCGTCATCTGCGTGGTCGAGGAGCCGAAGGACGTCGTGGCGATCGAGCGTACGCGCGAGTTCCGGGGGAAGTACCACGTACTGGGCGGAGCGATCAGTCCGATCGAGGGGGTGGGCCCGGACGACCTGCGCATACGAGAGCTGCTCGCGCGCCTGGCGGACGGCACGGTCACGGAGCTGATCCTGGCCACGGACCCGAACCTGGAGGGCGAGGCGACGGCGACGTATCTCGCGCGCATGATCAAGCCCATGGGCCTGAAGGTCACCCGCCTGGCCAGCGGGCTCCCTGTCGGGGGAGATCTGGAATACGCGGACGAGGTCACCCTGGGCCGCGCCTTCGAGGGGAGACGACTCCTAGATGTCTAAGAAGCAGCAAGAGAAGTCCACGAAGCCGGAAACGAAGGCCGCCGTCGAGTCGACGGAGCCGGAAGCGACGCTCGCCCCGGAGGTGCTCGCCACCCCGGAGCCGGTCTTCGCCCCCGAGCCGATCATCGCCCCTGAGTCGACGGTCCTCCTGCACGCGTCCGCCCAGGACCCGGACTCCTTCGCGGTGCAGATCTCGGACCAGATCGAGAGCTTCATCGTCGCGGTGACGGAGGTCGCGAAGGGCGACGAGCCCGACTCGGCCGTCCCCTTCCTCCTCCTGGAGGTCTCCCAACTCCTCCTGGCCGGCGGCCGCCTGGGCGCGCACGAGGACATCGTCCCCGAGGAGCGCTACGAGCCGGACCTCGGCCCGGAGCGCGACGTCGACGACCTGCGCGAGCGCCTGGCCGCCATGCTGGAGCCGATCGACGTCTATTCGGAGGTCTTCGACCCGTACGAGCCCCGCAAGGCCCCGGTGGCCTGCCGCATCTCGGACGACCTGGCGGACGTGGTGGCCGACCTCTCCCACGGCCTGGCGCACTACCGTGCGGGCCGCACCACGGAGGCCCTCTGGTGGTGGCAGTTCTCGTACTTCTCGAACTGGGGCTCCACGGCGTCCGGCGCCCTCCGCGCCCTCCAGTCCCTGGTGGCCCACGTCCGCCTGAACCAGCCCCTTGAGGACCTCAACGGCCTGGACACGGACGAGGACCTGGCCGAGGACGCGCTCGCGGAGGCAGCGGGCAAGGTCATGGCAGAGGAGATCGCCGGGCCCCTGGGCCTGCGGTCGGTGCAGTAGCTCTAGCGCCGCCGCCTACGGACCGTCCAGTCCGCTCAGCGCCCCCAGCAGCTGCCCCGGCTCCACATACGGAGCCGTAGGCGTCGGTTCCGAGTACCAGCCCAGCGGCCACGTGTTGCCCGCCAGCGCCGGGATCCCGATGTACGTCACCGTGCGCGGCGTCCCGAAGCGTTGTACGCCCAGCGGCCAGGCGTGGTTCGCAGCCGACCCCGGTGCCACGAGGAAGTACATCCACCGGCCGCCCGATGCCTCGCAGATGACGGGGCCGGCGTCACCCTCCGTCCGCGCGATCAGCTGCGCGGCGACCTGTTCCCCGCGTACGCCCTGGATGCGGATGGCGTCGAAGTGGACGCCTGATACGCGGAGTTGGTGGCCCGCCAGCGGTACCCACTCGGGCCAGTGAATTGCGTGCGTCATGGTCACAGGGTGCGGAGGACGGGGCTACGCTCGGTAGTGACTGAGGGGGTACACGCGTAGGTGTATCCGTTGGAGGGGGCCGCTGTGTCCGTTCAGTACAACCCGACTTGGCGCTACAGCGGCAACCAGATGAAGCGCTGGCGTACCAAGGCGAGCGTGACCCGTGAGGAGCTGGGCGTCGCCTCCAACTACTCGCCCGACACCATCAAGGCCATGGAGCAGGGCGTTCGGATGCCCACCGCTCGGGTGCTGGATGCGGCGGATGAGTTGTGCCGTGCGGAGGGGTTGCTGAGCGCAGCCAAGGACTATGTGAGGGCCGAGAAGTTCCCGCCTCGGGCCCAGGACTTCATGGTGTACGAGCGTGAGGCAATCAGCCTGTGGTCGTACGAAGTCAACTTGATCCCGGGCTTGTTGCAGACGGAGACGTATGCAAGGGCGCTGATCGGCAATCACTGTCCGCCGCTGGATGAGGAGACCGTGGAACAGCGGGTCGCCGCGCGGATGGAACGTCAGGATCTTCTCGCTCGCACACCGCTGGTGGCCCTCAGTTTCGCTCTGCATGAGGCGGCCCTTCGGGTCCCTCAGGTGGATAAGGAGCAGCTTCTCCGCCTTCTGGAAGCGGGTCGGCCCAACAACATCTCGATCCAGGTCCTGCCGTTCGGCCGGACGATTCCCGCAGGCCTCCTCGGCCCGATGGTGTTGCTGGAGACGCGTGACCGGGAACGTCTCGCTTTCACTGAGGGGCCATCGGTGAGTGAGCTGACGTCCGAGGCTGAGGTGGTGAGTTCACACACCGAGCGACTTAGCATGATCCGCATGGAGGCCCTGGGCACCGAGGAATCGGCCCTCTTCATCGAGCGGATGGCGGGAGAGCTATGAGTGAGCAGCTGACCTGGTTCAAGTCCAGCTACAGCGACTCCGAAGGAGGCAACTGCCTCGAAGCAGCCCTGGACTGGCGCAAGTCCACGTACAGCGACAGCGAAGGCGGCGCCTGCGTAGAGATAGCCCCCTGCACCCCCGCCACCATCCACGTCCGCGACTCGAAGCTCCCCCCAGAGACCAGCCCCCACCTGACCATCCCGTCCCCGGCCTGGTCCGCTTTCCTCGCGTACGCCGTCCAACGCTGATCGCCCATTGCACAAAAGTCCCACTCGCCGGGGCTATTTCCGGGCCTCCCGCGGGACTTTCCTGCAGTTCACCCCGGAGCTCAAGCCCCGAGCCCCGGACCCCGGGCCCCGAGCTCCTCCCTGGGTTGGGTTGGTCGGTAGATAGAACCCAACCAACCGACCAAAAAGGGGAGTTGAAGCTTCCGTCACTCTCAAGGGTGACGTTCCGTAGTCAGCTTGCGTCGGAACGTAAAGTCCCTCTACGTTCGCGGCAATAGAACGGCCCCGGACGGTGCGCCAACACCGGCTCCGAGGCCTAGTCCTACGGATCGAATGAGGTCGACCGTGGCTTACGCCAAGCCTAATCCCGTCCTGCCGTCCCCGTCCCACCCCATGGCCAAATCGGGCTACGGCAAGCGCCTTGCGGATGACGAAGAACCGCACGCCGAAGCCGATTTCGAGCATCTGTGCCTGCGGGACGCCCACGTCGCCGTCTACCTCGACCATCTCGAACCCGGCGCCGCGATGGGCTACAAGGACCTCGCCGCCGCGCATCCCCAGTACGGGCAGCAAGCCATCCGCACCTCCCTGCGGCGGCTGACCGAGGCCGGACACCTTCGCTGGATCAAGGAACACCTCACCGTCGAGGACAACTCGATGCGCTGGGTGACCCGGACGTACTGGTCGCGTATCCCCAGGTCAGAGGAATGGTGGGCCGACTTCGCCCGCGCCCGGCACGGGCGTGACGTCACGCACGATCATCACCCGGGCCTGGCCCGCGTACCGGAACCGGCGGGGGAACAGGCCCCCGAGCCGGAAGCCGAGCCGAAATCCGAGTCCGAGCCCAGCGTCGCGTACCGCACGCTCGCCCAACTCCGCACCGCCGACCCCCGCATGGCCCTCTCTGAGGGGGAGTGCCGCGCCCTCGAAGCCCTCGCCGCGCAATGGCTGGACCACGGCGCGACCCCGCAGGACATCACCCATGCCCTGACCGCCGGGCTGCCGCTCACGGTCACCAATCCGGGCGGGCTCGCCCGTAATCGACTGGAGAGCAAGATGCCACCGAAGCCCCCTGCCAAGACTCCTGCCCGAGCCCACGTGACCCGCGCGATCTTCGTCTGCGGGCTCTGCGAGGAGCCCGAGACCACAACCGAGCTGGTCCATGGGATCTGCGCCGACTGCCGAGCGGAGTGCGATGCGTTCGAAGCGGAGGAAGCCCGCCTGGGCATTCAGATCGGATACGTACCCGACACGTTCCTGCCCCGCCCACGCACTGCGGCACCGGTGATGGATGTGACCGAGCGGGTGGCGGAGCTGAGGCGCGCCGCCGGTCTGCCGACGGGGCGAGGTGGCGTATGAGCGTGCAGGACGTGCCGGTCCGGGCACCATGGAGTCAAGGAGGCGACGCCATGACCCCCAGCACCACCGACCGGCCCCAGATGTCCGTCGAGGAGTTCGAGGAGCTCGAGCGCCATGCGCCGGAGACGGTGCGGCTGGAGTTCATCAACGGAAAGGTCATGGTCAAGCCGGTGCCGGACGGCAACCACAGGGAGATCTGCATGTGGCTGCTCCGGCAGTGCATGCAGCAGCGGCCGGAGCTGGGGCTCTATCCGGAGGGCGGGCTGAAGACCGAGACGTACCGCAAGGGTCGTGCCCGCGCGGACGGCGTGCTAGCTCCTACCGGCAGTTTCAAGGGGCATGGCGAATGGTCGGACACGTCCGCTGTGCTGATGGCCGTGGAGGTCACTTCGTTCGACTCCGACACCAATCGTCGTGACCGCGTGGAGAAGCCGGACGGCTACGCGGCAGCAGGCATCCCCGTGTATCTCCTGATCGACCGTGACGACTGCTCGGTCACCGTGTTCACGGACCCGGAGGACGGTCGCTACCGCAAGCTGGAGAACCACCGTTTCGGTGCCGTGGTCCAGCTCCCCGCTCCCGTGGACATCGCCCTGGAAACCGAGGCGCTGAAGGAGTTCGTGGAGTGAAGGCCCCCGGCGGCCCGAACCTGTGACCCGCCCCACTTTCCGGAGTGCTCCACTCCCCAGCGGGCATGTGCCAAGCCGAGCGGTCGGAACGTACCTCCCGAGCAGCGGGAGCGTATGCCGGCGGATGATCACGTAGTGGGCGGGACATCTCACCATGTGATATTTGCGCGGCGAATTTCGGCCGCTCGTTAGACTGAGCCGACCGCAGCAGTGCGGTGAAGACGGACTGAGCGAGGAGCGCACGTGAGCCTTGTCGTGCAGAAGTACGGAGGCTCCTCCGTAGCCGATGCCGAGGGCATCAAGCGGGTCGCCAAGAGGATTGTCGACGCCAAGAAGAACGGCCATCAGGTCGTTGTCGTGGTGTCCGCCATGGGTGACACGACGGATGAGTTGATCGATCTTGCCGGGCAGGTATCCCCGATTCCTGCCGGGCGTGAATTCGACATGCTGCTGACCGCCGGGGAGCGGATCTCCATGGCCCTCCTGGCCATGGCGATCAAAAACCTGGGTCACGCGGCCCAGTCGTTCACGGGCAGCCAGGCCGGTGTCATCACCGACTCCGTCCACAACAAAGCGCGGATCATCGACGTCACGCCGGGCCGCATCCGGAACTCGATCGACGAGGGCAACATCGCCATCGTCGCCGGGTTCCAGGGTGTGAGCCAGGAGGGCAAGAACATCACCACGCTCGGTCGTGGTGGATCCGACACGACCGCTGTCGCCCTCGCGGCCGCGCTCGACGCCGAGGTCTGCGAGATCTACACGGATGTCGATGGTGTCTTCACCGCCGACCCCCGTGTGGTGAAGAAGGCCCAGAAGATCGACTGGATCTCGTTCGAGGACATGCTGGAGCTCGCGAGCTCCGGGTCCAAGGTGCTGCTCCACCGCTGTGTGGAGTACGCCCGTCGTTACAACATCCCGATCCACGTCAGGTCGTCCTTCAGTGGACTTCAGGGCACGTGGGTCAGCAACGAACCGCAAGGGGACCGCAAGGTGGAGCAGGCCATCATCTCCGGTGTCGCGCACGACACCTCGGAGGCCAAGATCACGGTCGTCGGCGTGCCGGACAAGCCCGGTGAGGCCGCCTCGATCTTCCGCGCCATCGCGGACTCCGGCGTCAACATCGACATGATCGTCCAGAACGTCTCGGCCGCTTCGACCGGGCTCACGGACATCTCGTTCACGCTGCCCAAGGCCGAGGGCCGCAAGGCGATCGACGCGCTGGAGAAGACGCGCTCGGCCATCGGCTTCGACTCCCTTCGCTACGACGACCAGATCGCCAAGATCTCGCTGGTCGGCGCGGGTATGAAGACGAACCCCGGCGTCACCGCCGCCTTCTTCGAGGCGCTCAGCGACGCGGGCGTGAACATCGAGCTGATCTCGACCTCCGAGATCCGCATCTCGGTCGTGACCCGCGCCGATGACGCGAACGAGTCCGTGCGCGCCGTGCACACCGCCTTCGGCCTCGACTCCGACACGGACGAGGCCGTGGTCTATGGAGGCACCGGGCGATGACCGGAAAGCCGACGCTCGCGGTCGTCGGAGCGACCGGGGCCGTCGGCGCGGTCATGCTCCAGATCCTGTCGCAGCACGCCGACATCTGGGGCGAGATCCGACTCGTCGCCTCACCGCGCTCGGCCGGCAAGAAGCTGGCCGTGCGCGGTGAGGAGGTCGAGGTCGTCGCACTGAGCGAGGACGCCTTCGACGGCGTCGACGTGGCGATGTTCGACGTCCCCGACGAGGTCAGCGCGCAGTGGGCGCCCATCGCCGCGTCCAAGGGCGTCGTGGTGGTCGACAACTCCGCCGCTTTCCGGATGGACCCGGACGTGCCGCTGGTCGTCCCCGAGGTCAATCCGCACGCCGCGCGCGTACGCCCGCGCGGCATCGTCGCCAACCCCAACTGCACGACCCTGTCGATGATCGTGGCCATCGGTGCGCTGCATGCCGAGTTCGGTCTGCGCGAGCTGATCGTCTCCTCGTACCAGGCGGTGAGCGGGGCCGGGCGGGACGGCGTGGACACGTTGCGGCGCCAGATGTCGCTGGTGGCCGGCTCGGAGCTGGGCACGAGCCCCGGTGACGTACGACGTGCTGTCGGTGACGACACCGGGCCCTTCCCGGAGCCCGTGGCGCTGAACGTGGTGCCGTGGGCCGGGACGCTGCGGGACGACGGCTGGTCGTCCGAGGAGATGAAGGTGCGGGACGAGTCCCGCAAGATCCTCGGCCTGCCCGATCTGAAGGTCGCCGCGACCTGCGTACGCGTTCCGGTGGTGACCACGCACTCGCTGACCGTGCACGCGCGCTTCGAGGACGAGGTCACGGTGGACCGCGCGCGCGAGATCCTGGCCACGGCTCCGGGTGTCGTGCTGTTCGACAACCCGGCCGCCGGTGAGTTCCCGACCCCCGCCGACGTGGTGGGGACCGACCCCACGTGGGTGGGCCGGGTGCGGCGCGCGCTCGACGATCCGACGGCCCTCGAATTCTTCGTGTGCGGGGACAACCTGCGCAAGGGGGCCGCGCTGAACACGGCGCAGATCGCGGAGCTGGTGGCGGGCGAGTTCACCGGGCGCCAGCAGTAGGTACAGAACCGGGCGTCAGCAGTAGGTACAAAAAGGCGCAGAAACGTGCAGGCGGGCGGGCAGAACAAGCCCCGAATGCTCCCCGGAGCGGAAGCCTTTGCGGGATCTGTGTAAATTCTGTGTCCAACTTGGTGGCCAGGATCGCTTGATCTGGACCATTGCCGCGTTCGAAGATTCGCAATATTCGTCCCCGTCCACTGCAACCGGCAGCAGGGCGGGGCGCGTCTTTGCGATCGCCCTCCAGGGGGCGTGACCTGAGCGCTGCAAAATTTGGGCATAGGGGAAGAGCTGGTACGCATGGGGGCAATTGATGCATCGTCACCGACGGCGACGATGTCTGCCGCAAACGCGCCGCGTGATGCGTACAACCCTCCAGGGGGTAAGCGTGTCCAACAGGCGTGGCAGAGGTACTCGATTTCACAGCGGTTCAGGCGAGGGGCGCGGCCCTGCGTCCACCTCGCCGTCCCCGTGCGCCCGCCGGCATGCCGGTGATCGCCCCCATGCCCACCACGAGATCGGCCCGCATCCCGACGCAGCGCGAGGGCGCTGAAGAGGCGATGAGCGCTGGCACCACAGTCGACCACCTGACCGAGACCTACCGCGCCCACTACCGGTCGCTCCTCGGCCTGGCGGCGCTGCTTCTCGATGACACGGCCTCCTGCGAGGACGTCGTGCAGGAGGCGTTCATCCGGGTGCACTCGGCACGCAAACGCGTGCGGGACCCGGAGAAGACGCTCGCCTATCTGCGGCAGACCGTCGTGAACCTCTCGCGGTCCGCGCTGCGGCGCCGGATCCTCGGTCTGAAGCTGCTCTCGAAGCCGATGCCGGACATGGCGAGCGCCGAGGAGGGTGCGTACGACCTCCTTGAGCGGGACGAGCTGATCAAGGCGATGCGCGGCCTCCAGCGCCGTCAGCGCGAGGTCCTGGTCCTGCGGTACTTCGCGGACATGACCGAGGCGCAGGTCGCCGAGACCCTGGGCATATCGCTCGGGTCGGTGAAGGCGTACGGCTCGCGCGGGATCGCGGCTCTGCGGGTCGCCATGGAGGCACCGGCATGAGCAAGCATGAGTACGGGCGCGAGCACGACGAGAGCGCCGAGTTTGAGCAGCATGCTGGGGACGGAACTGTGAAACACGGCCAGGGTGACGAGCCCGCCGCGGCTGAGCGTGACGAGTCCGCCGCGGCTGAGCGTGAGGGCGGCGAGGCTCCGGGTTCCGTCTTCGGCGGTGAGGACGGCTCCGACGAGCTGGCGCTGCGCAGGATGATGCGTTCGGCGGTCCAGGAGATCGAGCCGGGAGACCGCGCCCTGGAGCGTCTGCGGTTCGCGGTGCCGGCGCGCCGCCAGCGCAAGCGCCAGGCCGTGGTCGGCATGGCGGCCGCCGCGCTCTTCATCGGCACCGCCATCCCCGCTCTCGTGCATGTCACGAACTCCGGCGGCGGCTCGGACGACCGCCCGTCGATAGCGGGCAACAGCGAGCAGACGCAGGGCGGTTCGAGTCAGGGCGGCAAGGGTCCCGACGGCGGGGAGAAGGGCAAGGGCAGCGACTCCGGCCCCTCCAAGTCCAAGGACAAGAAAGACAAGAAGGACAAGAAGGACGGCAAGGGGAAGGGTGCGGGCAGCGGCGGCGCGACCGGTGGTCCCGACCCGGCGGGCACAGAATCCGCCGACTCGCCTGCCTGCGCGGTGGACCAGCTCGGCAACGCCAGCGGTAGCGCGGGCGCGCCGGAGGCCGACGGCAAGGTGTACGGCAGCTTCCGTATCGCCAACGTCTCCGGCAGCAGTTGCACGGTCAGCGCCCCGGGCAGCGTGAGCACGGCGACGACGGGGGCGGCCGATCCCGCGAAGATCGTCGTCACCGACCACGTGGCGGGCGACGCGGCGACGGGCCTTCCGGACCCGGCCCAGGCGCTCAGCTCGCTGGTCCTCCAGCCGGGGGCGGCGTACGAGGTGAAGTTCGCCTGGGTGCCTTCGGAGGCGTGTCCGACGGACAGCGGCGAGCCTTCGCCCGACCCGACCCCCACGGAGGACGGCGGCGGCGCGGACGGCGGTACGTCGGGTGGCGTGGAGCCCCAGATGACGCGCGAGGACGGCGGTGCACTGGACGGCGGCGTGACGGTGTCCCTGACGGCCGCCGAGGGCTCGCCCGCGGCGGGCGCGACGATCGCCAACGCGTGCGCGGGGACGGTCTACCGCACGGGGATGTTGTCGGCGTCGTAAGCGACGCGGTTGACCCCACAGGTGGCCCCACAGGACGGGTGACCCCACAGGACGGGCTGGAATGTCCAGCCCGTCCGGCGTTTGAGGACATCTTGTACGGGGCCCGAGGCACGAAGCCCCAGGGTTCAGCTCTCCGGCACAAGGCCCAGCGCAGCGTCCCGCGCGAACTCCCGCTCCCGCCGGAACAACCGGAACCACATGAAGACGACGAACCCCGCGAAGACGAACCACTCCCCGGTGTAGCCGAGGTTCTGGAAGGCCTTGAGGTCGAGCCCGGAGTTGGCCGGCTCGGACGCCGGAACCGCCTTCATCCCGGAGTCGCCCTTCTCCAGGGTGACCCAGGCGTCGTACACATCGCCCTGGACCACGTTCACCAGCGAGGCCGCGCTGATGGCGCCCAGCTGCCCGTCCGGCAGCCCTCCGGCCGCGCTCACCCCGTTCGAACCAGGGCTCTCGGAGGCCTGGAGCGCGCCCGTCACGGTGACCTCGCCGGAGGGCGCCGCGGGGGCCTTCGCCGCCTTCGCGTTCCCGGGGAGCCAGCCGCGGACGACCGGCAGGTCCTTGCCGCTGTCGGTGCGCAGCAGCGTGAGGACGTAGTAACCCGACTTGTCGTCCAACTCCCGGTCCGGAACCAGCAGTTGCTTGCCGTACTGCCCGGTGGCCGACACTCGCTCCCCGGACGTCTCCTTGTCCACGGGGAGCAGCGAGTCCAGCGGCCGGGGCTTCTCCTCCGAGCGGGTCGGCGACGCCTGCCGGTCCGCCTGCTCCTGTGCGGCGTCATGCGCCTCGACGCGGTCCTCGAACCGCCCCAGCTGCCATGACCCCATGAAGATGCAGAAGGGGATGGCCAGCAGTACGAAGACGTTGATCCCCCACCAGCGGGGCGTCAGCAGGAACCGGTACACACCCCCCACGGTACGGGGGCGCCCGTGGGAGACGGGCCGCGGGGTTGGCGAAGCCACCGGCCCCGCGGCCACCGCGCCCGCGGCCACCGCGCCCGCGGCCACCGCCCCCGCGGCCGATCCCCCGGCTAGCGGAGGTGGCGCTCGGCGAAGTCCAGTTCCAACCGCACCTGCTTGATCCGCTCGTCCACGACGAGCGAGCCGTGCCCCGCGTCGTACCGGTACACCTCGTGCACCGCGTCCCGCGCCTTGAGCCGGTCCACGTAGTTCTCGACCTGGCGGATCGGGCAGCGCGGGTCGTTCACGCCCGCGGAGATGTAGACAGGGGCCTTCACCGCGTCCACGTACGTCAGCGGGGACGAGGCCTTGAAGCGCTCCGGGACCTCCTCGGGCGTGCCGCCGAGGAGCGTGCGGTCCATGGCCTTCAGGGCCTCCATCTCGTCGTGGTACGCCGTCACGTAGTCCGCGACCGGGACCGCGGCAAGGCCCACCGCCCAGGAGTCGGGCTGCATGCCGACGCCGAGGAGCGTGAGATACCCGCCCCAGGAGCCGCCGGCCAGGACGATGCGGTCCGGGTCCGCGAGGCCCGACGTCACGGCCCACTCCCGCACCGCCGCGACGTCCTCCAGCTCGATCAGGCCGACCCGGTGCTTGAGGGCGTCCGTCCACTCACGGCCGTACCCGGTCGAGCCGCGGTAGTTGACGCGCACCACCGCGTACCCATGGTCGACCCAGGCTGCCGGGCCCGCGGCGAACGCGTCGCTGTCGTGCCACGTCGGGCCGCCGTGGATCTCGAAGACCGTGGGGAGCGGGCCCGTCGCGTCGGCGGGCTTCTGTACGAGGGCGTGGACCCGGCCTCCGGGGCCCTCCACCCACACGTCCTCCACGGGCACGGAGGCCGGGGCCTTCATGCCGGGCGGGTCAAGGACGACGCCGCCCGTCGTCGAGCGCACCACCGGCGGCTCGGCGGCCGACGACCACAGGTACTCCACGCTGCCGTCCGGCCGCGCCGTCGCCCCGGACACGGACCCCCTGGGCGTCTCGACCTCGATCAGCTCACGGGAGGCGAAGACGTACCGGAACAGCTCGCTGCGGGCCTCGAAGCTGTGCACGATGAGCAGGGCGGAGCCGTCCGGATACCACTCGGCGCTGACGTCACCCGGCAGGTCGAGCGCCAGGTCCGTCTCCTCGCCCGACGCGACGTCCCACACCATCGGCTCCCAGCGGCCGCGCCGCTGATGCCCGACGAGCAGCCGCGTGTCCCCGTCGACCGGCGCGAAGCCGAGGACCTCCAGGCCGAGCTCGACCGTGCCGCCCTTGGTGTCGTCGAGCTCGGCGACCGTGGAGCCGTCCGGCCTGAGCACCCGGAGGGTGGAGTGCATCGCGTCGCCGTGCTCCGTGTGCTCGACGGCGATCAGCGAGCCGTCGTGGGAGAGGTCGCCGACGCCCGCGGACTCGCGGTGGCGGTAGATCTCGACGGGGTCCGCGCCCGGAGCACGTACGACATGGATCGTCGAGCCCTCCTCGTCCGTCGAGCGGCCGATGACGGACATCCGCCCGTCCCGCGCGAGGGCGAGGCCCGCGGGATACGACGCGTCGAGGCCCGCCACCGCGGGCTCGTCGGCGGCGCCGCCCGCGAAGGGCTGGCGCATCCACACGCCGAACTCGTCGCCGTCCGTGTCGTCGAACCACCAGATCCACTCGCCGTCCGGCGAGACCAGGCCGTCCGTCGTGCCGTTCGGCCGGTCCGTCACCTGGCGCTGCTCGCCGGTCGCGCGGTCCCATGCGTACAGCTCGTACGTCCCTGTCGCGTTCGACACGAACAAGGCACGGTCGGGGGCGTCCTCCGCCCAGTCGGGCAGGGAGACCCGCGGCGCCCGGAACCGCTTCTCCCAGTCGGCCATCTCCGCATCCGGCGTATTCACTGCTGCACCCGCACCCAAGTCGCTCATGGACCCCATAGTGCACGTACGCGCCGACAATCCGCTGGCGAGGGTCCCCAGCCTGTGGATAACTTTCTGGGCATGTACTCACCGACCCCGTCCGACTGGCGCGAGGCCAACCGAAAGCGCTGGGACGAGCGCGTCCCTCTCCATCTCGCCAGCGAGTATTACGACCTCGAGGCCTTCCGCTCCGGCAAGGACCCGCTGCGCCCCTTCGAGCTCGCCGAGGTCGGTGATGTCACCGGGCGCTCGCTGCTCCACCTCCAGTGCCACATCGGCCTGGACACCCTCTCCTGGGCCCGGCACGGCGCCTCACGCGTGGTCGGGCTCGACTTCTCCGAGCCCGCCGTGGACGCGGCGCGCGACCTCGCCGCCGAGCTCGGCTTCACCGCCGACCAGGCGTCCTTCGTCGCCGCCGACGTGTACGACGCGGCGAGCGCGGTGCCCGACTCCTCGTACGACATCGTCTACACCGGAGTAGGCGCCCTGTGCTGGCTCCCCGACATCCAGCGGTGGGCCGAGACCGCGGCCGCGCTCGTCGCTTCCCCAAGCTCTCAACTACGTTCGAGTAGGGGAGACCCCAATGGCGGCTTCCTCTACCTCTCGGAGTTCCATCCGCTCGCGGACATCCTGGACGACGCGACGGGCTCACGGATCGCGTACGACTACTTCGCCCGCGACGCCTGGATCGAGGAGACCCCCGGCGGTTACGCGGACATGACCACCCCCACGGTCCACAACCGCACCGTGGAGTGGCAGCACCCGGTGGGCGAGGTCGTGTCGGCCCTCGCGGCGGCGGGCCTGCGGATCGACTTCCTCCACGAGCACGACACCACGCTCTTCGAGCGCTTCGGCTCCCTCGAACTCCGCGACGGCGTCTACCAGTTCCCGGCGGACCGCCCTCGCATCCCTCTCATGTACTCCTTGAGGGCGAGCAAGGTGCGCTAGGCCAGCAAGGCGATCAAGGCGGGCCAGGCGGTGGCCTGAGCTCCGTGATCTCCGCGAAGCCAGAGCACGCCCTCAATCTGCCGTCGGCCGCATCCACCCCTCCCACACCAGCTCGTCAGGCGCCCCCGCCTCGCTCTCTCCACGGCGGGGCGGTGCCGTCGATCCCGGCCCGCCCGCATCGAACTCCCCGAGCTTCGTCCAGCCCCACGACCGCAGGACCTCGCGCCCCAGATCGTCGTCCCGTTTGATGACCGCGACGACCAGGTCCGTGGTGTGCCGCATGAGCAGCAGCGTGCGCAGGCGGTCCGATACGCCCTGGTGCCGGTAGGCGGGCACCACCATCAGCTCGGTCAGGACGAAGACCCGGCCCGAGGCCGTGCGTTCCTCCACCCCCGGGGGCAGGACGCCGCGGAACCCTTCCCACCAGTCGCCGGTACGCGGCGCGCGGTAGCCGTAGAGACAGCCGACCAGGCCCCCGGCGTCGGCGACGACCATGTCGAAGTCGGGCCGCTGCACGGTGTTCTCGAAAAGGCGCAGGAAGCCCTGCCGATCCCGGTACTCGGCTCCGGCGGCTCCTTCGTATGCCTCGACATAGACGTCGGCGACCGCTTCCCGCTGCTGTTCGGCCTGCCACCGGGTCAGCCGCCGCAAGAACACCTCTGCCATTCGTTCCTCCGCCCGCCCCCGCCGAGGGAACTCCTCGACACCCCTCGACACCCCTGGACTCCGCATGGTGACACCACGGAACGGAGAGCGGAACGGGGCGTGTCATGGCCACTTGAAGTCACCCGGCCAGGAACCCGTCCAGGAACGGGACGACCGCATCGATGAAGTGCTCGTTCCGATCGCCGACCACCATGTGCCCGGCGTCGGCCACATCGACGCGCCGCGCGTGGGGGACCCGGTCACAGAACTGCTCGGCGATGTCTTCGCGCACCACGTCGCTCATGCCGCCCCGGACGAGCAGGATCGGCACCTCGGTCGCGCACGCGGCGTCGAGGAGGCGCTCCGCCATGCCGGGCGGGTCCATCCGGCCCTCGAAGCTGTCCAGGATGCGGGGGTCCCAGTGCCAGACCCAGCGATCGCCGTGACGTCGCAGGTTGTTCCGTATCCCGGCGGGGGCGTACGGAGTGTCAAGAGCATCCGGAGCATCCGGACGTGCGCGATGCGGCAGATGAGCGGAGACCGCCGCGGCCGCTTCCCCGGGGCTGGCGAATCCGTCCGGGCGGCGGCGCATGAACTCGACGATCCGGCGGAACCCGCGGGGGTCGGGCCGGTGGGCGATGTCGACAAGCACCAGAGCGCGAATGGCCGCCCGGGGCGTCTCCCCGGCGGCGAGCAGCGAACTCAGGCCTCCGAGCGAGGCACCGATGAGCACCGGCCGGTCGCCGAGTTCAGCAACCAGCGCCCGGACGTCCTGGACGAACAGGCCGAGGTCGTAGTCACCGTCGGCCGACCATTGGCTCGCGCCATGTCCCCGCAGGTCAGGGGCGATGACCCGCCACCCCAGCGCGGCGAGCCGTGGGCCGGTCCTGTCCCAGGCGTGACGTGTCTGGCCGCCCCCGTGCAGCAGGACAAGAGGCGGCGAGGACGCCTCGCCCCACACATCGGCCGCGAGCAGGGTTCCGTCGCCGCCCACGAAGCTTCGGGCCTGCGGCAGCGCGCCGGCCGTCATACCGCGTCCCCGCGTACCGCATCCCCGGATGCCGCGTCCCCGCGTACCGCACCTCTGCGTCTGAGCGGCGCCAGCAGTTGGTCGCGGTGGGGGTCCGCAGCCGCCGCGGCGAGCGCGACGTCGAGCGCGAACAGGGCACGTGCGAGGAACCGGTCGTCATCGATCAGGGCGGCGACCCACTGATGCAGCGCGCCCAGGCACGAGGCGCCGACAACGGCGGCCAGCGCGTCGGTGTCGATGTCGGCGCGCAGGAGGCCTTGGGTCCGCGCGTCCGCCATCGCCTGACGGAGCTGGGTGAGCGGGCTGCGGTCGAACACGAGGCCGCTCGCCGCCCACTCCCGCACCATGCGGCGCGACACGACCGGGTCGCCCACGAACAGCTGGACGGTCGCCTCGACGACCTCGCGCGGACCGCCGGCTCCCGGCTCCGCCAGGCGGTGCTCGAGTTCGTCCATGAACCCGGCGGCCAGCGCCTCCCAGATCTTGTCGCGCGGTCCGATGAGGTTGTAGACGGTGGCCGGGGCGACCTCCGCCCGCTCGGCGATCCGCTCGGTACTGATCACCGATTCCGGCCCGTCGCGCAGGAGCTCACGCGTCGCCGCAAGGATCCGCGACCGCCGCTCAGCCTTGTTCCGCGCACGCAGCCCACCTTGGTCCGTCTGCATAAGCGCACCTCGCCTTCCCTAAAATTTAGAGAGCTCTCTAAACTTAGAGGCGCGCCTGGACATGGGCAAGCACGGAGGTCAGGGGTGGTCAGAGATGGCCCAAGGCGGTACGAGGTGGTCAGAGGTGGAGCATCGACATGACCTCGGGACTTCGTACACCCGTCGAGACGGCAGGGATGTCTGCGCCGGGGCGGATCCAGCCGGCGCGCTCCGCTGCCGCGACGGCCAGCTTCTCGGCTTCGTCCGCTTGGGAGTTCAGCCCCTCGTCCGTGCCGAGACAGCTGGCCCCCGCTGCCGTGGATGCGGCCAGGGAGGCCTTGAGCGCGGCCCGGCACGCGGCGCGGGACGGTTCGGTGTCGCCGTCGACGAGCTGTCCCATCTGGGAGGCCTGCGCGGCGGAGGCAGCGGAGTTCCTGGCGCAGCGAGAATCCGCCGCTGGATCGGGTGAGCTCTCGGCGAGCACGGCGAGCGCCTGCGCCGCCACGCGCGCGGCGTGAGCTGCCTTCCAGACCGCGTTCTCGTCAGTCGCGTTGCCGTCCGGCTGTTCTCCCGCGACGCGCTCGACGTAGTGGCTGATGGCTGCCGCCCGAGCTGCTGCGCTCTCAGCTCGCGCGGCGTGGCCTTGTCTGAGGACTGATGCCTCAGGCGCGTGCTTCCCCCGTATCTCCCGCATCTCCCGCATTTCCCGGTCGCGTTCGCTCATCGGCCTCTCCTCGTCTGCCAGAACGACGGTGCGCGCCGTGCTCATGCCCGCGCAGGGTGGCATGCCGCGGCGCAACAGGCCAGACAAGCGCGCGAGGCTTCGCGCCACCGGCGCCTACTGGACCTACGGGACCTACCGGACCTACTGGAAGAGCCCCAACACATCATCCAGCGACCAGACTTGCCAGCCCATGGCGAAGAGAACGACGAGTGAGATGAGCGCCATCATCAGGTTCTGACCTTGTTCGGCCCAGTCATGGATCATCAACACGAAATAGATCAGGTTGAGTACGAGCCCTCCGATCAGCGCGATCGGTGTGAGCAAGCCGAAGATGAGACCAAGGCCGAGCGCCAGCTCCGCGTAGGCGACGATGTATGCCATCAGCTGCGGCCGGGGCCGCACGGTCAGGTCGAAGCCGGCCCGGACGAACTGCCAGCGGTGTTTCTCGGCGATGCCCACCGCCCAGCCGATGCCCCCTCCGGTGAACCAGGTCTTCTTGTCCTTGTGGCGCCAGCTCTCCAGCCACCAAAGGCCGAGTCCGATCCGGAGCACGGCGATCCACTCGGCTCCGCTGAGCCACATCGTCTGCATCGAGCACCCTCCCTCATCCCCTCAACCTGACCTGACGGGCCGTCAGTTCAGCGGATCCCGCTCGATCGCGCAAGGGGTCGAGTTTCAAGCGGGCTGTTGCCGTCGTCGATGTGAGCCCATAACCTCAATCTGATGGACCGTCAGATGCGTGTATGGGAAACCGGCAGGTAGTAGGGGGCACAGCAGTGGACAGCAACGAGGTCGGGGCCAAGGAGCTCCCCCGCGTCATCAGCGTGGATGACCACGTCATCGAACCCGCGCACCTCTTCGAGAAGTGGCTCCCGAGCAAGTACCGCGACCGGGGCCCGAAGCCCTTCACCGCAGGTATCGGCGAGCTGGCGTACATCGGCGGCAAGTACAAGTTCACGACCGACCCGGAAGGGCAGGTCACCGACTGGTGGGAGTACGAGGGGGAGATCTTCCCGTACAAGCGCATCATCGCCGCCGTCGGTTTCTCGCGGGACGAGATGACGCTCGACGGCATCACGCGCGAGCAGATGCGCCGCGGCTGCTGGGACCCGAAGGCCCGCCTTGAGGACATGGACATCAACCATGTCGAGGCCTCCCTCTGCTTCCCGACGTTCCCGCGCTTTTGTGGGCAGACGTTCTCCGAGGCCAAGGACAAGGAGGTCGGGCTCGCCTGCGTCCGGGCGTACAACGACTGGATGGTGGAGGAGTGGTGCGGGGACAGCCGCGGCAGACTGATCCCGCTGTGCCTCATCCCGCTGTGGGACGTCGACCTGGCTGTCGCCGAGATCAAGCGCAATGCCGCCCGCGGCGTGCGCGCCGTGACCTTCAGCGAGATCCCCACGCACCTCGGGCTGCCGTCGATCCACTCCGGCTACTGGGACCCGTTCTTCGCGGCGTGCGAGGAGACCGGCACGGTGGTGAACATGCACATCGGTTCGTCGTCACAGATGCCGGCGGCGTCGCCCGACGCGCCCCCGGCCGTTCAGGCCTCCTTGAGCTTCAACAACGCGATGGCATCGATGATGGACTTCCTCTTCTCCGGGGTCCTTGTGAAGTTCCCGCGGCTCAAACTCGCGTACAGCGAAGGCCAGATGGGGTGGATTCCGTACGCCCTGGAGCGCGCCGACGACGTCTGGGAGGAGCACCGGGCCTGGGGCGGGGTCAAGGACCTGATCCCGGAGCCTCCGTCGACGTACTACTACCGGCAGATCTTCTGCTGCTTCTTCCGGGACAAGCACGGCATCGCCTCCATCGAGACCGTGGGCGTCGACAACGCCACCTTCGAAACCGACTATCCGCATGTCGACTCGACATGGCCGCACACGAAGCAGGTGGCCGAGGACCACGTAGGCCACCTCCCTGAGGACGTGGCGTACAAGCTGCTGCGCGGGAATGCGATTCGCATGCTGGATCTCCCGTTCGACGGGAACCGGTAGGTCGCCGGTTGGTGGTCGGCGCCGCCATCGCCCGGTGGGCCGGGCGGGAAGCGCCGACATCACCGCAGGGCCATCACCGCAAGGTCTCAGCGTCCACCCGCGAGAAGACCAGCTCGCTCTCGCCGACGATGGGGCCGCGCCACCGCACCGGCGGCTCCGGCCGACGCAGCGCGCGGGGGTAGTTCTCGGGCCTGTAGTCGGTGGGCAGCCGGTAGGTGTGGAAGCCGTGCTGAGCCATGGTCGCCATCAACTCATCGATGGAATCCCCGAGTTGGGTCATACGGTCCGGGGTGACCTCCACGGCGATCTCCACATCCGGGCGAAGCTCTGCCAGGGCGGGAGCCAGCCCTCTGATGACGGCGCCCTCGGCACCCTCTACGTCGATCTTGATCACGCGGGCCCTGGTGAGTTCGTCCTCGTCGAGGATCTCGGGCAAGGGCCGGGCCTCCATGTCGAAGCTCGACTCGGCCGGACCGTCGTACGGGACGATCGAGTTGGCGCCCATGTTGTTCGAGCTGGCGAGCACGAAGGTCAGCGTCTTGTGGCTGTCGGAGACGGCCGCGTTGACGGCGCGGACGTTGTCGCAGTCGTTGAGACCGATGTGCTGGAGCACGCGGTTGTGGAATGCGGGAGACGCCTCGATGGCCACCACCCGCCCCGTGCTGCCGACCAGGCGAGAGCCCAGGATCGCGAAATACCCGACGTTCGCGCCCACGTCGACGAACGTGTCTCCGGTGCTCAGGCGACTCTGCAGCCACCGTGTCATGTGTGGCTCCCACACGCCGTAGAGGCTGATGAACCGCTGGATGAGATCGCGGGAGTCACAGGCGAAGCACGCGTCGAACCGCGCCTCGACCACGCGCTGACGCGGATGGTCGCGCAGGTAAGGGTTGAGGTACCGGGCAGCGAGCGGGCCCTTGAGCAGCGAGCCGGGTGCGTTGCGGACATAGCCGCGACCGAGGGTGGCCAGAAGCTCCGACGTACGGCGGAGGGAAGCGGGAGGCATAGCCGCGACCGTACGAGTCCGCCGCGGGCCGCGGCAAGATCCGTCAGCCGGAGCGAGTCAGCCGCCGGCCAGCCGACCCGGTCAGCCGCCGGTCAGCCGACCCCGGTACGCCGCCGGTCAGCCGACCCAGTCAGCTGCCGGTCACCCGAGCCGGTCAGCCGCCGGTCACCCGAGCTGGTCACCCGAGCCGGTCAGACGCCAGTCAGCCGACCCGGTCAGCCGACCCGGTAAGCCGCCGGTCAGCCGACCCCGGTAAGCCGCCGGTCAGCCGACCCCGGTCAGCCGCCGGTCAGCCGACCCGGTCAGCCGACCCGGTCAGCCGCCGGTCACCCGAGCCAGTCAGCCGCCGGTCAGCCGCCAGTAAGCCGCCCCCGCTCAGCCGCCAGCCAGCCGACCCCTTCACCCGGGATAATCAGCCGCCCCGTCATAGCGCCACCGCAAGTGCCCCAGCGCTCGCGCCCTGGCCTCGACAACGGCCATGCGCGCATCGCGCTCCGCCGTGTCGACGTGCGCGGCCTGGCCGGTCGCCTGGCCTTCCCACTTGCGGTAGAGCAGGCCGACCTCGGACGAGAACCAGCCGCGGGAGGTCGAGTTCAGGGCGAGCAGGAGGCCCGTGTCCTCGGAAGCGGGCAGAGCCATCCAGCCGCCAAGGGCCACGAGCAGCTGGCGGCGGACGAAGAGCGTGGCCGGGTGGACCTGCGCCCGATAGTCGTGAGACGCCCAGTAGTCGAGCACTTCCTGACGCTCGATCGGCCCGTGCTCGGGGTCGCCGGGGAAACCGGCCGTAGATCCGTCGGGGAGCAGATCGAGCGCGCGTGACGTCGCCCAAGCAAGGGTCCGATCAGCTTCGAGGGCCGCGAGATCGCGGGCCAGCGTGCCTGGGGCAAGCTGGTCGTCGGCGTCGAGGACCTTGACGTACTCGCCGTCCGCGTGAGCCAAGGCGATGGTTCGAGCGACCCCCGGGCCTCCCGGGCGTCCCTGCCTGAACGTGATCCGGTCGTCGTCGGGGACATGCGGCGCGACCCGGTCTGTCGTCCCGTCCTCCTGGATCAGCCAGTGCCACTCCCAGCCGGTGGGCAACTGCTGCTCGCGGATGGACTTGTACGCGTCGGCCAGGAAGGGCGCCGACGGTGCATGGACGGCCGTGACGATGACGATGCGCCTGCTCACGGCTCACCACCTTTCCAAGTGGGTCGTGAAGAGCATTTCTGTGCGGTCGCCGGGCAGCGTGATGTCCGACATCTCGACGACGCGGTCGTCCGTGTCGTGCGAGGTCTTGCGAAGGACGAGAACCGCCGTGCCGGGCGGCAGGCCCAACTCCTCCGCCTCTTCCACCGTCGGGGGCCGGGCCGTCACGCGTTCTTCGATGCGGTCGATCTCGATGCCCACCGTGAGCAGCTGGTTCCAAGTCGCCCCCGGCCAAGGCTCCTTCGTCTCGTCCAGGAGGTCGGGGTTTCCCTTGACGAGGTCGCGGATCAGATACGACGTGACGAGGCTGAACGGGTTTCGCTCGGCGCTGTACCGCGTCCGGTAGGTCCGCTCGACGAGCGCCGTTCCTGCGTCGACGCCCAGAGCCGACGCGATCTCCTGGGGCGCTTCGACCTCGCGGTACGCGGCGTGAAAGACGAGGTCGTCGACCCCGAGTCCCGTGTCGTGCTCCGTCGCGCCCGTCGCCAGACGCTGCTGCTCGGGTGCGCGAGCCCGGTCCTTCTCCCACTGATACCGAGTGTTCGCGCGCCGCACGAGCAGGCGCGGGCGGCGGACGAAGGTGCCGCGGCCGTGCTGCTTCTCGATCAGCCCTTCTGCCTGGAGCACGCGCAGGGCCTGCTGGACGGTCGGCCCGCTGCGGCCGGTGCTCTTGATGAGCTCCGCCTCGGACGGCAGTCGGTCACCGGGCCCGAAACGACCTGCGCGAATCTGTGCGCGCAGGTCGTCCGCGATCTCCTCGTAGGCCTTGGCCATCCGTGCTCACCGCCCTGTCGGTCAACGCCACTCACCAGCCACTCACCAGCCACTCACCATACGACTCCTCAAGAGGTCTTGACGAAGCGTCCAATGCCGAAATGCGATGCGGTTTCAGGCCATCATTGACATCATTCAAAGGCCAACTGTCACGAAGCATGGCCCAACCACCCAGTTGGTACGGAGATAGCCGGCCGGCCGCGTCTCAATTTGCACTGCCCGGCCCGACGTGCCGAAAAGCATCGCGAACTGGATGCCTTGCAGGCGCCTTGCAGCTGCCTTGTACCGGACCTGTAGTGGCCTTGTAGATGATGCGCTCACGGCGGTCGCCGAAGGGTGAGATCACGAAAAACGCCCGACCGCTGGCGACGGGGGATGCACCAGCGATCGGGCTGTGGCCAACCGTAACAAGGCTTCTCGCGTAAGGGGAGTCAACTACTCAGTCGAAATGTCGAGTTGTGACCGGGATCACGTAGCGTCATCCGTAGGGCAGGGCTGTTGAACCGTTACTCGTCTACTCATCACAGGGCGGCTCGTACGAGAGACGGGGCAGATACTCCTGCCATCTTTCCTGCGTAAGAACGCCCCGAGTGGCTGAGCAGATCCGCCGAATCGCCGCGTCGGTGTCCAAGTTCCAAAGCCGGACCGTATCCGTACCGCTTGAAACTCCGAGCATCTCGCCCTGAGGGCTGAACGACAAGAAGCTGCCCGTCTTGGCGTTGGGGCTCATGGATTGACCGATGGGGGAGGCGTCGGACGGGTCGGCGACGTCCCAGAGGCGGACCGTGTTGTCATTGCCGCCGCTCGCCAGCGTGCCGCCGTCCGCGCTGTACGTCAGTGACACCACCGCGTCGGTATGGCCCGTGAGGGAGGAGCCCAACTGGCTCGCCTTGGAGGGGTCGGCGATGTTCCAGAGGCGGACCGTGCCGTCGTCGCTGCCACTGGCCAGCGTGCGGCCGTCCGGGCTGTAGGCGAGTTCGTTGATGGGGCCGAGGTGGCCCCTGAGGGGCTTGCCGATTCGGGTGGCTTTTCGCGGGTCGGACACGTTCCAGAGCCGGATGGTGCCGTCCGCGCTCCCACTGGCGAGAGTCCGGCCGTCCTTGCTGAGGACGAGGGAATTGACGTAGCCCTCGTGGCCCGTGAGCGGTTCGCCGAGCCGACGGAGACGGGACGGGTCGCTGACGTTCCACAGCTGGATGGTGCGGTCGGTGTCGGCGCTTGCCAGTGTGCGCCCGTCCGGGCTGAAGGCCAGCGCGGCCGCGAAGCGTGTCCTCAGGGCGACGGGGGGCCCGTAGGGGACCGGGTGAGTGGGGTCGGCGACGTTCCACAGCTGCACCGCGCGGCTTCCCGTCAGGAGCGCGAGCGTCTTGCCGTCGGGCGAGAACACCGGTGAACGCACGTCCCCTTCAGAGGGTTTGAAGGGTTTGCCCAGCGCCACGGGCCGGCTGGGACGCTCCACGTTCCACAGCCGGACCCGCTCGTCGCGCGCGGCCGTGGCGAGCACCTTCCCATCAGGGCGGAACGCTCCGGTCCTGCCGACCATGTCCGACGTCGGTATCGACCACAGGCGGACTTTGTTGTCGCCGCTCCCCGTGGCGAGAGTCCGCCCGTCGGGGCTGAAACCGAGGGCGTACATCTCCCCGCTGCTGCCCGCGAGGGGCTCGCCGACCTGCGACGGGTGCGCCGGATCGCGGACGTTCCACAGGCTCGCCGTGCTGTCCGCGCTGGCGGCCGCGAGCATGGTTCCCGCGGAGTTGAAGGCCACGGACCACACGGGGCCGGTGTGGCCGGTGAGCGGCGCTCCGAGCAACTTCGCACGGCGCGGGTCAGCCACCTTCCAGAGCCGGATCGCGTTGTCGCTGCTGCCACTGGCGAGCGTGCGGCCATCGGGGCTGAAGGCCACGGAGTGCACCGTGCCCGCATGGCCGGCCAGCACCTTGTCGATCGGCTTCGGGCGCCGCGGATCGGCCGTGCTCCACAGTCTGATCGTGCCGTCGTCGCCACCGGCGGCCAGTGTTCGGCCGTCGGGGCTGAAGGCCACGGAGCGCACGGCGGCGGTGTGGCCGCTCAGAGCACCGAGTGCCTTCGGCCGGCTCGGGTCGCCCACGTTCCACAGCCGCACGGTGTGGTCGTCACTGGCAGAGGCCAGAGTCCGCCCGTCCGGGCTGAAGGCGACCAGATAGATCGCGCCGTCATGGCCGGTCATGGGCGAACCCAACGGGCGAGGGCGGCCGGGGTCCCGAACGTCCCAGAGCCGGACCGTGCCGTCGTCCGAAGCGGTGGCGAGAGTGTCGCCGTCCGGGCTGAAGACCGCGCTGCTCACCCAACTCTTGTGGCTGGTAAGGGGTTTGCCCAGGGGCTTGGCATGAGACGGGTCCGACACGTCCCACAGCCGTACGGTCCGGTCGTAGCTGGCAGTGGCCAGGATCCGCCCGTTCGGGCTGAACGAGGTGAGGTAGACGGCGCCCTTGTGGCCGAGGAGCGGTGTGGCCAGTGGCGCGTTCACGATCGAGAGCAGCCGGTTCTCCGTGCCTTCGTCGTCCGGCCGCAGGTTGTGTGCGACCAGGTCGAGCTGAGCGGAGAGTGACGGATCCGTGTCCTGGACGCGATCGGCCTCGGCGACCACTTGCTCGAACACCGCGTCGTCCCGCTGCTGCCACGCGACCACCGCCGCGACGACGGCCACCATCGCCAGAACGACCAGGGCGGCCACCGCACCACGAGTGATCAGGACCGTGCGCTTACGGAGTCTGGCCGAAGCAGCCAGGAACTCCACCGCGCCTCTGGTCAGAAACGTGCCACCGGCGGTCTTCCTCCAGGCACGGGCCTGCTCCAGACGGGAACCCCGATAGAGCAGTGACGTGTCGCGGCCGGAGTCCTCCCAGGTCCTGCCGTCCTCCTCAAGGCGTTGGCGCAGCAGGTTGTCGTTCTTGTCCTCGTCGATCCAGTCGCGCAGACGGGGCCAGGCGTGGAGCAGCGCTTCATGCGTGATCTCCACGGTCTCCGAGTCGAGCGTCACCAACCGGGCGCGTACCAGCGCTTCGAGCGATTCCTCGGTCTTGCCGGGGTCCGTCGACTCCTCGGCCAGTTGGCGCCGCGCCCCCCGCCTGCGCGTGGCCTGGGTGTCCTCGCCGAGCCGGACCAGCCTGAGGAGGAGCAGTCGCGCGGCCGTGCGGGCCGCCGGGTCGAGGTCGGACCAGGCACGCTCGGCGGTCGCCGCCACAGCTCCCTGGATTCCCCCCGCCGCGCGGTAGCCGGCCAGCGTGAGCCGTCCCGTCTTCCGCCGCTGCCAGGTGGCGAGCAGGGCGTGGGAGAGAAGCGGCAGCACTCCCGCGTCGTGCGCCCCGCGAGGTCCGTCCGTGCTCACCTCCCGGACGATCAGCTCGGCGAGCCCCGGTTCGAGTTCCAGACCCACGGCCTTGGCCGGGCCGGTCACGGCCTCGCGCAACTCCGTGGTGGTCAGCGGCCCGAGGACCATGTGCCGGTGCTGCAGCGCGTCGGCCAGTTCGGGATACCTGAGGCAGTGCTCGTAGAAGTCGGCGCGTACGCCAAGGACCACGAGCGCGGGGGCTGGACCACCGGCGTCGCCGGGGGAGCACGCGGCCTGGAGGAGCTGGATGAAGGTGCGCTTGCCCGCCTCGCCGGACGAGAGGGTGAAGGTCTCCTCGAACTGGTCCACGATGACGACCGGGCGGGCGGCGGACGACGACTCGCGTCGCGCCCATGCCGTGAAGGACTCCCTCACCGCGTGGGCGAATTGCGGAGTACCAGGCTCTGCCGCGTCCGGTTCCTCAGCGTCAGACGCGACCGGTTCCTCGGCTTCCTTGGCCTCGGACAGCGCCTGCGCCAGCTCGGGTATCTGGCGGGTCAGCTCAGCGAGAGGATCGCTTCCCGGTACGAGCTGCAGCACCGGGCCTGCCTTGCTGTCCTCGTCGCTCAGCGCGCCGTTCTGGAGGGTGGGCACCAGGCCGGCGTTCAGCAGGGAGGACTTTCCCGCCCCCGAAGCGCCCACGAGCATGACGAGGCCGCCCGTCTCCTCCGCCGCGCGGAGCTGAGCGACGAGGGCGTCCGTGCTCCGCTCCCGCCCGAAGAACCACCGGGCGTCCTGCTGCCGGTACGAAGCCAGCCCTCGGTAGGGACACACACTGTGGACGCCGGTCGCGGCCTCGGCCTGAAGCCGTTCCTCCTCTTCCGCGGATGCGGATGCGTGGGCGGCGCGACCGCTGACGGGGTCGGCCACCGCGCGCTCCCACAGGAGCTGCCACTGGGTCATGTCGTACAGACCGCTGGACACCGGCGCGGGCCGCTCGCGCCGCGCTTCGGGTATCAGGACGTGCAGCACGGCCGCGAGGGCGGCGAACTGCGCGGGCACGTTCTTGGCCCGTCGCCAGTCGCTGATCCGCTGGGCGGACACCCGCACGATCCGCCCGCGCTCGTCGACCCGCTGCTGCCGGACGACCGCCTCGGCCACGCGCTGGAGGGGAGGGTTACCGGCTTCCTTGTACAGCAGCGCGAGACGTTCCGCGAAGGCTGTGCGTGCCCCTGAGTCGGAACTCAAGGCCTCCACCCCTTACTTCCGCCGCACTGGATATCCGGACCGGAAAACTCACCTTATACGGCTGACCTGCGGCTAAGGCGTCCGGATGATGGCGCAACCTCCTCGTTCGGGGCTGTAACTGGCAGGATCGCGAACCGGTAGCGAACCAACCGCGCAGCGTCAGGGCAGGTCACCAGCTCGGGGTGACTCGCAGAGGTGACTCGCGACGCCGCACGGCCTCGGCTGGTTTTCGCCGATCACCTCCGGACCGTTGTCACACGGACTACGGATCCGTATTTCCTCGATCCGCGCCGATACGCCGACATGGCGCGGATCGATGCAGGCCGCGTCGTTCGGTACCGGTCCCAACAGGGGAGGGACCGGCACCGAAACGACGTGGTGCGGGCGAGCAGGTTCCCGCGTTCCGGTTGTTCCCGCAGCTGTACGGGATCGAGGGACTGTGGGGAAGGGGCTCCCCACGCGGTGGGCGGTGGCGCCGTGGTGGGAGGTGGCGCCGAACGAGTGGACTTCTTGACACAGGGACGGGCGATCGGGCCTGCGTCGCGGGCTGACGTGGTGATGTTCGTATCGTCTGCCCCCGTCTGGAAGAGGCGCCCCCGAATGAGACGTTCCACCGCCCGCCGTACCCTCTGCGCAGCGCTGCTCGTCGCGTCCTTGTGGGCGCCGGCGGCGGCCCACCCCGCCGCGGCCGATCAGCGGCCGGTCGCCGCCCACCCCGACAAGGGCGACTGCCCGAACAGCCTGGGACGGGGGCTCACATCCCGCCTCGACAAGACCATGAACGACGTCGGAAAGAAGGCGGGCATCCCCGGGGCCGTCGTCGGTCTGTGGATGCCGGGCAAGGGCTGCTACGTACGGTCCATGGGCGTCGCCGACACCAGGACCGGCAAGCCGATGGCCGCCGACTCCTTCGTCCGGATCGGCAGCGAGACCAAGACCTTCACCGTCACCGCGCTGCTCCAGCTCGTGGACGAAGGCCGGGTCAAGCTGGACGATCCGATCTCCACGTACGTCAAGGGCGTGCCCAACGGCCACCGCATCACGCTGCGCCATCTCGCGGAGATGCGCAGCGGTCTGTTCCCCTACACCGAGGACCCCGGCTTCGTCCGCGACCTGCTGAGCGACCCTCAGCGCACTTTCACCCCGCGCCAGTCCCTCGCGTACGGCTTCAAGCACCGCAACACCTTCGCCCCGGGCGAGAAGTTCCAGTACTCCAACTCCAACCTCGTCCTGCTGGGCCTGGTGATCGAAAAGGTGACCGGCCGCCCCCTGGCCGACGTCATCCACCACCGAGTGCTGCACCCGGCGCACCTGCGCCACACACTGTTCCCGCAGGGCAACGAGTTCCCGCACCCGCACCCGCGCGGCTACACGAACCAAACCCTGAGCGGTGAGGTCGCGGACGCCACGAACTGGAACCCCAGCTGGGCCTGGGCGGCAGGGGCGATGATCTCGAACCTGCAGGATCTGCGGCACTGGGCCAAGTCCGTCGCCACCGGACAGCTGCTCAGCCCCGAGACTCAAAAACAGCGGCTCAAGACGCTGCCCACCGGTTTCCCCGGCACCACCTACGGTCTTGGCATCCTCAAGACCAACGGCTGGATCGGGCACAACGGCTCCATCCCGGGCTACGAGACAGTGACGGTCTACCTGCCCTCACAGAAGGCCACCCTGGTCATCATGATGAACACCGACATCACGAGCCAGGGCCAGGAGCCGTCCACCCTGCTGGCCCGCGCGATCACAGCGGTCGCCACCCCGAAGAACGTCTACGACGGTTCGGCCACCGCGCCCTAGACAGACACGCACAAAGCCAGAGGGCCGGTACTGAATCCAGTACCGGCCCTCTGACCTGCTGCTTAGCTGTCGGGGTGGCGGGATTTGAACCCACGACCTCTTCGTCCCGAACGAAGCGCGCTGCCAAGCTGCGCTACACCCCGATGTCGTTGCTCCACCGGCCCGCATTGCTGCTGGCCGTGGCGACATCGATTACTTTAGCGGACCGGCGCCCGGAGACGAAATCCGGTTTTCCGGCCCCTGGCATCCCGTACCGGAGGCCCGCGGCCCGAGGCCTCAGTCCCGGGCCGTCAGCGTCAGCAGTGTCGCCTCCGGGGGGCACGCGAAGCGCATCGGGGTGTAGCGGTTCGCGCCGCAGCCCGCCGAGACGTGCATGAAGGACGTCCGGCCCTCCGCCTCGTGCCTCGACAGGCCCTTCACGCGCTCCGTGTCCAGGTCACAGTTGGTGACCAGCGCCCCGTAGAAGGGGATGCACACCTGACCGCCGTGGGTGTGGCCCGCGAGGATCAAGGGGTAGCCGTCGGCCGTGAAGGAGTCGAGGGTGCGCAGGTACGGGGCGTGCACGATGCCCATCGAGAAGTCGGCGCCCGCGTCGGGACCGCCCGCCACGCGCGCGTACCGGTCACGTTTGATGTGCGGGTCGTCCAGGCCGGTGAGGCCGATCTCGTAGCCCTCGACCTTCAGGGCGCCCCGCGTGTTCGTGAGGTTCACCCAGCCCGCGGCGTCGAAGCCGTCGCGCAGGTCCTCCCACGGGTTGTGGATCACGCCGACGGCGGGTGCGTTGCCGTTCAGGCCGTGCTTGCCCTGCGACTTCTCGATCAGGTAGCGGACGGGGTTGCGCGGCTTGGGGCCGTAGTAGTCGTTCGAGCCGAAGACGTACGCCCCGGGGAACTGCATCAGCGGGCCGAGCGCGTCCAGCGTCTCCGGCACGCCCTCCGGGTCGGAGAGGTTGTCCCCGGTGTTGATCACGAAGTCGGGGCGAAGACCCGCGAGCGAGCGCAGCCAGCGCTGCTTCTTGCGCTGCCCGGACACCATGTGGATGTCCGACACCTGGAGGACTCTGAGCGGTCGCATCCCCGGCGGGAGCACCGGCACGGTGATCCGTCGCAGTCGGAAGGAGCGGGCTTCGAAGCCCACCGAGTAGGCCAGACCGGCGGCGGCCGTCGCCGTGATTCCCAGAGGTACTGCGTATCGCGCGCGCATCCACCCATCGTGTCAGACCCGAAGGCCCCGTAAATCAGCGGGCGTCGGGCCGTACGCACCTGCGACAATCACCGCATGACCACGCTCAAGTCGAAGCTTCAGGAAGACCTCACCGCCGCGATCAGGGGGCGTGACGAGCTGCGCTCCTCGACGCTCCGGCTGACCCTCACCGCCATCACGAAGGAGGAGGTCTCGGGCAAGACGGCCCGCGAGCTCTCCGACGATGAAGTGCAGAAGGTGATCGCTCGCGAGGCCAAGAAGCGCCGCGAGGCCGCGGAGGCCTTCGCCCAGGGCGGTCGCGCCGAGCAGGCCGCGAAGGAGAAGGCGGAGGGCGAGATCCTCGCCGAGTACCTGCCGAAGCAGCTCTCCGAAGACGAGCTCCAGGCGATCGTCGCCCAGGCCGTCGAGGAGGCCAGGGCCGCCGGGGCGGAGGGGCCGCGCGCCATGGGCCAGGTCATGAAGATCGTGAACCCGAAGGTCGCGGGCCTGGCGGAGGGCGGCCGCGTCGCCGCCGTGGTGAAGAAGCTGCTCGCGGGCTGATCACACACGTCACACACGTGCGTAGCTGACCGCACCACACCGCACCGCACCGCACACGTACGTACGGAAACGATGAGGGCGCCCCCTGCTCCAGGGGGCGCCCTCATCGTCGTACCGGAGACACGGATTACCGCGGACTACCGCTCCCTACCGGCCCCATCCGCCGATCCCGCCCCCATTGCCGTTCCCGTTCCCGCCGTTCCCGCCGCCGCCGATGACATCCGGCGGCAGGGAGATGTCCGGCCAAGGATCGCCCCCGCCGCCGTTGTCGCCACCGCCGTTGTTGCCGCCACCGCCGTGACCGCCGTCGCCCGGCTTGTTGTCGTCCTCGTGCTCGTCCTTGTCCTTGTCCTTGCCGCCGTCCGGGATGTGGATGGTGTTGAAGCCCGGCGCGGGCTTGCCCGCGAGAGCGCCGCTCATCGCGTCCCGCCAGATCGGACCCGGGACCTCACCACCGAAGACCTTGTCGTACGGGACTCCGCCGATGGTGATGTCGACCATCTGCCGCTTGTGCTGCGGGTCGCCGACCCAGACCGCGCCCGACATGTTCGGGGTGTAGCCCACGAACCAGGCGGCGTAGCGGTAGTCGGTCGTACCCGTCTTGCCCGCGCTCGCGCGGGAGCCGAGGCCGGCCTGCTTGCCGGTTCCGTCCTCGACCACGCCCTTCAGGAGGGTGTTGATCGTGTCGGCCGTCTTCTCCGACATCGCGCGCGAGCACGTCGACTTCGGCACCGGCAGCGACTTGCCGCCCGGGCCGGCGATCGACTCGATGGCGACGGGCGTGCAGTGCTTGCCGCGCGCCGCGAACGTGGCGTACGCGCCCGCCATCGTCAGCGGCGACATCTCCTGGGTGCCGAGCGCGATCGACGGCGCCTGGTCGATCTTCCGGCCGTCGGCACGCTCGACGCCCATCTTCTCGGCCATCTGCGTCACCGGGCAGATCCCGATGTCGCCGATCATCTCCACGTAGTACGTGTTGACCGACTTCGCGGTCGCTTCCCTCATGTCGTACGGGCCGACCTCGGACTCGTTCTCGTTGGTGAGCTTCGCGCCCCCCGAGTTGAGCCACTTCTTGCCGTCGCAGGCCGCGACGCTGTCGGGATACGGCATCTCGTACGGAGAGCCGTAGCTCTTCGTGGGCGGCATTCCGCCCTCCAGGGCGGCCGCGGCCACGATCGGCTTGAACGTCGATCCCGGCTGGTAGCCCGCGCCGCCGCCCATGGCGTCGTCCACGGACAGGTTGATCGTGGTCTCGTCCTTCTTGAAGCCGTAGGGCCGCGACTGGCCCATGCCCAGGATCTTGCCGGTGCCCGGCTCGACGATGGTGGCTGCCGTCGCCACGTCGTCGGACTGGTTGACGTGATCCTTTATCGAGGCCTGCACGGACTGCTGTGCCTGTGGGTCGAGGGTGGTCTTGACGCGCAGACCGCCCTGGTTCCAGACCTTGGCCCGGTCCTCCTTGGTCTTGCCGAAGACCGGGTCGGAGAGGAACACCTCGCGTACGTAGTCACAGAAGAACCCGGCGCCGCTGACCGCCGTGATGCAGCCGTTCTTCGGCTTGCTCACCTTCAGGCCGAGCGGCTTCTTCTTCGCCTCCTCGGCCTCCGCCTGCGTGATGTCGTGCGTCTCCGCCATCCGCTGCAGCACTACGTTGCGGCGCTTGGTGGCTTCCTCCGTGTCGTTCACGGGGTCGTACCGGCTGGGGGACTGCACGATGCCGGCGAGCAGCGCGGCCTCCTGGACCTGAAGGTCCTTGGCGGGCTTGGAGAAGTAGCGCTGGGCCGCGGCCTCGACTCCGTACGCCTGCTGCCCGAAGTAGGTGATGTTCAGGTAGTTGCTGAGGATGCGCTTCTTGCCGAGCTTTTCCTCTACCTGGATCGCGTACTTCAGCTCGCGGATCTTGCGCCCGAGGGTCTGCTGGGTGGCCTCGGCGACCTTCGTCGGGTCGTCACCGGCCTCCTCGACGAAGACGTTCTTCACGTACTGCTGGGTGAGCGTGGAGGCGCCCTGGGAGACACCGCCGCTCTGCGCGTTCTGGTTCAGCGCGCGCAGGATGCCCTTCGCGTCGATCGCGCCGTGCTCGTAGAAGCGCGAGTCCTCGATCGCGACGATCGCCTTCTGCATGTACGGCGAGATCTCCTTGAGGGGGACCACCGTGCGGTCACGCGAGTAGACCGTGGCGATGGAGCCGCCCTCGCTGTCGAGGATCGTGGTGCGCTGACTCAGCGGCGGCTGCTCCATGTTGGAAGGGATGTCGTCGAATTCCTCCACCGACCCCTTCGCCGCGAGGCCGAGCGCGCCGGCCGCGGGCAGGGCGATACCTGCCAGCACGGCTCCCGCGAGCACGCTGACACCTAGGAACTTCGCGGCCTGCTGAGTTGGTGACAGACCACCGCCCGAGCGCTTCTTTCCCATGGGGGCAGCCTACGTTCTGATTCGCCGGACACGCCTCAATGCCTTGGCCTAAGCTGCTCTCAACTGTCACAGCAGTGCGGTTTGGCAACAACCCCTCCGTCGGTCCCGAAATCCCGAACGGGGACTTCCCACGCTCTTCAAGCGTCAGGGAAAGTGTGTCCGAATTCGCCTCATGCGGCATTCGATGCCCGTTGTGACTCAGCTGAAGTGCCCGCATTTGCCGGGTTAATCACGCATGTCGCCAGCTCACTCCGTCGGGTGATCTGCCGCTTACGCATAGTCCGTTCGGGCCATTCAAGATTGGGCCCGAAGGGGGTGTTGCGCTGTGCCCACCTTCCGTAACGTCCTCAACTGGCGGCGGTGAATATGCCGCTGCCGCCGTGGGGGAGCCTCGATTCGGGAGAGGACGGCGCCGGTATGGGCTGGGTAACCGACTGGAGTGCGCAGGCGGCCTGCCGCACTACCGATCCAGATGAACTGTTCGTTCAAGGAGCAGCGCAGAACAGGGCCAAGGCGGTGTGCACCGGCTGCCCGGTGCGCACGGAGTGCCTGGCCGACGCGCTGGACAACCGCGTCGAGTTCGGCGTGTGGGGTGGCATGACTGAGCGGGAGCGCCGCGCACTGCTGCGCAGGCGTCCCACGGTCACCTCTTGGCGCCGTCTGCTGGAGACGGCGCGCTCCGAGTACGAGCGTGGCGCGGGCCTGCTGCCCGTGGACTTGGAGGACGACGAGACGTACGAGAGCTACGCGGCGGTGGGTTAGCGCCCGTCGGCCGCGTGGCGGTGGGGCAGACCCGCTGCTCAGGCAGCTCCGGCCGGATCACCATCACTACCGGCCGCGAGCCGGTCCCCGATGGCCCGAAGGCCTGCCAGGTCGTGCACGTCACCCGGCAGCGCCGTCACTTCGGTCACGGCCACCTCGGGGTGAAGCGCGGTGAAGCGGTCGCGCGTGCGCTGTTCGCGCGCGAGCAGCTGCATGCGTTCCGCGTGCAGTCGCAGCAGGCCTGCGGTCAGCTGCGCCACGGGCGGGTGTGTGTCGTGGAGTTCGGAAGGTGCGTCGGAGGGTTCTTCGGAAGCGTCAGAGCGTTCTTCAGAAGCGTCAGAGGGTTCTTCAGAAGGTGCGGGGGTCTCGGAACTGCCGGGGGCCTCGGGGGAGTCGCCGGGAGCCTCTTGTGCTGCTTCGTGGGATGCCTCATGGGAAGCCTCGCGGGAGTTACGCACTCCAACCTTCCCGTCCTCCTGATCCACAATGCGGCTCTCATCAAGATTTTCCGCGGCGGCAAGTGCCCGCTCGGCCGAGAGCTGAGCGGCGCCGCTGCTGTGCACCCTGTTGAGCACGAGACCGGCGAGCGGCATGTCGTCCGCCGCCAGGCGCTCCACGAAGTACGCCGCCTCCCTCAGGGCGTCCCGCTCCGGCGACGCCACCACCAGGAATGCCGTACCCGGCGCCTGAAGCAGCCGGTACGTGGCGTCTGCGCGGGTGCGGAAGCCGCCGAACATGGTGTCCATCGCGGCCACGAACGTCTGGACGTCACGCAGCAGTTGACCGCCGAGCAGCTTGCCCAGGGCCCCCGTCATCATCGACATCCCGACGTTCAGGAACTTCATCCCGGCCCGGCCGCCCACCTTCGCGGGGGCCATGAGCACCCGGATCAGCTTCCCGTCCAGGAAGGAGCCGAGGCGCTTCGGGGCGTCGAGGAAGTCCAGGGCCGAGCGCGAGGGCGGCGTGTCGACGACGATCAGGTCCCACTCGTCGCGGGAGCGCAGCTGCCCCAGCTTCTCCATCGCCATGTACTCCTGCGTGCCCGCGAAGCCCGCCGAAAGCGACTGGTAGAAGGGGTTGTTGAGGATCGCGCTCGCCCGCTCCTTGTCCGCGTGCGCCTCGACGATCTCGTCGAAGGTGCGCTTCATGTCGAGCATCATGGCGTGCAGTTCGCCGTCTCCGTCGACAGCCTTGACCCGGCGCGGGACGTTGTCGAGCGAGTCGATCCCCATGGACTGGGCGAGCCTGCGCGCCGGGTCGATGGTCAGGACGACGACCTTGCGGCCACGTTCGGCGGCGCGCAGGCCGAGCGCGGCCGCCGTGGTCGTCTTGCCGACGCCTCCGGAGCCGCAGCACACCACGATGCGGGTCTTCGGGTCGTCGAGCAGGGAGTCCACGTCGAGCCTGCGGGCCGGGTCCAGGGGGCGTGTCGTTTCCGGGTGTCGTGCCGGGTCCGAGGTCATGCGATCCCTGGTCATGCGATCCCTTGCTTCCGCAGTTCCGTGGCGAGTTCGTAGAGCCCCGCCAGGTCCATCCCCCCGGCCAGCAGCGGGAGTTCGTGCAGGGGGAGGCCGAGCTCGCCGAGGACGGCCCGCTGGGAGCCCTCCAGGGCGTACCGCTCGGCGTACTCGGCGGCCTGCTCCAGGAGCGGGTCGACCAGGCGCTCGGCGACGCCTCCGCGCCGGGCCCCGCCGAGCCCGGCGGCGGAGAGGGACTTGGCGATGGCGGTACGGGGGGTCTGGCCGAGCCCGAGCTCAAGGGCGGACTCGTCGAGCAGCGCGGGCCGCACCATGTTCACGATGACGCGTCCTACGGGGAGCTTGGCGGCGCGCAGCTCGGCGATCCCGTCCGCGGTCTCCTGGACGGGCATCTCTTCGAGGAGCGTCACCAAGTGGACTGCGGTCTCCGGGGACTTGAGAACGCGCATCACGGCCTGTGCCTGATTGTGTATGGGGCCGATCTTCGCAAGACCCGCGACTTCGTCGTTCACGTTCAGGAAGCGCGTGATGCGGCCGGTGGGCGGCGCGTCCATCACCACGCAGTCGTACGCGTAACGCCCGCTCTTGTCCTTGCGGCGTACGGCTTCGCAGGCCTTACCGGTCAGCAGGACGTCCCGCAGGCCCGGCGCGACGGTGGTGGCGAAGTCGATCGCGCCGAGTTTCTTGAGCGCGCGTCCGGCGCCCCCCAGTTTGTAGAACATCTGGAGGTAGTCGAGCAGCGCCAGTTCGGGATCGATGGCGAGGGCATACACCTCCCCGCCCCCGGGAGCGACGGCGATCTTCCGCTCCTCATACGGCAGCGCTTCGGTCTCGAAGAGCTGCGCGATGCCCTGTCTGCCCTCCACCTCCACGAGGAGGGTGCGCTTGCCCTCCGTCGCGAGGGCGAGCGCGAGTGCGGCGGCCACCGTGGTCTTGCCGGTACCGCCCTTGCCGCTGACGACCTGGAGCCTGCTCACACTTCCGAGCCTAACCAGTCGCCGTCCGGACTAAGCAGGAGGCCACCGTGAGCAGCGCCTCACAACGGCTACAGTCGGCCATATGACCAAGTGGGAATACGCAACCGTGCCGCTGCTCGTCCATGCCACGAAGCAGATTCTGGACACCTGGGGCGAGGACGGCTGGGAGCTCGTCCAGGTCGTCCCCGGGCCGAACAACCCTGAGCAGCTCGTGGCCTACCTGAAGCGGGAGAAGCAGGCATGAGCGGCAACGTCGAGGCGAAGCTCGCCGAACTGGGCATGACCCTGCCCGAGGTCGTGCCACCGCTCGCCGCCTACCAGCCGGCCGTCCAGTCCGGTGTGTACGTCTACACCTCGGGGCAGCTCCCGATGGTGGAGGGCAAGCTTCCGGTGACCGGCAAGGTCGGCGCGGAGGTGACCCCCGAAGAGGCCAAGGAACTGGCCCGCACGTGCGGTCTGAACGCCCTCGCCGCGGTGAAGTCCATCGCCGGTGACCTTGACCGGATCGCGCGCGTCGTGAAGGTCGTCGGCTTCGTGGCGTCGGCTCCTGACTTCACGGGGCAGCCCGCGGTGATCAACGGCACGAGCGAGCTGCTGGGCGAGGTGCTCGGCGACAAGGGCGTGCACGCCCGCAGCGCGGTCGGCGTGGCGGTCCTGCCGCTGGACGCGCCGGTCGAGGTCGAGATCCAGGTGGAACTGACCGAGGCGTAATCCAGGCTCGACGAGGCGTAACCGCTGCCTCGTGTGCTTCGTCGGCGGCCTATCGGCGGCCTTATCGGCTGCCTTGTCGGCTGCCTTCTGGCACCCGATAGTTGCCTCTCGAACATCAGCCCACTAGGGGATAGCCTCCGCCCATGGCTAATGGGCAGTGGTACCCCCCGGAGTGGCCCGACCGTATCCGTGCGCTGAGCAGCGGCGAACTGACACCTGCGACTCCGCGCCGGGCGGCCACGGTCATGCTCCTTCGGGACTCCGTGGCGGGCACCGCCGTACACATGCTGCGCAGACGCGCCTCCATGGCCTTCGCCGGAGGCGCGTACGCGTATCCGGGCGGCGGTGTGGACCCGCGCGACGACGACCACCTCGTGCGCTGGGCGGGCCCGTCCCTCGCGACGTGGGCGGCGCGTCTCGGCGTGGACGAGCCGGGCGCCCAGGCGATCGTGTGCGCCGCTGTACGCGAGACGTACGAGGAGGCGGGGGTACTGCTCGCCGGGCCCACCCCATCGACCGTGGTCGGCGACACCACGGGCGACGACTGGGAGGCGGACCGCGAGGCGCTGGTGGCCCGCGATTTCTCCTTCGCGGAGTTCCTGGACCGCAGGGGCCTGGTCCTGCGCAGCGACCTGCTCGC
This sequence comes from Streptomyces sp. BA2, assembly GCF_009769735.1. Lineage (NCBI taxonomy): Bacteria > Bacillati > Actinomycetota > Actinomycetes > Kitasatosporales > Streptomycetaceae > Streptomyces > Streptomyces sp. BA2. The sequence continues at coordinate 5,094,039 of NZ_WSRO01000002.1, forward strand.
CGCCTGGGCGCGCTGGATCACTCCGGAGTTCGAGCCGAAGCGTTACGACACGTTCTTCTTCGTGGCGGCCCTCCCGGAGGGGCAGCGCACGCGCAACGCCTCCACGGAGGCGGACCGTACGGTGTGGATCGCTCCGGGGGAGGCGACGGCGGGGTACGACAAGGGCGACCTCCTGATGATGCCGCCCACCATCGCGACCCTGCGCCAACTGAGCCCCTACGGGTCGGCAGCGGAGACCCTGGCGGCGGCCCCGGAGCGCGATCTCACTCCGGTACTGGCGCAAGCGCGCTTCGAGGAGGGCGAGTTGGTGCTGACCTGGCCGGGCCACGAGGAGTTCACGAAGCACATCCCTGCGGGGGGCTCGGCGTGACGATGCTTGTGCTTGCTACCGGGGCCATGCTTGCCACCACGGTTGCGGCTGCGACCAGGGCCGCGCCTGCGACCAGGGCCGCGCCTGCGACCAGGGCCGCGCCTGCGACCAGGGCCGCGCCTGCGACCAGGGCCATGCTTGCCATCACGGTCATGCCTGCGGCCAAGGCCATGCTTGCCACCAGGGCCATGCCTGCGGCCAGGGCCATGCCTGGCACCAGGGCTACGCCTGCCATCACAGCTGTGCCTGCCGCCGGGGGCACGCCTGCGACCAAGGCCGCGCCTCCCATCACGGCTACGCCCGCCACCAGGGCCTTGCCTGCCACGAGGGCCACGCCCGTCACCAAGGCCGCGCCTCCCATCACGGCTACGCCCGCCACCAGGGCCATGCCTGCCACGAGGGCCACGCCTGCCTCAACGACCACGCCTCCCATCACGGCCACGCCTGCCACGAACCGGACGGGAGTCACCCCCGCATGACCGAAGCCGCCGCCCTTCCCGGCCAGCCCCGGGGCGGAGTCCTCAGCGGTCCCGCCACCGACCGCGCGGTCAACGTCCTGGCCCCGAACGCCTCCGCGATGACGCTGGACGGGACCAACACCTGGATCGTGTCCGAGCCGGACTCCGGGCTCGCGGTAGTCATCGACCCGGGGCCCCTGGACGACGTACACCTCCAGAACGTCATCGCCACGGCCGAGCAGGCCGGGCAGCGGGTCGCGCTCACCCTCCTCACCCACGGCCACCCGGACCACGCGGAGGGCGCTGCCCGCTTCGCGGAGCTGACCGGCAGCAAGGTGCGGGCCCTCGACCCCGCGCTGCGCCTCGGCGACGAGGGCCTGGGCGCGGGTGACGTGATCACGACGGGCGGCCTGGAACTCCGCGTGGTCCCGACGCCGGGCCACACCGCGGATTCCCTCTGCTTCCATCTCCCGGCCGATCAGGCGGTCCTGACGGGAGATACGGTCCTGGGCCGCGGTACGACGGTCGTGGCGCACCCTGACGGCCGCCTGGGGGACTATCTGGACTCCCTGCGGCGGCTGAGGTCCCTGACGGTCGACGACGGCGTGCACACGGTCCTGCCGGGCCACGGTCCGGTCCTGGAAGACGCCCAGGGTGCCGTCGAGTTCTACCTCGCTCACCGCGCGAACCGCCTGGCCCAGGTCGAGACAGCGGTGGAGAACGGCCACGCGGCCCCCTCGGACGTGGTCGCCCACGTCTACGCGGACGTGGACCGCTCCTTGTGGCCGGCGGCGGAACTGTCGGTGAGGGCGCAGCTGGACTACTTGCGAGAACACGGCTTGATTTAACCGGGCGTGGGCGCCTAACCGCTCAAAGATCCCCGCCGGGGAACCCACCCCACCCGGCCGGGCCGAGGCTGGGACGGCGAACACTCCCCACAGCCGGGCCGGGGCCTCCCCGCCCACCCACCCCAACTTCGCGAGGGCCCCACCCTCAGCCGGCCGGGGTCCTGGCGGACGGATACTCCCCACCCACCCACCCCATCCCGGCGGCTTGGACGGCGAACACCCTCCGCGGTCTCAAGCCGCGCCGGGGGCCTTGGCCGACGGACATTCCCCGCCCGCCCTCAGTCGGCCGGGGTCCTGGCGGACGGATACTCCCCACCCACCCACCCCATCCCGGCGGCTTGGACGGCGAACACTCCCCACCGTCCCAAGCCGCGCCGCAGGTCCTGGACGACGGACACTTCCCGCCCACCCGCCCCAACGGGCCTGGGAGCCCTGGACCGCGGACATTCCCCGCCCACCCACCCCAACCCGCGCCGGCGTCCTGGACGGTGGGCACGCCCCGCCCGCCCCAAGCCGCGCCCGGCAGGCCTGAGCGGCGGGCAGCTCCCCCCCCCCGCCCACCCCCCCCCGGTCCCCAGCCGGGAAGCCGTGCCGCACCCACCCCCCCCCACACCGCAGGGCAATCGGGTGGGTGGGTGGGAAAGCTTGTGCGGGAGCACGGATGGGCCCCGCCTCAGAACGAGGCGGGACCCATCCGCGTACGAAACAGCGTCAGCGAAAACGCATCAGCGCGACCGCTTGGCCAACCTCTCCACATCCAGCAAAATCACCGCACGCGCCTCCAGCCGAAGCCAGCCGCGCCCCGCGAAGTCCGCCAGAGCCTTGTTGACCGTCTCGCGGGAGGCGCCGACCAGCTGGGCCAGCTCTTCCTGCGTGAGGTCGTGCACGACGTGGATGCCCTCTTCGGACTGCACACCGAAGCGGCGCGACAGGTCGAGAAGGGCGCGGGCCACACGCCCGGGCACGTCGGAGAAGACCAGATCGGACATCTGGTCATTCGTCTTGCGCAGGCGCCGCGCAACGGCACGCAGCAGCGCCGCGGCCACCTCGGGCCGTGCGTTCAGCCACGGCTGAAGGTCGCCGTGGCCCAGACCGAGCAGCTTGACCTCGGTGAGCGCGGAGGCGGTGGCCGTACGCGGGCCCGGGTCGAACAGCGAGAGCTCACCGATGAGCTCGCCGGGGCCGAGCACCGCGAGCATGTTCTCGCGGCCGTCGGGTGAGGTGCGGTGAAGCTTCACCTTGCCCTCGGTGACCACGTAAAGGCGGTCTCCGGGGTCGCCCTCATGGAAAAGCGCATCCCCGCGCGCGAGCGTCACCTCACTCATGGAGGCGCGGAGCTCCGCGGCCTGCTCGTCATCGAGCGCCGCGAAGAGCGGGGCGCGCCGCAGAACGTCGTCCACGAGTTCTCTCCTTGTCGGCCTGCATCAGGGGACTGTGGTCCCCCCATTTTGCCGGACGGTCCAAACAGTGTGATCAGTCACAAGTCTGCCGCACCGGCGTCGCAAGCTGTGCGGGAGGGGGCCAATTGGGGGCCGATCCATAGGGTCCAGGGCGGATGTCAGTGTCGGGCTCTAGGCTGGCCGGGTGTCCAAAAAGCCGGTGAGAGCACAGGCCAGGAGGGCTGGGAAGGTGACCGCCCTCCCGGATTCCGCTGTGGGCGAACAGACTTCCACTGAACCAGAGAATGCGACAAAAGGGACAAAGGTGCCACCGGTGAGGAAGCCTTCGGAGAAGCATCAGGCCACAGCCGACGCGACGAAACCTACCTCGGCCACGAAGACCGCCGCCCCAGCGAAGCAGACCGCTCCAGCGAAGAAAACCGCCACCCCGGCCAAGAAAACCGCCCCGCCGAAAAAAGCTGCCCCCGCCAAGCCCAAGTCCGAGGCCAAGCCCGAGCCCGAGGCCAAGCCCAAAGCCAAAGCCAAGCCCGAGTCCCGCGCAGCCCTCGTCCGCCGAGCCCGCCGTATCAACCGCGAGCTCGCCGATGTGTACTCGTACGCCCACCCCGAGTTGGACTTCGAGAACCCCTTCGAGCTGCTCATCGCCACGGTCCTCTCCGCGCAGACCACCGACCTGCGGGTGAACCAAACGACGCCGCGCCTCTTCGCCGCGTACCCGACCCCGGAGGACCTAGCCGCCGCCAACCCCGAAGAGGTCGAGGAGTTGATCCGGCCGACCGGGTTCTTCCGGGCGAAGACCAAGTCGATCATGGGGCTCGCCACCGCCCTCAGGGACAACCACGGCGGCGAGGTCCCCGGCCGCATAGAAGACCTCGTCAAGCTGCCCGGCGTAGGACGCAAGACCGCGTTCGTCGTGCTCGGGAACGCCTTCGGAGTCCCCGGCATCACCGTGGACACCCACTTCGGACGGCTCGTCCGGCGCTGGAAGTGGACCGAGGAGACCGACCCGGTGAAGGTCGAGGCCGTCATCGCCGACCTCTTCCCGAAGAGCGAGTGGACGATGCTCTCGCACCGCGTGATCTTCCACGGCCGCCGGATCTGCCACTCCCGCAAGCCCGCCTGCGGCGCCTGCCCGATCGCCGATCTCTGCCCGTCGTACGGAGAGGGCGAGACCGACCCGGAGAAGGCGAAGAAGCTCCTGAAGTACGAGATGGGCGGCCTGCCGGGCCAGCGCCTCAAGCCCCCGCCGGACTACCCGGGGAAGGCCGCGCCCCCGCTGGGCGCCGCATGAGCGAGGAACCAACCGAGGGTCCACAGGCGTTGTCCACAGTTGGACGGGGGTGCCGATGACGCACGCGAGCGACACGAGCGAGACAACCGACACGAGCCATACGCACATGAGCGATGGGAACGGCTTCGAGGGACCCGGCGGACCCGGCGGACCCGGCGCACCCGGCAGACCCGGCGGACCCGGCGGCACAGGTCGCCCTGCACGAAGCCCATCAGGCAGCCCCAACGGACACGTGCGCCTCAGCACCGAAGGACTCCCCGCCTGGCTGGACCCCGTCGCCCGCGCCGCCGAGACCGTCCAGCCGACCCAGCTCAGCCGCTTCCTGCCCCCGGAGAGCGGCGCCGGACGCCAGTCCGCCGTGCTGATCCTCTTCGGAGAGGGCGCGCGCGGCCCCGAGCTGCTCCTGATGGAGCGTTCGGGGAGCCTGCGCTCGCACGCGGGCCAGCCCTCCTTCCCCGGCGGCTCCCTCGACCCCGAGGACGGCGATCCGCTCGCCGACGGCCCCCTGCGCGCCGCGCTGCGCGAGGCCGAGGAGGAGACCGGGCTCGACCCCCGAGGCGTCCAGCTCTTCGGCGTGCTGCCCAAGCTCTTCATCCCGGTGAGCGACTTCGTGGTGACCCCGGTGCTCGGCTGGTGGCGCACGCCCACCCCCGTCGGCGTCGTCGATCCGGCCGAGACCGCCCGCGTCTTCACGGTTCCCGTGTCCGATCTCACGGATCCCGACAACCGCGCGACGACGGTTCATCCGAGCGGCCACCGAGGCCCGGCCTTCCTCGTCGAATCCGCTCTGGTCTGGGGTTTTACGGCCGGAGTGATCGACAGAATCCTGCACTTCGCAGGCTGGGAGCGCCCCTGGGACCGCACCAAGCAGGTGCCGCTCGACTGGCGCGCATGACAAGGTTGCGGGGACGTGGCGACCGCGATGCGAGGCGAGGATTGAATCGGTGAACGTGCTGGACATCCTTTTGGTGGTCGCCGCCGTGTGGTTCGCGGTCGTCGGTTATCGCCAGGGATTCGTCGTCGGCATCCTGTCGGTGATCGGTTTCCTGGGCGGCGGACTCGTCGCGGTGTACCTGCTGCCCGTCATCTGGGCCGCCCTCACGGACGACGAGGGAGCGGTGAGCACGACGGCCGCCGTCGTCGCCGTGGTCATCGTGATCGTCTGTGCCTCCATCGGCCAGGCCTTCACCACCCACTTGGGCAACAAGCTCCGCCGGTACATCACTTGGCAGCCCGCCCGCGCCTTGGACGCCACGGGCGGCGCGCTGGTCAACGTACTGGCGATGCTCCTCGTCGCCTGGCTGATCGGCTCCGCCCTCGCGGGTACGACGCTGCCGACGGTCGGCAAGGAAGTACGCAACTCCAAGATCCTGCTCGGCGTCTCGCGCACGCTGCCCGACCAGGCCGACACCTGGTTCGCGGACTTCTCCTCGGTCCTTGCGCGCAACGGCTTCCCGCAGGTCTTCAGCCCGTTCTCGAACGAGCCCATCACCGAGGTCCAGGCCCCCGACCCCAGGCTCGCCAAGAGCGAGGTCGCCACGAAGGCCAGGCGCTCCATCGTGAAGGTGCAGGGCGAGGCCCGCGGCTGCGGCAAGGTCCTCGAAGGCACCGGCTTCGTCTTCTCCGAGCGCCGCGTGATGACCAACGCGCACGTGGTCGGCGGCGTGGACGACCCGACGGTGCAGATAGGCGGAGACGGCAGGACGTACGACGCGAAGGTCGTGCTCTACGACTGGGAGCGCGACATCGCCGTACTGGACGTGCCGACTCTCCAGGCGCCCGCGCTGCAGTTCACGTCCAAGGACGCGGTCAGCGGTGACAACGCGATCGTCGCGGGCTTCCCGGAGAACGGCCCGTACGACGTCCGCCCCGCGCGCGTGCGCGGTCGCATCACGGCCAACGGCCCGGACATCTACCACCGGGGCACCGTGCGCCGCGATGTGTACTCGCTCTACGCGACCGTCCGCCAGGGCAACTCAGGCGGCCCGCTGCTCACGCCCGAAGGCAAGGTCTACGGCGTGGTCTTCGCGAAGTCGCTCGACGACCCGGACACCGGCTATGCCCTCACCGTCGACGAGGTCCGTGAGGACATCGAGGAAGGCCGTACAGCCAACCAAGAGGTCGACAGCGAGGCTTGCGCGCTCTAGCGGGGCGCAGTCCTCTAGCGGGGCGCAGTCGGGAGAGCGGTCGGATCGTCGCGCGGAAGCGTTGGGACCAGTCGCGTGGAAGCGATCGGATCCAGTCGCGCGGAAGCGATCGGATCAGTCGCGCGTATGCCTCAGCCGCGCCGAGACCCAGCGGGCCCTGCGGCGCAGGATGTGGGGAATGCCGATGCCTTGAGCAGGGCCCTCATGGCCCGGATCGTGCGGACCGCCCCTCTCACGGCTGTTCAGCGCTGTGGCCGAGCGGCGGTTGCGTGCTGCGTCACTGTAGTCGTGCGTCCAGCCCATACCCGGACGTGTGCCCGTGCCCCAAGGTCGGTAATCGCGCCCACGGGCCCCAATTGGCCTATGCGGGAGGCAATTGGCCGTTCGAAGGACAGGTGTTCGCACGGCACCGAATCGGGGCTCGGCGAACCTACCGGTCCGGCTCGGGATCCTTCAGCCAGTTCACCAGCTCGGTCGAGAAAGCGACAGGGTCCTCCTCCTGCGGGAAGTGCCCCAGACCGTCGAACAGCCGCCAACGGTAAGGCGCTTCGACGTACTCGCCCGATCCGGCCGCGCTGCGTGTGCGCATCACGGGGTCGAGCGATCCGTGCAGATGCAGCGTGGGAACCCGTACGGGCCGCTTCATGCGCCGGTTGAACTGGATGCCGTCGGGGCGGGCCATCGACCGCACCATCCAGCGGTACGGCTCGATCGAGCAGTGCGCCGTCGACGGAATCGTCATGGCACGGCGGTACGTCTCCACCGACTCGTCGTCCGGGAGCCGCGGCCCCGACCAGTCCCGCACCAGACGCCCCACCAGAGCGGCGTCGTCCGCGACGAGTTGACGCTCCGGCACCCACGGCCGCTGGAAGCCCCACACGTACGAGGCCGCGGAGGTCTGCTTGCGGTCCGACAGCATCGCCGAGCGCCAGCGCCGCGGGTGCGGCATCGAGGAGACGGCGAGGCGGCGCACCAGCTTGGGCCGCATCACGGCCGCCGTCCACGCGAGGTATCCGCCGAGGTCGTGCCCGACGAGCGCGGCGTCCGGCTCACCGAGCGACCGGACGACGCCCGTGATGTCGAGCGCGAGGTTCGCCGGGTCGTAACCACGCGGCGTACGGTCGCTGCCGCCCATGCCCCGCAGGTCCATCGCGACCGCACGGAAGCCCGCGTCGGCGAGTGCCACCATCTGATGCCGCCAGGTCCACCAGAACTGCGGGAAGCCGTGCAGGAGCAGCACGAGCGGCCCGTCGCCCATCTCGGCGATGTGGAAGCGGGCGCCGTTGGCGGCGACGTCCCGGTGGGTCCACGGTCCTTCGATGCGTACGAGTGACGTCGGTTGGGCCGGATGGGGGGCGGGCGTGGCAGGGTCCGTCATGAAGACGAGCGTGCCACAGCCGCAGCCTTCTCACTGCCACGGTCGAGGGTGGCACCCACGGCGGGTGCGGGGCCCACCGAACGCGGGTGCGGCTTGACGTTCTGCAGTACGGCAGCCGTCTCCTTGGCCGAAGCGGCGGCCTTCTGCGGGCCCTTGCCCTTCTTGGCCTTCTTCGCGAAGACGACGCCGATCAGTGCGAGCACCCCGGCGACCAGCACATTCGCCGCGAAGGAGAGCACGAAGCAGATCGCCATGTTCCAGCCGCTCCAGGTGCGGATGCCGTACGCCAGGGCGAAGCTCAGCATCGGCAGCGAGAAGATCAGCACCGTCCCGGCTGCTGCGAACGCGGCGCCGCCGACCGCACCCCGCTTGACGTCCTGCCGCAGCTGGGCCTTGGCCAGCGCGATCTCGTCGTGCACAAGCGCGGACATCTCGCTGGTCGCCGTGGAGACCAGCTGGCCGAGGCTGCGTTCGGTGCCGACGGGCCCGTCGGGTGTGCTCATCGCTTCTCCCCTTCTCCGTAAGTCTGCGTAAGCGTGCTCACGAAGTCTGCGTAAGCGTGCTCACGTACGTCTGGTCAGATACGACCGCCCAGCCCATGCCGCGCAGTCAAGTCTGCTCAGATCATGCCGGACCCTCGTCATCGGCGCGTGCCCCGGCCGACACTTCGGCAAGCCTGCGATGCTCGGCCGCCTTCTTTTCGTAGATCGCGGCCATCCGCAGGTGGTACTCCGGCTTGTCCTGTTCGTACACGTCCGGGATGCCGTCGAGGTCGTCGTCGCGCTCCTCGGCGTCGTACAGCGCGCGGTAGCGGGCGTTGCGCATCTTGAGCAGGATCCCGGAAAGGACGGCCGCGATGAGAGAGCCCATCAGGACGGCCGCCTTGATCTCATCGGTGAGCAGCGGGTCCTCGCTGAAGGCGAGTTCGCCGATCAGGAGGGAGACGGTGAAGCCGATGCCGGCGAGCGATGCGACCGCGAAAACGTCCGGCCAGGCGAGTTCGTCGTTGAGCTCGGCCTTGGTGAAGCGCGCCGCGAGCCAGGTGCCGCCGAAGATGCCGACCGCCTTGCCGACCACGAGACCGAGCACCACACCGAGCGTCTCCGGCTGGCTGAATACGTCCCCGAGCGCGCCGCCCGACACCGCGACACCGGCGCTGAACAGCGCGAACAGCGGCACCGCGAGACCTGCGGAGAGGGGCCGCACCAGGTGCTCGATGTGCTCGCCCGGCGAGTGCTCCTCGCCCTCGCGGCGGCTGCAGCGCAGCATCAGGCCCATCGCGACACCGGCGATCGTGGCGTGGATGCCGCTGTTGTACATCAGCCCCCAGATGACAAGGGCCAGCGGAACGTAGACGTACCAGCCGCGTACGCCCTTGCGGAGCAGCAGCCAGAAGACCGCGAGGCCGATGACCGCGCCGCCCAGGGCCGCGAAGTTGAGGTCGCTGGTGAAGAACACCGCGATGATCAGGATCGCGAAGAGGTCGTCGACGACGGCGAGGGTGAGCAGGAAGGCACGCAGCGCGGACGGCAGCGAGGTGCCGATGACCGCGAGGACGGCGAGCGCGAAGGCGATGTCCGTGGCGGTCGGCACCGCCCAGCCGTCCATGGAGCCGCTGCCGACGGTGTTGACCAGGACGTATACGAGAGCGGGTGCGGCCATGCCGCAGAGCGCGGCGACGACGGGCAGCGCGGCGGCCTTCGGGTCGCGCAGATCGCCCGCGACGAGTTCACGCTTGAGTTCGATGCCGGCGACGAAGAAGAAGACGGCGAGCAGTCCGTCGGCCGCCCAGTGCTGGATGGAGAGGTCGAGGCCGAGGGAGGCGGGCCCGATGTGGAAACCGCTCACGGACTCGTACGAGCCGCCGGCGGTGTTCGCCCAGATCAGCGCGGTGACGGCGGCGACGAGGAGGAGGACACCGCCGACGGTCTCGGCACGCAGCGCGTTCGCGACGAAGTTCCGCTCGGGCAGCGAGAGCCGTCCGAGAACCTTGCGGTTGTTGCGGGGTGCGTTGCTGGGTGCGGGCGCGGCCACGGGGGTCGACCTCCGGTCGGTAGGCAGGACAAATCACTTGCCGACCAGACTTCCCGGCGCACCTAGGTACTTCGTGTCGTGTTTGTTCTTGTCGCGATGTTGACGCGATCCTTAGCGTACCTAACGTGCAACCGGACCTATCCGGCGATCGTCACTTTATGCGCAAGAGGGGCACCTGGCGCGGTGCCGGGTGCCCCTCTCAGGCGCAGGCCTGACTAGTCCTGGTCCTAGTCCTCGCTCGGCGCGGCCGGCAGCTTGGTCTGGATCAGGTCCATCACGGAGGAGTCCGTGAGCGTGGTGACGTCGCCCAGCTCGCGGTTCTCGGCGACGTCACGCAGCAGGCGGCGCATGATCTTCCCGGACCGCGTCTTCGGCAGCTCGGCCACCGGAAGGATGCGCTTCGGCTTGGCGATCGGGCCGAGGGCCGTGCCCACGTGGCCCCGCAGGTCCGCCACGAGCCCCTCGTCGTCGGCGTTCGCCGTGCCCCGCAGGATCACGAACGCGACGATGGCCTGACCGGTGGTCTCGTCCGCCGCGCCCACGACCGCCGCCTCGGCGACCGACGGGTGCGAAACGAGCGCCGACTCGACCTCGGTGGTGGAGATGTTGTGCCCGGACACGAGCATCACGTCGTCCACGCGGCCGAGCAGCCAGATGTCGCCGTCGTCGTCCTTCTTGGCGCCGTCTCCGGCGAAGTACTTGCCTTCGAAGCGCGACCAGTACGTGTCGAGGAAACGCTGGTCGTCGCCCCAGATGGTCCGCAGCATCGAGGGCCACGGCTCGGTCAGGACGAGGTAGCCGCCACCGCCGTCCGGCACTTCGCGCGCCTCGTCGTCGACGACGGTCGCGGCGATGCCCGGCAGTGCGCGCTGGGCGCTGCCCGGCTTGGTCTCGGTCACGCCCGGCAGCGGCGAGATCATCATGGCGCCGGTCTCGGTCTGCCACCAGGTGTCCACGATGGGGCACTTGTCGGCGCCGATGTTCTTCCGGTACCACATCCAGGCCTCGGGGTTGATCGGCTCACCGACCGACCCGAGGACCCGCAGGCTGCTGAGGTCGAACTTCGCGGGGATGTCGTCGCCCCACTTCATGAACGTACGAATCGCCGTCGGCGCCGTGTAGAGGATGGTCACGCCGTACTTCTGGACGATCTCCCAGAAGCGCCCCTGGTGCGGGGTGTCGGGCGTGCCCTCGTACATGACCTGCGTCGCGCCGTTCGCCAGCGGGCCGTACGTGATGTACGAGTGCCCGGTGACCCAGCCGATGTCGGCCGTGCACCAGTAGACGTCGGTCTCCGGCTTGAGGTCGAAGACGGCGTGGTGGGTGTACGCGGCCTGGGTGAGATAGCCGCCGGAGGTGTGGAGGATGCCCTTCGGCTTACCCGTCGTACCCGACGTGTAGAGGATGAAGAGCGGGTTCTCGGCGTCGAAGGCCTGTGGCGTGTGCTCGGCGGACTGGCGCTCGGTGAGCTCGTGCCACCACACGTCGCGGCTCTCGGTCCACGCCACGTCCTGGCCGGTGCGGCGCACGACGAGTACGTGCTCGACGGAGCTTCCCTCGCGCGACACGGCGTCGTCGACCGCGGGCTTCAGGGCGGCGGGCTTGCCCCTGCGGTAGCCGCCGTCGGAGGTGATGACGACCTTGGCGTCGGCGTCCTTCACGCGCGTGGCGATGGCGTCGGCGGAGAAACCGCCGAAGACGACGGAGTGCGCGGCGCCGATGCGGGCACAGGCCAGCATCGACACGACGGCCTCGGGGATCATCGGCAGGTAGACGGCGACGCGGTCGCCCTGCTGGACGCCCAGTTCGGTCAGTGCGTTGGCGGCCCGGCTGACCTCGTCCTTGAGTTCGGCGTAGGTGATGGCCCGGCTGTCACCGGGCTCACCCTCGAAGTGGATCGCCACGCGGTCGCCGTGGCCCGCCTCGACATGACGGTCGACGCAGTTGTACGCGACGTTGAGCTTCCCGTCGGCGAACCATTTCGCGAAGGGCGGGTTCGACCAGTCGAGCGTCTCGGTCGGTTCGGTGGCCCAGGTCAGCCGGCGGGCCTGCTCGGCCCAGAAGCCGAGCCGGTCAGCCTTGGCCTGTTCGTACGCCTCCGCGGTGACGTTGGCGTTGGCCGCCAGGTCGGCCGGCGGCGCGAACCTTCGCTCTTCTTTAAGCATGTTGGCGATGGACGGACGCTCGTTCACTGGTGGGCTCCCAACAACATGCAGACAATTCCGGCTCGTGGTTTAGACCAATCTGACAACCGCTTGGATTCTTCTGCGGTTGTGAGTGCAGGTCAACCCCTTCCGATCCTGGCACTTGGGGCGGCGCGGGGTACAGGGGGGTAATTACGAGCGTGGTGCGTGTTGCCGTGCCCGACCTACACACGAGCGAGTACAGCAGCGCGCCCCTGGGCGGAGCGATCCCCCAGAGGCGGGCTGTTCTTCAACGGTCAGAGCTGGGCGTGCCACTTACCGCGGGCGAGGACGGTACGGCCGTCGGGACTGATGAAGACGCGGGCCCCGCGCACGGGGAGTTCCCCACTGGCGAGCCAGTCGTGACGGATGCCGTCGAGGACGTCCCACAGGCGGCGGGGGCCGCCCTGGTGGACGGTCGGTCGGTCGGTGCCCTCGGCGGTCGCACGGGCCCACGAGCCGTCGGCGTGGGCCATGATCGCGGTTCGTTGCCCGTCGTGCTCGCGGTACTCGTGCACGATGCCGGGGGCGGTGACGCTGAGCATGGAATCGAGGTCCCATGCCTGCTCGACGTTGACGACCGGATAGGGGCTGGTCGTGATGTTGTCGCCGTCCTGGTGCTGTGCGGCGGCGAGCAGTGGGGCGAGGCTGGGCGGGTAGTCGTCACCGTGGCGTACGGGCATGAATCCGGCGCGGTCCCACAGCACGCGCCCGGTGGCGCCGCCGTCGCTGTCCTTGTCCGCGGTGATGAGCAGCGAGGTACCCGCGATGGTGGTCACGAGTCGCCCACCCCGGCACAGCGCGGTGAGCCAGCTTGGCGGGATGGTGCGCACAGAGACCATGGAAACGAGACGGTCGGCGCTCTCGGCGGCGACGGGGAGTGCGCCGGTAGCGTCCGCAGTCTCGATGCGCGGGCCGAGGGCGATGGTGTCGAGCCGTTCCCGTGCGCTCTCGACGAGATAGGGGTCGACGTCCACGCTCGTCACCTGCTCGGAGTGCAGACGGCGGGCGGCGAGGGCTGTGCCGTACCCGGTGCCGGTGCCGACGTACAGCAATTGGTCGCCGTCGTCGAGGTAGGCGTACCGCAGCATGCTGACGACAAGGCTCGGCAGGGTGGCGGAGGACGTGGGACGGCCGGCGGGGTGGTCGTCGGCCTTGGCGCGGTCGGCATGGTGCGGGCCGACGCGGGTTACGAGGGATCTGTCGCGGTAGGCGGCGGCGTACCACTGGCCCTCGTCGTACGGGGCGTGGAGGGCCCATCCGTCGTCAGTGCGCTCCCACCAGCGGGGCACGAACAGGTGGCGCGGGGTGCCTGCCACGTGGTCGCGCCATCGTGAGGTGCGGTGGGTGACGTCCTCGGCGAGGGCTTGCGCGTGTGGTCGCCAGTTCACGCGATGGCCTCCAGGGAGAGTGGGGCGGCGGGGGTGGTGTAGGCGGGGTTGCACGCGGGGGTGTTGCTCGGGTCGCAATCGCTGGAGTCGTCGGGGGTGCAGCCGACTGCGGTTGCGGTGTGGCCCGTGACGGGTGTGCAGGGGTTCGTGTCGCCGGGGTTACAGCCTGCGGAGTCCTCGGGGGTGCATGCGCTACGGGGCGTGGGGATGGTCGCTGTGATTTCAGACCATAGGGCGTCGTGCAGGATCTCGTGCAGGGGTCGTTCGCGGACGTTTCCGGCTTCCAGGAAACGGCTCAGGATGCACCCGGACACGTTGCCGTCGGGGTCGATGGATACGCGGTGGCGGAAGCAGTGGCCGCACAGTTCGTCGACGGTGGGGATAGTGCCTGTAGCGGCGCGGCCTACCTTCCGGGCGCGGTCGACGTCGACGCGTTTCACGCCGAGGGCGCGTAGCTCGGCCTCGGCTTCCGCGATGCGCTGTCCGGGGTTGACCTCGACGATTCCGACGCGCAAGGGGATGTTGCGGTCGAGGGCTTCGAGGATGTTCGCGCGGGTGCGGCCGTGGCTGCCCTTGCCCTGCGTGATCCGCTCGTGCTGCTCGGCCTGGTCGGAGTAGTAAGAGGTGGCCAGGGCGACGCGGGGGTGGTCGAGGGCCCGCCAGAGGGCGGGACGGATGTGGGTGAGGTTGCTGTAGACCTCGACGAACAGGCCGAGTTTTGTCGCGCGTTCGATGTAGTGGGGCAGGTGGGGCGAGAGGGTGGGCTCGCCGCCGATCATCTGCACGGCGGGGATGCTGAGTGCGGCAATGTCGGTGATGACCTCATCCCAATTATCGCGGGTCATGAGGCCCGAACTCACCTTGGGGCCGGACATGGTGCAGCAGTGCGCGCATTGGAGATCACAGGTGCCGGTGATCTCCAACTCGACAGAGCGGATGGTGTCGAGGGCGTTCATACGTGCGTCCTCTCGGTTGGGTGAGAGACGCGGCCCGGCTCGGGGTGAGCGCGGGCCGCTGTGGGGCCCGCGCCCCTACCGCAAGAAGGGCCGTTGCGGGGGAGCCTCGACCGGTCGACCGCGGTAGGGGGCGGGAGTCTGGGGCGGCGGCGTGAGGCCGCGCGCGTGGGTGAGGATGGGCCGCGCCGTGAGTGCGTAGCTCGTGCGGTCGTCTGTGACGGTGAAGGCGTAGAGGCCGCCGTCGCGCATCGCGGTGAGCGCCTGGTCGTGCTCGGCGACGTCAGTCGGCCATGCCCGCAGGGCGGTTGCCGGGTCGAGGGCCGGGCGGAGTGCGGCGACGCGCAGGGCACGCGGCGGCATCCACTGTGTGTCGAGGGGCGGATCGATCAGGTCTGCTAAGCGCGATGCCTGGGCAGTGAGCCAGCGGACGGCGAGGCGTGGCGAGGGTGCGGCGTACCCGGCGAGCAGCCACTCGCGGGCGCTGTGCGCTGCTGGTTCGGCGAGCGTGCACTCGCACCACAACCCGTTGCGCGCCGGTGGCACCTGTACCAGCCAGGGCGCGCAGTCGGCGGCCGTCACGGGTACGTCCTGGGCTCGGCGCGGTAGGGGCGCGTGAGGTGCTCTCGGTAGGCGAGGTGCGTCGGGTAGCTCTTCAGGTGGTTGAACACCCAGTTCAGGGGCCCGTCGACATCCTCGGCGGTGGAGCTGGCTTGCTCGCAGGCTACGCACTCCATGCAGTGCGTGACCGGTTCGGCGTCCGCGTCCTGGTTCGGTGCGACGTGGTACTCGCGGTACACGTATAAGACGCGTGTCATTTCGGCCCCTCGCCTCGCTGAATGCCGAGGTGCGCATTGATCTTGTCCGCTAACTCCTCAATCAACGCGTCGAGTTCGGCCAAGGGGACCAGGTCTTCGAGCGGCTGGCCGGTGCCTACCTGATCGCTCAACACGTGATCGTCGGGGTGGGGCTGGTAGTTCATGGGGGCGGCCTTCAATCAAATGTGGCGGCGTGGTGCATGACGGCACCTGTCCCATGCACTCAGTCGCGAGATGAGTGCACTACGTCACAACCAGAGTGCTCCTCAACTACCCCCGCGTGCAACCTACTCACTCGATAAATGCAAAATTGCACGGCATCGTTGACGATCCGGCATAGCGTGCACGGGGGCGGTAGCCTCACGATCACGCAGGCGGCAAACTGGCCGGTGAGGGAAGGGGGTAGGGGCGGTGAGCGCTCCCACGGTCCGGCGGCGCAGGCTCGGTGCAAAGCTGAGAGCACTTCGCGAGGCCCTGAACCTGACCGGCGAGGACGTCGTCGAAAAGAGCGGCGACCGATTCACCACGGCGAAGATCAGCCGTATCGAGACGGCGCGCGTGGCGGCCCAACGGTCCGACGTCGAGCTACTTCTCGACCTGTACGGCGTCGACGATATGGAGCTACGTGCGGCCCTGCTGACCCTGACAAAGGAAGGCGCACGCCGCGGTTGGTGGCACTCGTACCGAGGTGTACTCACGCCTGTGTACGAGGACTTGATCAGCTTGGAAGCTGAGGCAGAGTCTGTCTCAACGTGGCAGCTCGGCGTGATTCCCGGCCTGCTCCAGACCAGCGAGTACGCCCGCGAGATCATCCGTGCCACGTCCATGTCCGATGCGATCGCGGCGAACATCGATGCATTGGTCGAGGTGCGGCTCGCTCGCCAGGCCGTACTCACACGTGAAGAGCCCTTGACCCTGTGGGCGATTATTGCGGAACAGGCCCTACGGTCATCGTCCGAGGTCGACGGGCTGATGCACGAACAGTTGGGACGACTGCTCTCCGTAGGGCGTCGAGCAAACGTGAATATCCAAGTGCTCCGGTCGGATGCGCCGTTGCATGTTGGGCAGATGGGCACCTTCACCCTGCTCGGATTCGGACCCCATGCCGATCTTGACGTCGTCCATACCGAAGGGCTGACGTCGGCCCTCTACATCGAGGAAACCGACAAGGTCGCTGCACACCGTGACGCCTGGCAACGGCTCACATCCGCCGCACTCTCGGTCTAGGCTTCGGCGGACCTGATCACAGACATAAGGAAGAACGCATGAGCCATGTTGATGACGCCTCCACGCTGCGTGTGACGTGGAAGAAGTCTCCGTATTCCGACAGCGGGGCGCAGTGCGTCGAGTGCGGCAACGTTGATGAGCGGACCACCGCCATTCGGGACAGCAAGCGGCCTACTGGCCCCGCGCTGCTGTTCCCCCGCATCGCTGTGCATCACCTCGTCGAGGGCATCAAGGCCGACCAGATCTGACCGCATACACAAAGAGCGCCCCCCGTACAGCCGCGAACGGCCGTACGGGGGGCGTGGTGCGTCTATCGGGCGGCCAGCTGCCACAGAGACAGAGTGAGGCCGGTAACCGCGACCAGGGCGGCCACGGATGGGAGCGGCCACCGTGCCCGTTCGAGGGCGTCGAGGCGGGCAATGTCGCGCTTTTGGCGTTCAGTCTCGCCCCGTTCGAGGGTGTCGAGGCGGGCGTCGTGGTCGTCGATCCGGCGGTCGTGTCCCTTGAGGGCTTCGTCGGTCTGGTCGTGCCGTTGCACGAGCAGGGCGAGGGCGCCGTCGGTGCGGGTGAAACCGACCTCGATCGTCCGCCGGATGCGCTCCAGTTCGAGGGCGACCGCGGCCGGATCGGACGGTGAGGGCTGGGTCGTCACGGCGCGGTGGGCTCCTTGACGTCGTCGACCAGGCCGAGGCCGACCCGGTCGAGGATGGCCTCGACGCTCGGGAGCGCCATCACGCGGGCGAGGCCGCCCGCGACGGCGAGTCCGCCGGCCACCCACGGCAGGGAGTCGGGAACGCCGGACGCGGCGACGATGCCGGGGAGCGCGACGGCGAACGCCACGGCGCCTTGCAGGATGGTGCGAACGGTGCGCTTGGTCTCGGGGGTCATGGGGGGTGTTCCTCTCGGGTGGGTGGGCCCGCCCCGCGGTGCGGTGACCGACGGGGCGGGCGGATTACGGCCTACTTGCCGTAGGCGAGGCGGTGCAGAGCAGCCCAACCACGCGGGCCGATCGCCGGGTCGTGGCGCGTACCGCTCGCGCGGTAGGCCGGGTGGGCGTTGTGGAACTTGGCCACGCCAGCTTGGGTCTGCGGGCCGTACGCGTCGGCCTCGGGAACGCCCTTGGCGAGGTATCCGGCGGCCTTCAGCGCCCGCTGTAGCGGCTTAGCCGACGGGCTCTTTCGGCCCGGTGCGAGGCCCTTGGGGAACGACGGCGGGGTGTAAGGCTTGGGCTTGCCCGGCGTCGGCGGCTTGCTCGGCTCGTCGTCGTCGAGCAGCTCGTCGACGCGGGCCCGGATCTTGGCCATGGTCAGGGCGGGGCCGCCCTTCTTGCCGATCGGGCCGCGGGGGTCGACCTTGCCGGGCTGCCATTCAAGGTGACCGATGACGGATTCGGCGCCCCACCCGTGCTTGCGGCAGATACCGGCGGCGGCGCGGGCGATGGCCTCGACCTGGGCCTCGGGCCACGGGTCGACGTTGTCGCCCATGTTCACGCACTCAAAGCCGTAGAAGTAGCGGTTGCCGTCGGTGTTCGCTTCGTTGTCGGCGGGCAGGGGGGAGCGTTCGGCGGTGACGGCGTCGAGTACGTCGTCGTCGCCGTTGCCCGCGTGGTTGGCGCGGCCGTAGCCGACCAGGTGCACGCGTCCGCTCTTGTCGATGACGCCGTGACACAGCGGGCCGGGCAGGCTGGCGTGCCCGTCGCGGCACAGGGCGACGGAGTGCGCGGTTCCCGACGTCACGGTGTGGTGGATCATCACTCCGCGCATGGGCCCCCATGCGCCCCTGTGGTTGCGGTTGTGGTGCGTCCAGTCACCGACGCCCACGACGTCGACGCCTTCGCCGACGATGGCGGCGCGGAAAGCGGTAGCGGACAAGGGCGGGGCCATAGGGGTTCTCCAGACATGAAAAATGCCCCGACGCGAGGCGCGGGGCGTACGGGGTGGGGAAGAGATCAGGCGAGGTCGGTCGCGAGGGTCTGCGGGGCCGGTGACTTGTCGTCGAGGGCGCCGCCGGTGAACTCGCTACCGCGCCAGTCGTTGCCGTAGCGGGCAACGTTGCTGCACGTGTTCGTTGCGGAGAATCCGTTGATCGCTTCGTTGCCGCTGCCGTTGGGGCGGACCTTGTTCCCGGAGAGGGAGATAGACGATGCGGTACTACTCAGGCGGATGCCGTAGTACGTGGCGTTGGCGGAGCGTCCGGGGCTCTTGATGTAGCTGCCCCTGATGTGGATGTTGTTGCCGTCCTGGACCAGGACGCCGTTCCCGCCCGGATACAAGACCTGATTGCCGGTCAACGAGAGGTGCGTACAGGTCACGGCGGTAAGGCCGTGCCCGCCGGGGGTGTAGACGTGGTTGCCGGTCACCGCGCCGTTGTCGGCGTTCTCCATGGACACGGCCGTACCGTCAACGCTGCTGATGGCGTTCCCGGAGATCGCGAAGCGCTGGACTTGCTGAAGGCGGATGCCGTTCTGCCCCGCGGTGCTGCCATCGATGGCGTTGTCGCCGATGGTCAGGTTGAGGATCTGCCCGGACGCCTCGCCCAGGGCGACGATTGGCTCGTCGTAGCCGCCTCCGCTGCGGAAGGTGCAGCCGGTGACGGTGAGGTTGCGCATGGCCTGTGAGGCGCCGGTCTGCGTGCCGTCAGGCCGCTTCGTGTCCTCGGTGTCAGTGAGGATGACCGTGCGGAAGCGCACCCCGGAACCACAGCCGCTGAAGTTGCAGCCGGTCACGGCGACGTCTTCCCAGTTGTAGGCACTGACGCCGTACTGAGTGACACCCTCAAAGGTGCAGTCGGAGACCCGCACGCGACGGTGGTACTTGGTGATCGTCGCGGAGTGCGAACCGATACCGCGCGGCCACGCCGTCGTGTTGCTCGTGCCGGATGCTCCGAAGTAGCAGCCAGAGATCAAGATGTCTTCGCACGGAGTGTGGTCGTAAGGACCAAAAGCACCGAACACGCCGCTGCTCTTGGCCAAGTCGAGCTGCACGGCCTCGCTGAAGTCGCGCGCTCCGGGGTCGTAGTAGCCCAGGAATCGACAGTTCTCGATGGTGCCGCGCTTCGTGCTGTTGAGCTCGATGGCGTGGTAGCCGGACACGTCGCGGATTTCGAGATCCCGGATGGTGACGTCTCGGGCGTGCCCGATGCTGATGCACATGGCCGAGGCCGTCAGCCCCGGCGTAGTCCCCTGGCAATCCCAGACGCCGCCCTCGATGATGATGTTGCCGTTGCCGCTGTAGCCGCCCAGGTTCTGCCCAGCATCGCCGTTGACGAGCATGGTTTCGGCGGCGCCACGCACGAAGCGCGCACCAGGCAACAGGGTCAGTCTCGTGTAGTCGTAGGTGCGCAGTGGGAGCGTGGCGAGCAGATAGGTTCCGGGCGGGACGATCACCCAACCACCGCGCAACTTGGTTGCGTTCAACGCTGCCTGAATCGCCGGGGCATCGTCCACGGTGCCGTTTCCGACGGCTCCATACGCGGTGACGGTGAGCGACTCGGAGAGCCGTTCCAGCATGTATTGGAGGCGCCCGGCGGTCATCTGCATACCGGGTAGCCACTGGGCGACGGGCGTGGACAAGGGGGGCGCCTCCTTAAAGAGCGGCGAGAGCAGGGCGGGCGAGGTGCACGGCGCTGCCTGCGGGGTGGGCGAGGGTGAGGCCGTCCGTGCCGCGGGTGACGGTGAACGCCTGGTGTCCGGCGGTCACGGACGGCGCGATGCCGTGCACGTCGAGCCGCTCGCCGCCGATCTGCACGGCGATGGGGAACACGCCGAGCGCCTCGCCGTCGAGGGTGGGGCGCAGGGTGAGGCGGGTCGCGGTGAGTACGTCGGTGGCCGGGGGGAAGTCGGGCACGGTGGCCGCGATGTTGGCGAATGCCGCGCCGGTTGGTGCGGTGAACGCCTCTTCGAACCAGACCCATGCGCCCGCGGTCACGGCCTGACTGCTGGCGGCGGTGTCGAGGTACTCGCCCGCGGCATCGAACCAGTTGATGTCGAGGTCGTTGGTTCGCGTGACGGCGCTGTGCATCCATCCGGCGACCGTGTAGCGGGTGCCCGCCGTGACGGGCAGGAGATCGCTTCCGACGTTGGGGTACTCCTCGACGCCGTCGGGGGTGAACTGCACGGACCACGCCCCCATGCCCGCCCCGCGGTCCGGGGTGGGGATGCGGGCGAGGGTGCCGCCGTAGGGGGTCCAGCCGACCAGGCCCTCGGGCATGTCGCCGGTGGTGTTCAGCGGGAGCGCGGCCGTGGGCCATGGCGGGCCCGCGGTGGTCCGTACGTCGAGGACGGTCGCGGCCTGGTCGAGGGCGGCGGCCAGTTCGGTGCCGTCGCTTGCGGCGGTCGCGTACTCGGTGTCGTCGAGGGTGGCGACCAGCCACGGACCGCCGGGCGAGCAGGTGAACGTGACCTCCCACGTGTACACGCCGAGGGTCTCGGTGTAGCCCTCGACGAGTAGCTCGACCGTGCCGGGCGGGAGCCACGGGGGCGGGCGAAGGATGTTGGCGCGGTCGCCGACGTCGACCGCGGCGACCGCCTCGGCCAGATGCGGCGCCTCATGCAGCGCCACCGACACGGACGGGTAGCGCGCTTCATCCCACGTGCCGCGGTGCAGTCCCCACCACGCGTAGGGCGAACACTGATCATCGGAGTACAGGTTGAGAGTCCGGCTCTCGGTGTACCGCCCGATACCGTCCGGCGGCGCCAGAACCGAGAGGGGGCCGCTCTCGCACACCGCGCGCGCCGAGCTGCCGCCCGTGCGCTGCACCGTGACGTCATTGCGTACGACCTGGTCGTCGTCGACCGGTTCGAGCGGGGCGACCACCTCACGGGCGGCGTAGTCGAGGGCGAGCGCGGGCGCCTGGGTGTAGAGGGTGGCGCGGGTGCGGTAGGCCAGCGCGAGCGCGTCGCGCTGCTCATAGAACGCCCCGCCGTCGGCGTCCGCAGCATCCTGGAAGAGGTCGAGCAGGGCGGCGACAGTCTGCGCGCCGAGGCGGGTACCGGCCGCATTGGGGCGCCCGGTGTAGGTGAACGGAATCTTTTCTTCGCTGGCGATGCGTTGCAGCCGGTTGGACAGGCTCTCGCCCGCCCATCCGATCAACGCGACGCCGGTCCCGGTGTACGCGGCGGCGGTGTTGGCCAGGACGACATGCCCGACGGCGACCTCGCCCGCCTTTCCGCCGCCCACTGTGATGTGAGTGATCCGGCCGACGGCGTTGTTGACCGTGTCGCCGCTCCACGACGGGACCGGACCGCCTTCGTAGGTGTAGGCGTCGAGGTCGACGTAGTAGAGCCGCCAGTCGGTGAAAGGGCCGTTGTCTATGAGGTCAAGGCCGATGTTGACCTTCTTGCCGAGCAGGGAGTTCCCCCCGCCCGTCAGGCGGACGAACTCGATCCCCAGGGCGTTGCGGCCGTACATGCTCAGCCGCCCGTCGGGGCGCAGCGTGATGGTCCACCGCGAGATGATGCCGGTGGTGGCGAAGCTGCACAGCACGGTCTCGGCTTCGGGTGCGGTGTCCGGGAACGCGGCGAAGAAGCGCAGGGCGTTTTCCCCGGTGGCAGGGTAGGTGGGAACGGTGCCGGTAGCCGCGCCCTCGCCCAGGGTGGGCAACGCGTCGGATGCCAGGTGACCGGTGTAGGCGGCGGGTTTGATCCCGGTCATCGTGATGCGCATGGGAGCCGCGCCGGGCATCGCCGAAGCGAACTCGGTCGCCCCCGCGCCGTCCTCAAGCGGCCAGTACGCCACGATCGACGTGCGGGCCGGGTTGGAGAACTCACGGTGCATCGCGGAGTGCAGCGGCGCAGCGCCCTGCCCGAGGCGGCGCAGGATGCCCGCAGCCGTCACGGACACCCGTATGTCGTGCGGAGTACCCCACTTCACCGGCCATCCGGGGACTTCGCCCAGGAAGCGGACCAGGCGCGGCCCGGCGGGGCCGAACGGGGCGATGGACACACGTACGGGGGTGTTGCGGCCGAGCAACCCGTACAGGTCACTGCGCGGATTACGGGGCGAGTAGCGGCCACTGGTGTTGTCCAAGACGAAAGCACAGGTGGCCGCATCCGTGCGGGCGCCCTCGTCGGGGCGCCCGCGGGTGATGGTGATGGGGTTCTCGGTGTAGACGTCGGCGGTGATGTCGAGCCATTCGCCGCCGAGTTGCAGCTCGACGCGTACACCGAGCGGATCATCGGGGAATGCCACGGTCGGCACCTCCTTTCAGATGTCAAAGAAGGTCAGCCGTTTGGGTGAAGATGCAGGTTCAATCGGGTGGAACTGACGCATTCGGCAGTGTGCAGAGATCGTTTGGAGAACCCTGCGGAGCGTCGGGCAACCTCAGAAGGAGACACCCAATGCGCATCCGGACAGTGATCACAGCCCTCGCCATGACCGCGGTTGCGGCCCTGGTCGGCGCCGCGCCAGCGTCGGCGGACGATGGCCCCGCGTTTACTGCGATCAATCAGGGCAACTCAAACGTCGCGGTCAATTTCTCGGAATTGTGGTAGGCCGCGCGGCCCCGTGACGTAAGTGTCAGATGACGGCGGATGCCCTAAGGGTGCCGCCGTCATCAGGTGCCGAAAGCGGTCTGTACGGAGCCGCGGCCGTCGACGCGGACCATGCGGCGGATCACGCGCTTCCATTCGCCGTCTGCGCCGGTGACGTCGATGACGATTCGCCCGCCACCCGCGCCCGCACCGCCAGTGGCGGCGCTGGTCTGTGCGGCCATGGCGGCGGCGGTGGCCTGTCCGGGGGTGGGCGTGGAAACCAGGTTTCGCATGCTGCGATCGACCGCGCCCTGTCCCGCCTCGATGCCGTCGACGACACCGGCGGGAATCCACTGGCCGATTTCCTGCGCCATGACGCGGGAGGGCGAGTTGATGCCGAGCGCGTCGGCGATCGGGCCCGGAATCATGGCCTTGGCCCAGCTGATCAGCTTGTCCTTGATCCAGCCGCCCATGCCCTTGATGCCGTTCCACAGACCGCGCACCACATCGCGGCCCTTCCCGGTGAGCAGGGAGGCCAGAGAGCCGATGCCGCTCGCGATGCGGCGGGGCATGCCCCGAACCCACGCGATGAAGTCGGATGCCTTCTGTCCGGCGGCCGTGCGGAACGCCTGAAAGCCAGTCACGGCCGAGCGGCGCAGACTGCCCGGCAGTCCGGCGAGCGCGGATGCGGCACGGCCGGGCAGACCGGTAAGCCAAATGTGCAGCTCAAGGAGTTTGCGGATCGCGGCATCCTTCGCGCTGCCGAACCAGCCGCCCAACTTGCCAGGCAGAGAACCGAACCAGTTCAGTACCGAGCCGATGCCCGCAACGACTGTGTCGGTGGTCGACTTGATGAAGCCCCATGCCACCGACCACGCCTGTTGGAACCAATCCGTCTTGGTGGCGATCAACACCACCACGGCGACCAGGGCGACGATCGCGGCGACGATCCAGAACACAGGCGAGGCGAACATGCTCGCGTTGAGGGCCAAGGCGGGACGCCGGAGAAGTTCAATATCCGGGACTGAGTCTTAGCCGTCGGGGTCCTGGTCGCCGTCGTCGGCGACCAGTTGCGGGGCGGGGCGCTGCTCGGCGTACCCGCGTATCCATGCGGTCCGCAGTGTCGACGTGCTCGGGTGCGGGCACGTGGTCGGCTCGTCGCCCCTGCGGCCTGCCTCGCGGCCTGCCGTGACTGCCCTCACGATGTCCTCGCGCGTGCCCATGGTCACCTCTTGTTCTGGTGGTCCGACTCGTGATGGCGGGCGCCTTCGGCCCATCGCTGCGGCTTGCCGGTCACCTGCTCGATGAACTCTGCCTGAGTCAACCGGCCGTGTTCGGCCCACCACTCTTTCAGCTCGTCGGACGCCCGCGCGTGCGCGATGCGTGCGGGCCCGCTGAACAGGGATACCGGGGCGTGCCCGGCGGCCTGGGCCTTCTTGCTGAGCAGGTAGCCGCGGCAGTCTGCTTCGGCCTGTAGGTACTGCCGATACACGTACTCGTCGTACAGGGCGCGGGCCTCGCGGCGGGTGATGAGGTGCCGCTCGTCCTGGTCCTCGTCGTCGTCGCCGCGGTGCTGTGCGGCGGCGGCGTCGCGTAGGTCGGCCCAAAACGCGTCGTCGTCGAGGTGGTCGTCGAGGGCCTGGTCGGCGGCGAGGGCGCCCCATGCGGCCGGGCCGGGCACATGGTCGCCCATGGCCTCGGCGAGGGCGTCGCGGTCGGCGAGTAGGCCCTCGACAGGGTCGCCGGTGCTGGCGGGCGGGGGTAGCTCGACGGCGTCGCGCCGGTCCATCTCCGCGGCGATGCGCAGTAGTTCGGCGGTGTCGGCGTACTGCATGGCCCATGCGAGGTCGTCGTCGCCCACCCCCGTCAGATCGGCGAGCAGGTTCCCACCGGGGTACAGCCTGGAGAGCAGGTCGCGGCGGGCGGCCTCCGCGGCGATGGCGGCGGCCTCGGGACCTCTACCGGCGTCGCGGTAGCGGGCGGCGAGCTGGGCGTCGGACAGGCCGACCAGATCGGGGCGCACGTCGGGGAGTTGTCCGGCGCGGTCGCGTCGGTCGGTCTCGGCCATGATGCGCACCTGGTCGGCGTCGTCGACGTGGGCGAACAGACGGGCGAGGTCGTCGTCGGACAGGCCGAGCAGATCCTCGACCAGGCGCCCGCGGGGTGCGGCGCGGTCGAGCAGGGCGGCGAGGTCGCGGCGGTCGGCCTCGGCCTCGATCCGGCGGCGAGCGCGGTCGTCAAGCGGTGTACGCAGGGCGGCGGCGAGCTGGTCGTCGCTCATCTCGCGCACGGTGCGCTCGTCGCCCGACCACACGCGGGCCCGCTCGACCTGATCGGGCGCGGGCGGACGGGGCGAAGCGGGGAGGTTGCTTGCCCCTTCCTGCTCGCGGTGCCTGAGTCGGCGCAAGTCGGGGTGGCCGGCGAGGTGCTGGCGCATGGCGCCTTGCCACGCCCGGACCTTGGCGCCGGTGGCGCGCTTCTCCTCGGGCGTTGTGGCGGCGGCCTCGCGGCGGCGCCACTTGCGTATGTTCCGCTCGATGGCGCGCTGCCGTTGCCCGGCCTCGTATCCGGCGGGGTCGCTGGTGGCCTGCTCGATGCGGGTCAATCCGGGGGTGTAGGCGCTCACGGAGTGCCGACAGTTCGGGTGCTGCAACCCACGGGCGCGTGCTTCGTCGAGGCTTCCGGCGACGCGGACGGGGACCATACGGCCGTCCTCGGTGGCGTGCTCGGCCTCGACCGTACGAACCCCTGCAGGGCCACCGATCGTGAGTACCTTGCCCTCCCACGGGCGGCACAGCGGGCACTCGCGCGGGGCGTCGCTGACGATGACCAGGTCGACGCCGTGCTCGGCGAGGGTGCGCATGTGGGCCTCGGTCGCGGCCCGTGCGGTCGCCGTCCGTACGGCCATCTCGGCGTACGAGGGGAGCGACCAGCGGCGGCCCGCCTTGTCGACGAACGCGCGTATGCCGCGGTCGGCAAACGCCCGCATGGCGTCCTGTGTGGCCTGTCGGCGGGTGCCGGTGCCGAGCAGGGACGTTGCGGCCACGGACGCCACGACGGCCCGAAAGACGTCAACAACAGCCCGCAGAATGCCGCGGTGCGTCG
Organism: Streptomyces sp. BA2; assembly: GCF_009769735.1. Lineage (NCBI taxonomy): Bacteria > Bacillati > Actinomycetota > Actinomycetes > Kitasatosporales > Streptomycetaceae > Streptomyces > Streptomyces sp. BA2. The sequence goes on from NZ_WSRO01000002.1 coordinate 5,120,111, forward strand.
CTGTGACGACGTCGACCGCTTCCTGTGCGAGACGGTCAATGGCCTGTGCGTTCGGCGTGCGGTCCTCGACCAGGGCGCGGGCGTCATCGGACAGGGCGCCCAACTCGGCGACCGCGGCGCGGTGACCTGTGTTGTATGCCTCGGCGACCGCATCCCACACTTCGAGCTGTGTCGCGCGCCCCAACTCGTCGACGACGGCCTGTGCGGCTCGCCTGAGCTGCTGCACGGCGGCGAGCTTGGCCTCGACCCATCCGGGTGCGTCGAGGCCCTGGGCGAGCTGGCGCGCGATGATACCGAGCAGCCGTTCTTCGGCGCTCGCGTAAATGTCGCGCGAGGCTGCGGCCAGATGCTCGACCATGCCGGGATGAATTGGCACGCTCCACCTCCAACTACCCCTGTTGCTGCCAGACTTGAAGCGGCCGCCAACCGGCGGGCGATCTCGTCAAGGAGGCAGAAGTGAGTAACGGACCAAACTCCGGGAACCCCGTGGCTCGGCGGATACCGAAGGTCGTTGGTAGCGCGGCACGAGGGTTCCGAGTCAGGGCCAGCGGTATCAACTTGGGTGGCATCAAGGCGCTGTCCGCTGTCGCAGCGGTTGCCTTCTACCTGGTCAGCGGAACGCTTGCGCTGGACGAACACTGCTCGGGGTCTGAGCACTCCATAGCAGTTGTGGAATCGGTTTGCCACCGCATCACGAAGTGACCGTAAGGAGCGGTGCTTCCATGTAACGAGGGCTCCCAAGCCCTCTAGCTACCCTCAGTGCTGCGGCTGCGGCAATGCCGAAACGTGCGATCGGGGGCGCATGTAGCGTCAGGGCGGGGGTGCCCGCAGCTTTCCCCGCCCTGAGATTTCACAACGGGTACGTACCGCCTGGGTCGGGTGCATCCGCGGCGCCGGTCTCCCGAAGGATCGCGGCGACCTCGACGTTTACCTCGCCGTCTTCCCACTCGGGGTGCAGCCACCGAACCTTGGTCGCGGTTGATACGGCGCCGGCGCGGGCGAGCAGGTCGAGGGTTGTCGCCGTGCTCTGCTCGCTCTCGGCGACGCCGTCGCCGAACTCGACGCGGGGGCGATCCGGTTTGATCGCGCGGGCGAAGTGCACGGCGTCGAGCTGCAACAGGACGTGCAGGATGTGCGCGAGAGGCTGACGCCAATACCCGGTTTTCTTCTTGCGGGTGACCATGGACAGGGCGTCACGGCTGTCGACTTCGGTCGCGGTGATCGGGGAGCCGTTGGCGTCGAGGCCGAATGACTGGGCGCTGTATCCGGCCGACTGGGCGGCCTGCCGAGTCAGTGCCTCGGTGCTCCGCTGGTGCTCCTCGACCCTGATCTCGAACTGGCTCAACGTGATTGCGCTGCCCTCATTGGGCGGCATCTTCAGCGAATGCCAGACCTCGCGGTCGTCGTCGAACCCTGCGCCCTGTCCGGGCCCGTAGTCCCGTAGGTACCCGTCGGGGACGATCAGCCGTGCACGGGCGAGGCGGATGTCGCGCATCCAAGACGTCCACACGTCGTCAATGGCCTCGAACACGTCCCGGATGCCCTGGAAGTCGCTACGCCCCATCGGGCTCGACCGGTGCACCCTGTTGGGCCCGATGTTCGGCACGTAGACGATCGTGAGATCGGTGATACCGGTGGTGACGGTGACGCCGTCCTCGCCGAGACTGCCCGCAAGATCGGCGGTCTCGGGGTGCTCGGCCAAGGGCACGGCGCGGCCGAGACTGTCGGGGGTGCCCTCATAGAGGCCGTGCAGGATGCGGCCCGGCTCGTGCCGCTCGACGTGCCGGAACATGGTCGAGGCGGTCGAGCCAGAGAGGTCACGCCACAGGGTCGCGGCCCGCAGCATCCCCCACCGGAATTCGGGGGCGACGTTGTCGGGCTGCACGACGGACAGAATCGGCCGGTCGATCAGGTCGCGGTCCCACGTGGCGCGGAGATACACCCCGGACAGGGCCGATCCCTGCTCGGCGCCTCCGTGCAAGGTCTGCTGTATCGCGCCTTCGTCGACCAGGGTGTTAAGGCGATCCTGTGTGGCCTTGTCGTCGACGCTCACAGACGGCATGTCGCCGAACAACAGGTGAGCGCTCACGGCGGCGATGTCGGACGGCAACGGCACGTGCAGGCGGCCACGCAGTCGGGCGGGCTGGGCGCGGCGCCGATTCCACGGGCCGCGGCGGGTTGGGGCCTCGTCGTGCTCGCCGCGGATGCGGGCGAGGCGGCGCGTGTCACCGGAGTACCACGCGTCGTCGACGCGCATCTCGGCGTAGTACGGGGCCCACTGCGGGGGCGGCCACGCTGCGCCGTTCTCGGGCAGTGCCATCGGGGCTCACCTCCTCTGGTGTGAAAGTAGATACGGGGATCAAGGAACTGCTGCCGCAGTCGGCACAGCAGGCGTTGATGGAACTCTTAGGGCGGTACTAACAACGGCAACAGCAGTCGCTTTAGTGTCGAAATGAATCTCCCCTATCGCTCTCATGCAATATGCGCCAAATAACCCCGGAGTCCTGAAGCAGTAGTGAACAAATAACGGCAGCCTCTATTCTTGAATTTTGCGGTAATCTAAGGTTGGTCTTTCTGGATCAACTCACAGGAGCACCAGAATGGAAAACGATCGCCCGCGTCGCAAGATTCGTCTCGATTTTGAGATCGACACGGACTCCATCCCGGGTCTAGACCGCCGTCCCACCAGCTACATTCCTCACACGGACATCCCTCTCTACCGCCCTGGCCCCGGCCCTATCCCGGGTCTAGACCACCGCCCCACCAGCTACATTCCTCACACAGATATCCCTATGGAGTAGCTGCGGGCGAAAAGACTTCAGGGTCCCGCTCTCGCTCAGGTGAGATGGGGCCCTGAAACCTTGTGGGGCCCTCAAATGGCTTGCGTGCTCGACACGACGCTGATCAGGTGCGCCTTGGCGCATTCCCCTGGAGAGGTCACAGCGCGAAGTCGGTGGTAGCTGAGAGCAGGTGACGCCACTCGTGCGCGGTGGAGTGGACGACGTAGCGCAGGGCGTCGGCGCTGTGGTCGTCGACCTTGATCGGGGCGTCGTCGCCGCGCTCGGTGGCTTTGGGGTCCCAGGAGTAACCGGGGAGTTCGGCGAGCAGGCCCTCGCACGAGTCGTGCACGAGCAGGCGGTCGGCGGCGAGCAGGCTCGACACGCTGCGGATTCCGTCGGTGACGCCGTTGGTGGCGCGGGCGAGGCCGGGGTGCCCGTCCTGCCACATCTGCGTAGAGAACGACGCGGCGCTCGGGTCGATGAACGTCCACTCGGGCGTGATGCCGAGGGCGTCGAGCCACGCGCGGACGGCGCGGCTGTATTGCGCGTCGGTCATGCTGCGGTGCACCGTGCGGGAGTCGTGGCGCCACTCGGCGCACACGTACAGGCGGCCGTCGGTGCCTTCGCCGAGCAGGACCGCGGCGAACGGGTTGGTGGTGCCGTAGTCCACGCCGCACCAGTGGCGACGCATGTCGGGCAGCTCGTCGACGACGTGGCGGGCCTCGTCCCACATGTCGTAGATGGCGCCCTCGGCGACCACCCACGCGCCGTCGATCATGCGCCGTCGCCACAGGCCGACGTACTCGGCGGCGAGGTCGGCGACGTAGTCGGGTGACAGTGAGGGGTTGTCGGCGAGCTTGAAATGCCAGGAATGAAGGTTGAGTTCGCCCGCGCGGTCGAGATACCCGGTCTTGAGCCAGTGCCGCGGACTGTCCGGGTTGGTCGTCGCGTACAGGCGCGCGCCGGGCACGGACAGACGGGCAAGAAGCTGGACCCAAAACCCCTCGGGCAAGAGGGTTGCCTCGTCGACGTACGCCAACTGCGCGGTGAGGCCGCGTAGGCGGCCCTCGGCGCGGGCGTCGGCGGCGCCGATCAGGTGGACGGTGCGGCCGAGGATCGTCGCCGTGGTCGCCCCGCGGGTGTGCACGACGTGACGGGCGAGGGGACCGAACAGTGCGCGGTCCTGTAGGGGCTCCAAGACGTTGCGCTCGATCGTTTGCAGCGATCGGCCGCAGATGATGATGAGCCCGGACGGGCCCGCCGTGGCGACGGCGATCACGAACGCCAGCAACGATGCGATGGTCTTGCCGGATCGAACCGAGCCGTGCCAGAGGTTGATACGGGCGGTCGCCTGGCCAATCGAGCGGAGTTGCTTGCGGGACAGGGGCAACCGGTCGAGGTCGAGCACAGGCTCACCCCCCGGCGGTGCCCCCGTCGTCGAGGGCCTGGTCGTCGTTGGTGGCCTGCGTCAGTGCCTCGCCGAGGGTGCCCAACATGCTGCGCACCTGCTCGGCGTTCTCTCCGCCCTCGACGGGTGCGAGGCGTAGGGAGGTGCCGACGGCGGTCTGTACCGACGCGATGATCTGGCGTTGGTCGCCGAAGCGGGGTTGCGGTAGGTGGGTCTCGTGCCACTCGCCCTCGCGGCCGGCGAACTCGCCGTGCACGGTGGGTGCCCATAGCTGGGTGCGTAGGCGCTCGGCGTCGTCCTGGAGTGCGAGGGCGAGGGTGGCGCGGCGTGCTGCGAGGTCGGCGGTGCGGGCGCGGGTGGCGGCCTCGACCTGCGGGGCGCGGTCGAACGACAGGGGCGGGTCGAACTGTCCGGCGATCTTCGACACGGTCGAGGGGCTGCGCCTAATAGCTCGGGCGATCTCGTTTCGGGCCTTGCCCTGGGCGTGGAGGCGGCGGACCGCTGCGCGATCTCTGTCGGTAATTGGCTTTGTCACCCGCGCGCCTCCCACGACCCTCAGAATGTTCGGTGTGAGCGCCGCATGGGATCTCATTGTCAAGATCGGGACTGGCGCCCTTGGGGGTGCGGCCGTCGTGCTGCTGTTGGCTCCGTGGGTGGCGCATCGACAGGAGGTCGGGAAGGCGCGGGCCGCTGCGCTCCTGGAGCTACGTCAGGCTGCCTTAGCTCAGCTCGCGCGGCACGACTACCACCACGTTGCTCAAAACGTGCACGGCTTTGAGTGGACGAACTTGTCTGAAGCTCAAAGATCTCATCTGGCCTGCGACATGGTGGCCGCAGCGTGGAAACTGTCGCCTCATATGCAAGCTCGCGTGCGAAGGCGCCTCGTCCGGTTGTTTGGACCTGCGACCGTCATTGTCGCCGAGCGGTTTGCGGTGGCGCCTACGGAAGGAGGACACGTGGCGGACGATGCCGAATCTTGGAGCTTGGCTCTGTCTCAGAGTGTTTCGTTAGCCGTCTACCGTGGCGAGAAGGTTTCCCCGCCTGGAAGTCTCGCGCGATTCGCCGAGGACCCGAGCAATTATCACAAATACCTCGAAGCGAGGGCCGTTCTGCTCGATCTCCTGGAATGCGTGGGGGGCAAAGCCCGACTGGGGGCATGAGACGCGGCTGGAGAAGGTGGCCCGTTTCCGGGCATGCCGGGGACGGCCCCAACATTAGGTCACGGATTGATAACGGCGCAAGCCGGATCGGCTCGCCTGCGCGTGCGTGGGGGCGCGTCCGGTCGGCGCGGCTGCTGACGGGCGCGGGGCGCGCTGCTGACGGCCGAGCGCGGCTGCGCCCCGCCTGCCGACAATCGGGCGGGCGGGGCGCGGCGCTGCTGTCGTGGCGTCAGCTACGGGCGGACGGGCTGTCGGCCTGCCTGCTGACGCTGCGGCGGCCGGTGCGGCTGCGGATGCTGCCGGACGTCATCAGTGCTGGTCTGCCTGCTGCTGGACGTCAGCACGGGGCCTTGGTGCGTGACCGACGGGAGAGACGGCGGGCCGGGGACGGGCGGCGCCTCGACGAACTTGTATGCGTCAAGCGTCGGCGCAGTGCCGACGGGCACTGACTGGTAGTGCCACGCTGTCCGGTACATGTCGGCAACGATGCCGACGGCCGTGCGCATGGCGGTCGTCAGATCGTCGCCGGTCTGCATGAGAACGGCGAGGTCTCGGGCGAACTGCTCGTCGAGGCGGACGCTCGGGCGGGTGCCTGCAATGGGCTGGGCACGCCGCTGGGTAGGCTTCTGTTCAGCCATCGTTTGGGGTCGCTCCTGTTCGGTGGTCAGGGCCCGCCCAACGGTTTGTGAGGAACCGGGCGGGCCCGCTGTATGTGCGGGTCTACTGGGCGGCGTTGGCGCGGCGCTGCTTCTCCTCGCGGATGAACTGAGTGATCCGGCTCGCGGTGTATCCGGACTCGGCGGCGATCTCGTCGGCGCTCATGCCCTTCTCGCGGGCGTCGAGGGCGAGACGGCCCATGGCGTCGGCGGCGGCGTTGGCGGCCGTGCGTAGTGCACGCACGTCGGCGAGTTCGAGGACTTCCTCGGCGAGTAGGTCGAGGAGATCGGAAAGGGCCTCGGGCCCAGTGGCCTTGTGTCGGTCGTAGTCGTCGGCGATGTCGCGGACCTTTTCCAGCGGGTCAAGGTCGTACGGGTTGGGGTCGCCCTCGGCGGCGCGTCGGGCGGCGGTGTCGCGCTCGTGCTGGATCACCTCCGCGAGGATGCGCTCGGCGATGGCGCGGGCGCCCTCGGTGTGCTGGAGTCGGCTGCCTTTCACCCTGCGACTGATCTCGACTGACGAGTAGGCGCGGCCGGTGTCGTAACTGCTGTCGCTGTTGTCCTGGTCGTCGTCACGGGGTGGCTGCTCGTTGCTCATCTGGGGTGCTCCTGTCGGTCCGGGTCGGGCCCGCCCTCGGGCGAGGGCGGGCCGGTCGGGTGGGCTACTCGGTTTGTGCGGCGCGTTCGTCGAACAGGGCGCCCTGTTCCTCGGCCTGGTCGACGACGAACAGGACTTCGGCGGCCTGCTGCTCGCCGATCCATGCGGCTCGCCACGTGCCGTTGGCCTCGGCGTTGGCGGCGGCGCGGTCGGCAGGGTCGGTGGCGAGCAGTGCGGCAACGTGGGGGTGCTCGCGGGCGATGTAGGCATCGGCGGACGCGTGCGCGGTCTTGGTGGCCTCGCGGGTGGCCTCGTTGGGCTGGTCGGCGGCGAGCTGCTTGCGGGCGTGTCCGGCCTGCTCGACCCACTTCTGTGCGGCGGTGCGTTCAGCGGCGGTGACGTCGTCCGCGGCGAGCAGGAAGTCGGCGTACTCGCTGATGACGTTGAGGACGTCGGTGGACCCCGGCTTGATGATCAGGGTGCGGCCTCGGCCGCGGCGTCCGGCGTCGAGGGCTTCGCGGGTGGCCTTGCTGGCAGGGTCGTGGTCGTCGGCGCCGGTGGCGAGGTTGGTGTCGGCGAGGAAGTCGGCGAGGCCGCCGGGAATGGTGACCTCACCGGAGCGCGGGGCGGCGGGCGCGGTCGGTGCGGTCTGCTCGGTAGGGGCCTGCGTGGCGGCGTCGAGTTTCTGTACGCACCGGGCGTGAACGGTGAACGCAGAGTCGTCGTACCAGGCGCGGGTGCCCCAGTCGTCGTGCGTCGTGGCGTGGGACCGCGGGCGGATGCTGCGGTTGCACAGGGCGCGGCCCTCGGAGTTGAAGGCGTGCGCAATGGAGCCGCTGTGCGTGGTTGACCAAACGGTGTCGGTGTCGGGGTTGTACTTGCCCATGGGGTCGCTCCCTTGGTTGGTGTGGTGCCGGGTGAGGTCCGGCGCTCCTGTCGGGGTGAGGACCCTTCAGGAGTCCAAACAGTAGCCATTGCGGGAATGATTACAGCAATGATTGCAGTATTCGTTATGTGTCCGTGATGAGACGCATAGCCGCGCACAAAGGATCCCCAACTCCCTTCTTGCGCAGGTATGTTGGTCCGATCTCTTCTCCTCAATGGGGGGCGGGGTCCGACGGCCGCCATCCGGGGGCGGTCGGACCCGCCGACAAAGGAGGAGAGATATGGCCGACCAACCGTCGACCAAACGGTCGAAGCTCGCGCGTGAGGCGGCTTCACGTGTGGCGGTCGCACTGAGCGTTCGCGCTCTGTGGGCTGTCATCGTGGAACTGTTTCGCAGTGATCTTTGACCGTCGCTCTTAGAGCGATCCGCGGCGCCGGGCCCCCAACCGTCCGCCGCGGTCCCTCACCTCTACGGCCCGCTGCGTTATGCCGCGCTCCGTCGCTCAGCGCGCGTCGCCTGTAGCGCAGTCAACAGGTCGACCAGGGCGGGCCCGCGCCATGCTCGGCGGCCTCGCTCGGTGTCGACGGGTGCCGGGCACGCCGGGCCGGTCGAGCAGGTCGCAACAGCCTGCCGGGGGTCGCCTCCTCCGTTGTGCACGGTGATTCTGCCCGCACGGCAGAACGGGCACGGCTCGTCGAGCGTGATCGTCCGGGCGGTGCGGCCGAGGGCGGCCGCGACGCGGCGACGCGCGGTGCGGGCAACGTCGGCGACCTGATCGACCAGGGGCGCGGGGGTGGGGGAGAACAGGGCGCGGTCGGCCGCGTCGTCGAGGGCGCGGCCCTCAAGCCAGACGGCGGCCCAGTGCAGACCGAACGCGCGTGATCCGGCCGAGGCGATGCTCGTCGGGCCCGCGTCGCGGTACGTGGGCAGGTGCCACAGACGCGGGTCGCTCGGGTCGGCGCCGAGGGTCCATCGGCCGTTGTGGTCGCGGGCGGGGAGCTGCACGCGCTCGGCGACGGCATCGCACATGTCGAACACGTCGCGCTCGGTGTCGTGGGCAGCGTCGAGGGCGCGCAAGTCGGCCGGCGCAGGGTGCTCGCGGAGGATGAGCGGCAGACGGCCGACGGCGGCCTCGTCGAGCGCCTGGTCGTCGTCGTGCCGGTCGTCGGCAGCGAGCTGGTCGAGGAATCCGCGGCGCTCGTACGGCATCCACTCGGCGGAGCGCGGCGGCTCGGCGATGGCGGCGAGCAGGTCGCCCCACTGCTCGCGGACGGCGGCGAGGTCGTCGGCGGCGCGCTGGCCTGGGGTGGTCGTCATGCCTGCTGCTCCTGGGCGTCGTCGAGGGTGGGGTGTCCGGGCGGTGCGGGGCGTGGCTGGTGGGCGAGGGTGAACAGGTCGCCCCCGTGGGCCCGGACATCGGGCGGCTGCTGTGTGCGTCGGCACTTGGGCCCGTATCCGTCGGGCGAGGGTGCGCGTAGCGGTCGGCGGCATGCCCGACACGTCCGGGCGGGGGTCACTGGTCGGCCCGTGACGGCTCGCCGGACAGTCCCCACGTGATCAGTCGTGCGGCGGCGGCGAGCAGGGCGACGGCAACAGCGAGGTTCGCGGCGACCGCGGCGGCCGGGGTCACCGCTCGACCTGCTCGTTTGCTGCGCCCTCGGCGAGGGCCTGCTCGTCGGCGAGGCGGTCGGCGTAGGTCCGGATGGTGCGGCGGGCGTTGCTGTACCCGGTGAGCAGGCCGCGGGTTGAGCGGTTGAGTCCCCATCGGGTTCGGGTCTCGGCGTGCTCGGCCTCGACCAGGGCGGCGAGCTGCTGGGCGTGCGCGGTGAGGATGATGCGGGCGGCGCCGAGGGCCTGTTCGGGCGTGCGCGTTGCGGTGGTGTCGAGCAGGACGTCGCGGAGCGTGGCGAGCACCTGGTCGCGGTCGTCGGCGTTGAAGTCGAGGGCGTCGCGCACGTCGGCGACGGTGAGCGCGGGCGCCTCCTCCGCGGCCTGCTGCGCGGCGGCCATGTTGGCGGCGACGGCGAGCAGGGCGTCGAGGCCAGAGGGGCGCTTCGCCGAGCGGAGGCCGCGGACAACGGCGGCGCGTACATCGGTAGCGGCGAGCAGGGCGCGTGGGGGCGAGGCGACCACGTCGCGGGCCCTCTGCTCTGCGGTGGCCTCGTCGGCGGTGATCGGCTCGTCGCCGTCGGCGCGCGCGGCGGCGTCGAATTGGTCGGCTGTCTGGCGCAGGGCGTACGCAACGACGGCCTTACTGATCCCGTTGGCGTTGGCCTCCACGCTGATGGAGTCCTCGCCGTTGGTGCCGGTGGCGGGGCGGATGATGACGGCGGCGAGGGTGTCGCGGCCATCGACGACGGCGACGCGTGCCTCGACGTGCTGCTCGTCGGCGACCAGGCGCTCGGCGACGTGGCCGAGCAGGGAGTCGAGGGCGGCGAGGCGGGTGGCGGCGGTCATGGTGGGGCGCTCCTGTCGTGAGGTGGTCATCGCTGCGCGTGGGCGGCGGTACGGGCGCGGTGCACGTCGTGTCGGCGCGGGCGGGTGCCGCTGTGCGAGGTGCACAGGGCGTCGGGCTGTGAGCCGCACGTCGGGCACGCGACGCTGATCGCGGGCAGGTGCAGCGCGGGGGCGTCGTCAACGTCCGGGGCGGGGTGGGTGCGAGGCGGCATGGCGGGGCGCTCCTGATGTCAGTGGTGGGCGGTATCGCGTGCGGGCCCGCGCGTGGGCGGGCCCGCGTCCGGTCGCGGGGTGGTGGAACGGGTGAGTGCGTGGGGCTCTGCGGCCTGTCGCGGCCGACGTTGGGAAAGGCGGTGGGAGCGTCGGTACATGACTGACGCAGAGCGCTTGCTAAACGGCATTCGTGCTGGCCGGGTCTGGGCCAAGAGCGAGGCAGATCGTCACCGCATGGCGGCCACGGCGGGCTCAAAGCGCGAGCCGAACGCAGAATTGGCCGTGGCGTATATCGCCATTGGGCAGGTCCTGGACAAGATCATTGAAAGTGCCCAAAGCGACTAACTTCCCCTTCATGCTCAGAACGGGGGCTCGTCGTTGCGTCCGCGGGTCGACCACTGATCGGCGGTGGCCGGCTGGCCGTAGCCCTGGGTCTGCTGGCTGCCGTACCCCTGTTGGGGCTGCCGCGAGGCGCCCAGAGTGTTGCTGTTGGCCTTGGTCACGACGGCGGTTGCGCGGAGCAGCGAGGGGGCGACTTCCTCGGCCTGAATTTCGTAGCTGCTGCGCTTGGAACCGTCCGCGGCCTCGTACTGGCGTTGGGTGAGGTAGCCGGTGACGGTCACGCGCATGCCGCGTTGTACGGACTCGGCGACGTGCTCGGCCTGCTGGCGCCATACGGCCACGCCGAGGAACAGGGACTCGCCGTCCTCCCACGCGTTGGACTGCTTGTTGAACTTGCGGGGCGTGCTGGCAAGGCGGAAGTTCGCGACGGCGGCGCCGCCGGGGGTGAATCGCAACTCGGGATCGTTTACGACGTTGCCGGTCATGGTGATGGTGGTCTCGCCGGACATGGCTAGGCGGCCCTTTCGAGGGTGGGAGTGGTGCGGGGGCGGAGCGGAGCGACGGGGGCGAGGCGGGCGTCGCGCTGGGCGGCACGGGCGGCGCGCGAGCGGGCGTTCTTGCACGCGCGGCACTTCCGGGTGTTGTCGGGCGCCCGGTAGGTGTTCGCCTCGTCGTAGGCGTGGTTGGCGGGGCAGTGCGTGACGGCGGCGCGGGCGGCGACGTGGTTCGAGCTGGCGAGGATGTTCTCGCGGTGCGTGATGGCGCGGAGGTGGCCGGGGTTCACGCAGTCGCGGCGGCGGCATTGGTGGTCGACTTCGAGGCCGTCGGGTATCGGGCCGTGGGCCTGTTCGTATGCGAAGCGGTGGGCTTTGACGGTGCGGCCGTTCCAGAACGTGCCGTAGCCCTTGTTGTTGAGGCTGCTGTCCCACAGGTGGCACGGGCCTGGGCAGTTGCGGCGGAGCGACCAAGGGCCGGTGGTGTCCACCTTGGCGGCGAACCGCTGTGCGGGGGTGGGCCGTTCCACGGAGGTACCTCCTGCGGGATGTAGTTGCGCTGAATGTTCTTCCGTGGATGGTCACTATCGTCCACGAGTGGACGATAGCGGACGGGGGGCGGCCTTGGCCGTTCTGTGGTCACCCCCCGTCGAGCGGCTACGCGGCTGCTGGGAGGGCGAATTGAGCGCCGGTGGGGGTGAGCGTCCACCCGTGGGCGGTGAGCGCCTGGGTGACCTGCTCGGCGATGTTCTGGGGTTCGCTGTGGCCGAACTGCTGGGCGTCCTCTACGGCGGCCCGGATGACGGCAACGGCGGCGGCCGGGATCACTGGCGGGGCCCGGACACGTGCCGCACGGTGGCGCGTCCGCAAGCCTCGCGGGCCACGGGCGGGCGCATCATCAGGCGGGCCACGGCCGCGAGTTCGCGCTCGGCGTTCTGCTCGCGAGCGGCTTCGTTCTGGGCGAGCTGGGCGGCGTACTCGTCGGCGAGGCGCTGCTCGCGCGCGGCGGCGAGTACGGCCTCGCGCTTCCTCTGCTCGGCCTGGTGGCGCTCGGCGAGCAGGGCGGGCCCGTCGACCTCGTACAGCGTCTGCCAGTTGCCGTGTTCGGCGTGCTTTTCGACGGTGACGCGGGCGCCCTGCTCGGCCATCTCGCGGGCAATGCGGCGCACGGCCTTACGGTCCGGGGTCACGGTGACGGCGGGCCTGGTCGGGCGTGCGGGCCACGTGCCGGTGATGCGGTACCGGCTGCTGTTCCTGGTCCGGTCGCCGGTGTTGGCGTGGCGCCGGTAGGGCGCCTTGCCGGGGTGCTTGCGATTGCGGTTCATGCGGCCTGCTCCGGGGTGAGGGCGGCATAGGCGGTCTGCCGCTGGTCGTGGGTGTGGCTGCGGAGTTCGGCGCCGGACGGGCGCTTGCACGGCATGCCCTTGCGTGCCCGGCAGTTGGTGCGCGGGCAGTCGACGGCCAGTTCGGGAAAGCGCACGCGGCGGGCGCCGATGCCGTGCTCGGCGAGCTGCTCGCGAAGGTGGTGGGGCATCTCGCCGATGCGGGCGATATGGGCGGCGACGTCGGGAGCGGGCCCGCCGGTCAGTTCGCGATAGGTGGTGGCGGGCACCGCGCCGGTGGCGACGGCGTGCCGGGTGCCGAGCAGTTCGGCCCGGTAGGACGCTGGGTCGTCCGGGTCGGCCTGCGGGGTGGGGTCGGTGTGCCGGTCGAGGATGTCGCGCTTGAACGTCCACCAGGGGCGCGAGACGTCGGCGGGCTTGATTGGGTAGGGCGACGTGGCGATGTGGTGGCGTACGACCTGTGAGGCGTCCCAGTGGCGTCCGCCTGGGTGCTCGGCGGTGGCCGCGACGTCGGCGAGCAGGTCGGCCCACTGGTCGAGGACTTCGGCGGCGGCGCCCTGGTCGGCGGGCGCGCTGCGCGGGTCGAGCTTCACGGCGTAGGCGAGCAGGGCGGCGACTTCTCGGCGGTTCACTGGGCCTGCTCCTGGGGGTCGTCGAGCGCGGCGGCGAAGAGGTCCGCGGCGCGCTGCACGCGGCCGGGGCGGGCGGCGGCGAGGGGGATCACGTCGGCGCCGGGCGCGGGGTCCTTGCGGATGTCGGCGAGGGCGAATTGCAGGGTGCCGCCGGTGACGGGCTTCGATGTGGCGCCGAGTCGGTCGAGGGCGGCCCACAGTTCGGGCGGGGCGATGCCGTTGCCGAGGGCCTCCTCGACGGCGCGGCGGATGCTGGCCTTGCCCTGCGCCGTGCCGCGGCCGTACTTGGCCCACCACGCGGTGAACATCTCGGCCGCGGGCCCCTGCTCCCCCCGGCGGGGGGTAGGGGGGTTACTACCTCCGTAGGAGGTAGTAGGGGACGGGTCGGGTCGGGGGGAGCGTGACGGGCCCATACCGTCACGCTGTGACGTACCGGCCTGACCTGCGATGTCGTCCGGAAACGCGATCTGATTCGTGTGGCGTTCGCGGTTTTCCGGCGATGAATCGTCATCGATTCGCGGGCGGTTCGCCGACGAATCAGCGCGATTACGTTCCTGGTGCCGCTGCTCGGCGGCCTTCTCGCGGGCCCGCTGCTGGCGTCCGGCGGCCTTGGCGCGGCTGTCCTCGACGGTCGCGCGGGTGGGGTTGTAGATCAGGAAGTCGTGCATCACGTAGTCGCCGACGGGCGGCTGTGTGCATCGGGGGCAGGTGTGGCCGTGGGTGTGCCACAGGCCGGCGGAGACCAGCTTTCGGGTCTGCGGGGCGGTGCCGTAGAGCTGGGCGACCACGCCGGGCACCAGGCCCTCGGTGAGGTGCTGGGCGGCGTAGGCGCCTGCGCGTGTCCACAGACCGAGCGCGGCGTTTCCGGCTTTGAGCATCTTGGGGTGGCCGTACGCCGTGTCGTCGACCTTGAACCAAGTCACGGGGGTTGTGCTCCTTCAGGGGTGCGGCGCCTGGGGCGAGGGGCTCGGTGGCTCTCCCTCGCCCCAGGGGCCCGTCTAGGCGGCGGAGTAGTACGGGCGGGTGTGGGCGGGCTGGTGCTCGTCGCAGCGCGGACCGCACGGGTAGAGGCGCACCGGCAGGGCGCCGCACCGGGGGTTGCCGTGTTCGCAGTCCGCGGCGGCGGCCGGGTTGTTGCACGCGTTGCAGTACCGCTTGCCGTTCTCGCGGTGGCGCCCGTGTACGGCTTGGTCGTGGTCGCAGGACGGCGGCCGGTGCTCGATGCCCTTGACGGCGGCGAGGGCGGCGCGGTCGCGTTGGCGCGCGGCCTGGTCGTCGACGTGTCCCGGATCGCAGCATCCGGCGTGCTCGCACACCGGGCGGACCGTGCCGACCGGTTGGCGGCCGGTGCGCAGGAGGAACGCGGCCTGATAGGCGGTGTAGTCGCGGCCCTGGTGGCGGAAGCGACCGCCCCCGCTGGTGGGGCGGCCCGTCCACTCGCGGTGTTCGCCCACGGCTCGCGTGCGGGCCGCGAACACCTTCGCAAGTCCCTCCGGCACGTCCTGAGCCGGGATGGTGTCGGGGGAGTGCTCGGTCACTGCTCGCCCCCTGCCTGCGCGACGGGTGCGGGGGCGAGGGCGGGAAGAACGTGTGCGGCGAGGGCGCCCTCGCGCCACGCCTGGGCGACCAACTCGCGCCCGTCTACCGGGCTCTTGGTGCTGCGGCGGGTGTAGGTCATGCGGTGGGTTGCGGCACGGTGTGGCTTCAACGCGATGCCGGGCACCTCGTGTGCCTCGCCGGTGGTCGAGTCGGCGTAGTGGGCTGTCCCGGCGGCGGTCGCCTCGGCCAGCACCTTTGCCGTAAAGGCAGGCTGTACGCGGGTGATGACCTGGGCGGGGATCACCTCGACGACGTGCTCGCTCGGGTAGGTGTCGCGGACCCACACGCGAAACGCCTCGTCGTCGATGACCTGGGCGGCGATCTCGCCACCGATCCGGCTGACGCTGCCCACCTTCAGGCCGCCGGGCAACGTCGCATCGACCTTGGTCGTGCCGGTGGCCTTGTACTGCTGGTTGAGCAGGTGCTGTACGTCGGTGCTCGCCTCGGCGTGCGCGGTCTTGATCTCGTCGAGCAGAGCGCCGAGGACGGCTTTGCGGGTGACGGCGTCGCGGACGGCGGCCGGGTCCGGCGCGGTCGGCTTCGGGGCCTGCTCGGTCACTGGGCACCCCCAGCGGCGGCGGCCTCGATCATCTGCCGGAACGCGTCGAGCTGGGCGGCGGTCGCCTGCTCGATGGGCAGGCCATAGACGCGCTCGAAATCGGCGTCGAGCGTGGGCAGGTTGGCACGGGACGCGGCGAGCCTGAGCGCGTTCTCGGCCTCCATAGCGGCCTTCTCGTCCGCGGGAACGTCATGTTCAGCGGCGCGCGCGTCAGCGGCAGAGTGCGGCGCGGGGCCGGTCGGCTCGGGCTGTCGGGCGCCCGGCTTGGTGCTGCCGATGTGCGCGACGCGGGCGAGCTGCTCGGCATTCTCCCCGCTCTCCTGCAACGCCTCGTACAGCTTGCGCACGTCCTCGACGGTCGCGGCCTCGTGCGCTTGGCGGATGACGTCGAGGGCGGCGAGGTAGTGCTCGGGCGCCCCTGACGTGCGAGCGGCATCTATCAGCGCGGCGAGCTGGTCGGGGTCGGGGGTGGTGACGGCCTCAGCGAGGTAGTCGCGGCGCTCGGCCTGCGGCGGGGTGTTCGGCGTCGACTGCACGACGGTCACGCCCTCCTGCATGGGCGGAGTGTCGGCGCGCTCGACGACGGCTGGGTTTCCTTCCTGGTCGACGACTTCGCCCAGCTCCTCGGGCGTGTAGATGGCGCCGTGAAGGACTTCCGGGCACGCGATGCGCACGCTTTCGGCGATGCTGCGTGCCCGCAGCATGGCGCGCGGGAACCGTTCCCACGGCTGCGGCTGGTTGTTCTTGTCGCGTGAGTAAGGGCGTTCGTCGCGGAGCGTGCACAGACCCGCGGTCACGGCGTCATCGAGCGTCCACTCGATAACGGTCTCGTCGTCGGGGTCGTCGTGCCGCTGAATGCGGACCTCGCACCGTGTGCGCTCGGACTTGATCCGGACACGGTGACCGGCGGCGCGGGCGCGGCCGAGCATGAGGTCGGCGGACTGGCACGGCTTGCCCTTGATCACGTGAATGGTCGTGATGGTGGTCACGACGTCGAGGCCAAGGGCGCGGCCGTACTCCATCGCCCACAGGACCGATGCGGGCTGCTTGCGGTAGGCGTCCGGCAGTAGCGGGGTCTGCGCGAGGGACTCGCAGAACTGCCACGCCTCGTAAGGCGACATGTGGGAGAGGGACAGGGCGCCCCCGCGAGCCGGGGCGACGGCGGTCGGAGCGTGGGCGGTGGCGACGGTGGTCATGGTCACGGGCGGGCGTTCCTGTTCTGTGCGGTGCGGTGGCGAATGTGGGCGGCGGCCTTGGTGATGCGGGTGGCGAGGGTGATCGCGTCGTCGGGGTCGAGCAGGGGGTCGAGGGCGACGGCGGCCGGGCAGTCGTCGAGCAGGGCCTCGCGGGTGGCGTCGGCCTGGGCGGCGCGCATGGCGCGGCCGTGCTCGGTGGCGTCGTCGCTGCACATCGCGAAGTCGAGGGCGACGACGCTCGCGGCGTGGGCGGCGAGCAGTCGGCCGACGGCCTTGGGGTCCTGGGCGTAGGCGAGGGCGAGTTCGTCGAGCAGCGGGTCGACCTGCTCGGCGAGCGGGAGGCGCACGGCGATGCCGTCGGCGGAGAGCTGGGGGCGCATCACGGGCGCGACTCCTCGGCGGTGTCGAGGCCGAGAACGGCGGGTGCAGTCGGCTCGTCCGCGGTGAAACGGCCGGTGCGAGCGTCGTAGGTGAGGGGGCGCGAGCGGTCGACGCCGGGGAACATGCGGGCGAGCAGGCCGAGGGTGGCGCGGTGCGCCTCGCGGTCGGCGGCCACCGGGCGCCCCTGGGCATCGGCGAGCATGACGCGGGTGGAGCGCCGTTCGGTCCCGTCCTGGACGGTCCATACGGGGACGGTCCGCACGCGGACGGTTGTGGGGGCAATCGCGTTCAGCTGTCGGGCAATGACTGCGACGCGGGCGAGATGACGGCGGCCCACGCGCACGCCCCGTATGGCGAGGGCGGCACGTGGGATGCGGCGAGTAGTCTCTGTTCGGTTCACGATCGGGTCTCCAAGCGGTCGTGACGGGGCCGCTCCGGGCGCAATCCGGGGCGGCCCCTTGGCGTTGTCAGGCGGCGGCGCGGTGGGGAAGGGTGCGTGCGGCTCGGTCGGCGCGTATGGCCTGTTCGAGTTCGTCCACGGACGGACCACCGGGGGCGTAGCAGGCGCGGGCGGCGGCCTGTACGGGCATGCGGTCCATGGCGTCGGAACCGGCCCGCCAGGCGCGAGCGGCGGCGCGCATGGCCTGTTTGCGAACCAGGCTCGGCGCACTCATGCGGGCGCCTGCGTCATCAGTTGGCGGGCCGATACGCCGTAGTGGTCTTCAACTGCTGCGGCTACTGCGGCTGATGGGGCCGTGTGGCCGTGCCACAAACGCCACGCAGTGTTACGTGCAACCTTCAACCGACGTGCGGTGTCTGACGGGTTGCGGTCGCCCTGGCCGACAGCAGCGGCGACAAACGAAGTGCGGTCGTACATGCATCGTCCTTCCACGGGTGGACCGTTCCGTCCACGAGTGGAACGTTAGCACGATGATCGAACACATGAGCCACACGAGGCGCCGTGAATATGCAGGAGTCCCATGCTTGACGCACGGTGTAACATTGCGGACACTCGGTAACTCGAACGAGAGTTCGAACAGGTTCCGCAGGTCAGGGGGGAATGTGAGAGTCCGCGAGCGAGAATCGGCCGCGCTTATCGGCCGCCATAGCCGCTATGGTCCACGCGCGGTATGTTCCATCCATGGAACGAACGAACCCAGGCGACCCCAAGCACTTCGCCCGCTGGCTCAGAAACCAACTAGATCGCCGCGGGTACGACCTACGACCTAGGGGCGGCGGACAGACCAAGTTCGCCCAAGACTCAGGCATCGGTCGCGCCACGATCAGCCGCATCCTGGCTGGCAACGGCGCCACCGACACCGGCGTACTCGCCACGCTCGCCGCGACCCTGGAAGTACCCCTCAGCGAGGTACTGGTCATCGCCGGAATCCTCGACGCGGACGAACTTCACGCCGTCCGCAACCCCGACCGCAGCGCCGGCCACCTCACACCCGAGGAGGCCGCCGACGAACTCGGTATCGAAGACCCCCAATCAAGGGCCCTCTTCATCTCTATGACACAGACCCTGCAACGCACCCCGGACCCCCAAAACGGAGGTGACCGCGCAGCAGAGCGCTAACCGCACGGAGGCACAGTGAACAGCCGGTACATGCCCGCCCTCGCCCTAATCCTGCTCGGAACAGGGCTCGCCGCGGGCGTCCTCGGCCTCGTCGGCGACAACATCGACGTCTTCCGGTGCGGCATCTTCGTCACCGTCTGCTCGTTGCCTCTGCTCATCCTTCGCACCCTGCGCGAATCCCAACACGTCAGCGCCCACCAACTCGCCGAGGCCGACAAAGCCGGATACCGCCGCGCCCTGGACCACGTCGCCCGCGGCCTGCTCGACAACCACACCGCGCCCACCCCCCAAGGGGGCGACCGCGCCACCGTCGAGCAGGTAGCGGGCAACGTGTTCCACATACGCCCGCTCCCCTACAAGGGAGAGGAACGGAAGGCACTGTGACGAGAGCGCAAACGTTAGAAACCCCCCAAGCCCCACCAGGCATACGCGAGCCATGGGTCGGTTACATCCGAGTCAGCACCTACTACGAGGACAAGATCAGCCCTGACATTCAGCGCGCGGCCATCAACGCATGGGCCGACCGCACCAACCGCCGCATCGTCAAGTGGATCGAAGACCTCGACATATCCGGCCGCACGTTCAAGCGCAAGATCATGAACGGCATCAAGACCGTTGAGGAGAGGGAAGCGCGCGGCATCGCCGTCTGGCGATACAGCCGCTTCGGGCGCTCCCGCCACGGCAACGCCGTGAACCTCGCACGGCTCGAACAGGTCGGCGGACGACTGGAGTCGGCGACAGAATCCACCGACACCAGCACCGCATTCGGGCGCCTGCAAATGGGGATGGCGTTCAAGTTCGCCGAGTTCGAGAGCGACCGTATCGGCGAAGTCTGGGCCGAGACCCGCGAACACCGCCGGGCACACGGCCTACCGGCCACCGGCGGGCAGCGATGGGGCTACAAGTGGCACCGCCGCGTCCTCGACGAGAAAGGCGTACTGCACCCCGAGTGGTACGAACCGGCCGAAGACCTCGGCCTGATCGCACTCGACCTCTACGAACGCGCCGCCGACGGCCAGCCCATGAACTCACTGACCAAGTGGCTAGGACGCAACGGCTACACCGGCACCCGCGGAAAGCCATGGAACCAAACCGGACTCACCCGCTACATGGACTCCGGATTCCCCGCGGGATGGCTGCGCTACCACCCCGACGATTGCGACTGCCCACCCGCAGACCCCGAGGGCAACGTGCACCGCGCCGCCCTGTGCAAGAAGAAGGTTTACATGCCGGGGTCGCACGAACTGATCGTCAAGGAAGACGTATGGGAGGAGTACCAGCGCAGACGCAAGCTCGCCAGCAACAAGCCAGCCACCAACCGGGCACCGGCCTACCCCACATCAGGGCTGGTCGTCTGCGGTCGCTGCGGCGGCGCGACAGTGGCCGGGGGAGGCTCCACGTACGGCGCGGGCAAGGTGCTCATCCGGAAGAACGGATACGTCTTCCGATGCAGCGCGCACAAGGACAACGCCACCTGTGACGGCGTCTACATCCTCCGCGCCGTCGTAGAAGACAAAGTGCTCGAACGCCTCGCAGAGTGGGCCGACGAGATCGAGGCCGAGGCCGCCAAGCTCGCGGACCAGGAGGCAGCCAACCCCAAGAAAACCAAGGAGGACCCGACCACACCAGCCGCACGACTTGAGGCGGCGCGCAAGCGACTGCACGACCGGCTCGCCGAGATCGAGACCGAACTCGACAGGCAAACGAGCCTGGTCTCACGGGGCATCATCCCCGAGGACAGTTACACCCGTGAGCGCGACCGGCTCACGACGGAACAGAACTCCGTCACCGAGGAGCTAGCCGCGCTCGACGCGAGCACGGATCAGACCGAGGTCACCAAGGCCGACTATCTGCCGGTGATTCGCGGCCTGGTCGACCGCTGGAAGATCACGCCGGTAGACACTCGGCGGGCCCTCCTGCGCACGCTGCTGCGTGGAGTATGGGCGTACCCGAAGATGAAGGACGCGAACGGCGACGTCATCGTGCCGTACGCCGTCCCCGTGGCCGTGTGGGAAGAACCACCGGCCACGATCGGGCGCCGCGCTGCGGCATAACCGCAGGTCACGCAACGAGCGTCCGTCCATCGCCTACTTGAGAAGGTTGGCCAGGCTTTCGTTGCTCACGACATCTCCCATTCCCAGGGTGTCCGTTGTGTCCAAAGCCACAGCTCATCAGACCCGAACCCCTGGTGACAAGAGCTTGCCGAAAATTGGTTTAGACCTTTACTCGGGTGGGCGGCTCCTCCCGTGGTGATCCCTGGTGCGGCGACGGTGTGACCTGGTCGAATACGTCGTCGGGGCTGCCGGTGAGCAAGTAGGCCTGCGCCTCGCCGACATGGAAGTACATGCCATGCAGTTCGAGGGCGCCCTCGGCCAAGCGCCGCGCCACGGCCTCGTGACCGCGCAGGTGCTCCAACTGCTGGACCACATTGGTCAGACAGAGCTGCTCGACCGCGTCGGCGGGGGCCCGCCCGGCGAGCCGTGCCCAACCCTCCTTCTCGTGAGCCGCCATGCGCTCAAGGCTCGGCATCCCGTGCCGCAGCCACCGCTTCAGGGGCGTCTGGGCACCCCCGGGCGGGGTGGTGAGCAGCGCCTGCATCGCCCCGCACCCGGAGTGCCCGCACACGGTGATGGACCGCACCTTCAGTACGTCCACCGCGTACTCGATCGCCGCGGCCACCGAGTCGTCGCCACTCTCGGCGCCCGGCAGCGGCACCAGATTGCCGACGTTGCGGACGACGAAGAGGTCACCTGGGCCGCTCGACGTGATCATCGACGTGACGAGCCGGGAGTCGGCGCAGGTCAGGAAGAGCTGTGAGGGCTGCTGTCCCTCGCGTGCGAGCCGGGCCAGCTCGCCCCGCACGTGCGGCGCCGTGTTCCGCTGGAACGCGCTGATGCCGCTTTCCAGTTGATACCCGCTGCGCCGTCCCTCGCCCCTGGGGGCTTCCTGGGGCCGGTCGCAGTGGTGGTTGCGCCAGGCCGTCCAGGGCCGGCAGCAGGAGTGCGACGCTCCGGCGGGCTCGGCGATCCGCGTCCCGGCGCGTCCGGTCACCTCGACGGTGCCGCCCTGCGCGGTGTGCGCGTCCTGCCAGCACTGCAGCGCTTCGTACGCGGCATGGTCCATGAACGATCCGTCCAACTCGACGATGGTCGCCGCGCCTTGGGGTACGAGATGCAGCGCCCTGCTGAGACGCGGCACGGCAAGGAAGGTCAACTGCCCCCGGACGCGCACGTGGTGGACCACGCCCTCCTCGGTGTGGGTGATCCGGGTGCGGGCGAGGCGGTGCAGCGCGACGGCCACGGCGACGGCGACGCCGATGGCCACGCCTTCGAGCACACCGAGGAAGACGACGCCGGCGGTCGTGGTGGTGTACACGAGGGTCTCGCGGTGGCGGGTGATGACGCGGATGTGGTTCAGGCTCACCATCTGGATGCCGACCGCCATCACCAGGGCGGCCAGCGCGGCGAGCGGGATCAGCTCAAGGAGGGGGACCAGGAGCAGGGCGGCCACTACTACCCAAACGCCGTGCAGCATCGTGGAGTTCCGGCTGACGGCACCGGCCCGCACATTCGCCGTGCTGCGCACCGCGACCCCGGCGACGGGGAGCCCGCCGAGCGCCCCGGACACGGCGTTGGCGGCGCCCTGGCCGAGCAGTTCGCGGTTGAGGTCGGAGCGGACGCCGCCGGCGCGCGGGTCGCGCCGCCCGGAGGCGAGCTTGTCCACGGCGACGGCGCCGAGCAGCGACTGCACGCTGCAGACCAGCGTGATCGTGAGGACGGCGGCGACGAGCCCGAGGACGGGCCCTTCGGGCAGGCCGACCAGCGCGTGACTGCGCCACGACGGCAGGTCGACCCTGGCCACGCTCAGCCCGGCGACCACGGCGACGGCCGTCGCCACGGCGACGGAGACCAGGGGAGCCGGTACGGCACGGAGGGCTCGGCCCGCACGCCCGGGAATCCGCGGCCAGAGCAGCAGCACCGCCAGGGTCAGCACGCTGATCGACAGCGCCGCCGGGTGCAGGTCGGCCAACTGGGCGGGCAGCGCGCGGAGGTTGTCGAGCACGGCGCTCTGCGGGGTGCCGCCGAGCACGATGTGCAGCTGGGCGACGGCGATGGCGACGCCGATGCCGGCCAGCATGCCGTGCACGACGGCGGGGCTGACGGCGAGCGCCGAGCGGGCCACGCGCAGGCAGCCGAGGCCGAGTTGGGCGATTCCGGCGAGGACGGTGATGGCGCAGGTCGTCCGCCAGCCGTACTGGTGGATGAGGTCGGCGGTGACGACCGTGAGCCCTGCGGCGGGGCCGCTGACCTGCAGCGGTGATCCGCCGATCCAGCCGGCGACCAGGCCGCCGACGGCGGCTGCCACGAGGCCCGCCTGGAGCGGTGCTCCGGTGGCGAGCGCGATGCCGAGGGACAGCGGCAGGGCGATCAGGAAGACGGCGATGGACGCGGAGACGTCGGCGCCGGCGATGCGGAACTTACGGAACTTGCGGAACCTGCCGGGCGGCGGCGCGTGGGGCTCGTGGTCGCGTGATGCGTGGGCCGAGTCGGTGGCGTGGGTGGGGACGCAGGCAGACATGGTTTCCCGTCTCCTCCGGGGCGGCGCGGTCGCGGGACAAGGGGTCCTCCGGGAGGTCTCCGGAGGGCGGGTCGCGGCCGTGGGTCACGGCGTTGCAGCGGCGGGATTTCTCAACTCTCGGTAAACGAATCGTAATGGAGAGTAAAGGTCTCGGATAGACAAGCGGGGCAAATGGGGCACTAGATCACCCCGAAGGGTGAATAAAGCTATTCGTCGGCTTGTCGGAACGTCTGCTTCATGCCTCCGTGCGACGTTGGCGGCGCTATGGGTCATTTCCGGGCAATTCCTGCCCAACCACCTCCGGTGGTGACCCCTGAAGTGCCCCCCGTGGGGTCCCCGCAGTGTCGCTGCGGCCGGGCCCCGATTCGAAGCCGACGTGAAGGAAGAAGGTGGGCGGAAGATGGCCGCCACCCAGAGGATCCAGCGGATCGCCGCGGGCATCACCGCCCTCGTGGCATCCGTCGCGGTACTGGCCGGTTGCTCGAGCGGCGACACCGGCGCCAAGCCAGGCGCGCCGGGCGCCAAAAAGGCAGCGCCCGCCCCGGCCCCCAAGAGCGCGGTCCGCATGATCGGTGACGGCTCCACCGCCTTCACCGGCCGGCAGCCGCACCTGCCCGAGCCCACCCGTCTGAGACCCGGCCAGAAGCCGCCCCAGTTCGTGGTGTTCTCCTGGGACGGCGCGGGCGAGGACAGCCAGAAGCTCTTCTCGCACTTCCGCAAGGTGGCCAAGCGGAACGACGCCACGATGACGTACTTCCTCAGCGGCGTGTACATGCTCCCCGAGTCGAAGCGGAAGCTCTACGAACCGCCGCAGCACACGGCAGGCAGCTCGGACATCGGCTTCAACGACCGCAAGGGAATCAAGGACACCGTTAAGCAGCTCCGCGGTGCCTGGCTCGAGGGCAACGAGGTCGGCACCCACTTCAACGGCCACTTCTGCGGTGCCGGCCGCGGTGTGGGCGAGTGGTCGGTCACCGACTGGAAGAGCGAGATCAAGCAGGCCAAGTCCTTCGTGAAGGCCTGGAAGACGAACACGGGCATGAAGAAGGCGCAGCCGCTGCCGTTCGACTACGACAAGGAACTCATCGGCGCCCGCACGCCCTGTCTCGAAGGCCAGAAGAACTTCATGCGGGCGGCTCGCGAGCTGGGCTTCCGCTACGACACCAGCGGCGTCAACAACCAGGTCTGGCCCAAGAAGAAGGAAGGCCTCTGGGACCTGTCGATGCAGCTGGTCCCTGTCCCCGGCCGTAACTTCGAGACGCTGACCATGGACTACAACTTCATGGTGAACCAGTCGGGCACGACGTCGCAGGGCGACCCCAGCAAGCACGAGTACTGGGGCGACCAGATGCGTGACGGCCTCCTCCAGGGCTTCGACCGCGCCTACAAGGGCAACCGCGCCCCGCTGATCATCGGCAACCACTTCGAGTCCTGGAACGGCGGCACGTACATGCGCGCCATCGAGGAGACGATCGAGTCGGTCTGCACCAAGCGCGAAGTGCGCTGCGTCTCCTTCCGTCAACTCGCCGACTGGCTCGACGCCCAGGACCCGCAGACCGTGGAGCGCCTCACCAAGCTCCCGGTCGGCAAGGCCCCGAAGGAGGGCTGGGCGTCCTACCTCTCCGCCCAGCCCGCACCGGCCCCGAAGGGCGTACCGGGCGCCCCGGCAGCCAAGCCGTAACTCCCCTGCGGGAGTTCAGGCCGTGGCCACGGTCCGCTCACGCAGCACGAAGTCGGGGTCGACCTGGGCAGCCAGGTCGGCACCCGTCCTCTCGTTGCCCCAGCTCTGCGCGTTCTTCAGATGGAAGTGGACCATCTGACGGGTGTAGCGATCCCAGTCCCTGCGGTCGTACGAGGTGTCGACGGCGCTCTGAAGTGCTTGCAGGGAACGGCGGTTGTCCTCCTCGAGGAACTCGAACCGGGGCGGGCGGCCCTTCTCCATGGCGCGCACCCAGTCCGAGTGCCCGACCGTCACCAGGAGGTCGTCGCCCACCTGCTCGCGCAGGAAGTCGACGTCGTCCTGGCCCTGCACCTTGTTGCCGACGACCTTGAGGTCGACGCCGAAGTCGCGTGCGTATTCCTTGTACTGGCGATAGACGGAGACCCCCTTCCGGGTCGGCTCGGCCACCAGGAACGTCATGTCGAAGCGGGTGAACATGCCGGACGCGAAGGAGTCCGAACCCGCGGTCATGTCGACGACCGCGTACTCCTCGCGCCCGTCGACCAGGTGGTTCAGGAACAGCTCCACCGCCCCCGTCTTGGAGTGGTAGCAGGCGACACCGAGGTCGGCTTCGGTGAACGGCCCTGTGACCATCAAACGCACGGCTGCGTCGTCGAGTTCCACCGGCCGCGCACACGCGTCGTACACGGGGTTGTCCTCGCGCACCCGCAGGATCCGCGAGCCCTCGCCGGGCGGTGTCGTCTTGATCATCGTGTCGGCGGATGCGATCCGCGGATTGGAGCCCCGCAGGTACTCCTTGATGAGGGGGAGTCGCGCGCCCATGGCGGGCAGGGCGGCGGCTTCCGCCTCGTCGAGGCCGAGCGCGGGGCCCAGGTGCTGGTTGATGTCGGCGTCCACCGCGAGGACCGGTGCTCCGGTGGCGGCGAGGTGGCGGATGAAGAGCGAGGACAGCGTGGTCTTGCCGCTGCCGCCCTTCCCTACGAAAGCGATCTTCATGTTCACCAAGGGTAGCCGGACGATCACCTGCCGTATCGATGCGGCGTGAAGAAGACCACTCCTTCGTGGGGCGGGCCCCAGGGGTGCGTAGGGTCGTACTCATGAGTACGACAGCCGATCCGCTCGCGGCCCTGGGCGCCCTGCCCGGCGTGGCCGACTCCGTGGACTCCGTGCGCAAGGCCGTGGACCGGGTCTACGGCCACCGGATCATGCGGCGCCGCAGCAATGAGGTGACCTCCGAGGCGGCCCTGCGCGGCGCCCGCGGCTCGGCGGCGCTCTCCGGGGCCGACTGGGCACTCGAAGAGGTACGCCGACGCAGTGACTTCAGTGGCGACGGCGAGGCCCGCACGATCGGCGCGGCCCTGCGGCTGACCGCGGAGGCCGGTCAACTCCTGTCCATCTGGCGGCAGTCACCGCTCCGGGTCCTCGCGCGCCTCCATCTGGTGGCCGCCGCGGAGAACGACGAGGCGGCGGGGCGGCCGCGGCTGGCCGGTGAGCCGGTCGACGAGCCGCTGGTCGAGCTGGATGTGCCGGACTCCGACGAGGTGGCGGGCCGCCTGGAGGGGCTCTCGCAGCTGATCATCGCGGGGGGCTCCGCGCCGGCTCTCGTCACGGCGGCCGTGGTGCACGGCGAGCTGCTCAGCCTGCGCCCCTTCGGCTCGCACAACGGCCTGGTCGCGCGGGCGGCCGAGCGCATCGTCCTGGTGGGCAGCGGGCTCGACCCGAAGTCCGTCTGCCCGGCCGAGGCCGGTCATGCGGAACAGGGGCGGGCGGCCTACGTGGGGGCGCTCGACGGCTACGCGTCCGGGACGCCGGAGGGCATGGCCGCCTGGATCGCCCACTGCGGGCGTGCGGTCGAACTGGGCGTCAGGGAGTCGACGGCGGTCTGCGAGGCGATGCAGCGCGGCGCGGCCTGAGGCGTCTGCGTGGGGAGAGGTCCTGCGCGAAGGGGCCCTGAACAGGGATGCGGCGGTACGAGTTCTCGTACCGCCGCTGGCATGTTCACCGTGTTACCAAGCGTCCTCGAAAGTTGCCCATCAGGTCGGGAACTTAGCCCGTTACCTGGTGCGGCTGGCCCGTAATCGACGGGTCGACGTCGCGTGGGTGCTCGGTGTTCATGCATCGGTCCGTGGGGCCTTGGTTGCGTTTAAAGGTAATCCTCTCGGATGTCCTTGGTCTCGCGGGCCGTTGACTCCTTTGTACTCCTGTCCTGGGGTAAGCGGAAGTGCTGGCACTACTTCTTTACTTTTAGGTTCAAATAAGGGTGAATCGGGCACGTGAGGTCCGGCGGCGGCTCACGAACCACACGAGGCCCGCGGTGGCCGCTGCGGCACCCACGGCCGCCGCCGCGACGAGCGCGGGGCGGGACGGCCCCTGGCGCCGCTCCTTGAGCCGTACCGGCCGGTGGAAGTCGAGAATCGGCCACTCGCGCGCGAGAGCCTCGCGGCGCAGTGCGCGATCGGGGTTCACCGCGTGCGGATACCCCACGGTTTCGAGCATGGGGAGGTCTGTCGCCGAGTCGCTGTAGGCGTGGCAGCGGTCGAGGTCGTACCCCTCGGAGTCCGCGAGCTCCTTGATCGCGGCCGCCTTGGTGGGGCCGTAGGCGTAGTACTCCACCTCGCCGGTGAAGCAGCCGTCGTCGCCGACCACCATCCGGGTCGCCACCACCCGGTCCGCGCCGAGCAGTTCGCCGATCGGCTCGACGACCTCCGCGCCCGAGGTGGAGACGATGACGACGTCCCGGCCTGCGGTGTGGTGCTCCTCGATGAGGGACGCCGCTTCGTCGTAGATGATCGGGTCGATCAGGTCGTGCAGCGTCTCGGCGACGATTTCCTTGACCTGCTGCACGTTCCATCCGCGGCAGAGCGCGGACAGGTACTCGCGCATCCGCTCCATCTGGTCGTGGTCGGCTCCGCCGGCGAGGAAGACGAACTGTGCATATGCGGTTCGGAGTACCGCCCTGCGGTTGATCAGCCCGCCTTGGTAGAACGACTTGCTGAAGGTGAGTGTGCTCGACTTCGCAATGACCGTCTTGTCCAGGTCAAAGAAGGCGGCTGTGCGAGGCAAGGAGTGGTTTTCCACGAGGCCGAGCATAGGCGCCCACCATTCGGCGTAAGGTGAGGCGCGTGGGTTTGCCTGAGAAGGCTCTCGGGTACACCATGGAAGTCACGGATCGTTCGCGACCGTGCTAACCCGGTCTGGCTCCTCCCCCCCCGAGTCGGACCGTGGGGACGACCCCCGCTCTCCCCCCCGGCGGGGGTCGTCGCATGTCCGGATGGGTTTTCAGGGCCTCTTCCAACCCTCATCTGATCGCCTGGCGCCTTCTGGCAGCCGTTCCGGCGATCTTTTTTCATGCCCAAGATCCGTCACTGTGCGTAGTCGTCAGGCTGCTCTGCGGAAGTCTTCGGGATGTCACCGGTATGGGTGAAGGGGATATTCACAGACCCTGTCTTGTCCACAGTTATTGACCAAGATCCACACGTTATCCCGGATCGCTGCACGCTGATTCCGCTCGTTCTGCACGCGAAGTTCATGGCCGGATTGCTTTGGCCGGCTCATCGCTGATGTGGAACGCGGCATTCAACGGGCTTGCAGTGAGAGGGGGCTGGAGATCGTGGCTGGAGTGATTACACGTGAAGGGCCGCCGTCGTCCGATGGACGGCAGGGCGGACCGCTGATCGTCACGGAAGATGTGGACCTGCTGGACGACCTGCTGCGGCTGTGCGCCGCGGCGGGGGCGCGGCCCGAGGTGCAGCACGGCGTGCCGGAGCGCAGAGGCGGCTGGGACGCGGCGCCCCTGGTCCTGGTCGGGGACGACGCGGTGGACCGGGTGCGGGGCGCCGTGCGCAGGCGCGGTGTCGTGCTGGTCGGGCGGGACCAGGACGACTCGGGGGTCTGGCAGCGCGCGGTGGAGATCGGTGCCGATCACGTGCTGGTCCTGCCCGACGGCGAGCGATGGCTCGTGGACCGCATCGCCGATGTCGCCGAGGGCGTGGGGCGGCCCGCGCTCACGGTGGGAGTGATCGGCGGGAGCGGGGGAGCAGGCGCCTCGACGCTGGCCTGCGCGCTGGCCGTCACGGCGGCCCGCGCGGGGCGGCGCACGATGCTCGTGGACGCCGACCCGCTCGGCGGCGGGCTCGATGTGCTGCTCGGCGGCGAAGCTGCCGACGGACTCCGCTGGCCCGCCTTCGCGCAGTCCAGGGGCCGTGTCGGCGGGGGCGCGCTCGAGGAGTCGCTGCCCGAGCTGCATTCCCTGCGGGTCCTGAGCTGGGATCGGGGCGACGCGGTGGTCATCGCGCCCGAGGCCATGCGGGCGGTGATCGCCGCGGCCCGCAGGCGGGGCGGGGTGGTGGTCGTGGATCTGCCGCGCCGCGTGGACGAAGGAGTGGCCGAGGCGCTTGCCCAGGTGGATCTGGGGCTCCTGGTGGTGCCCGCGGAGCTGCGCGCGGTGGCGGGGGCCAGGCGGGTCGCTTCGGCGGCGGGGATGGTGCTGCGGGACCTGCGGGCGGTGGTCGGCAGGGGCGGCGCCGGGCGCGCGGGAGGCGGCGGAATCGACGGCTTCGGTGGATTCGACGCGGAGGAGGTCGCGCGGCTCGTCGGGCTGCCACTCGTCGGGGAACTGCCGAGGGAGCCGGGCCTGTTGGCCGCGCAGGCCGGAGGAATGCCGCCCGGAGGCGTCGCGCGAGGGCCGCTGGCGCGGTTCTGCACGGCCTTCTGGGACCGCGTTCCGGTCGACGCCACCGGAGGCGGCTCATGAGCGCCGTCGTCGGGGCCAGGATGCTGGACGGGGTGCGTCAGTGGCTCGCGGAGAACGGGACGGAGCCGACCCCGGCCCGCGTGGCCGAGGCGCTGCGCGCCCAGGGCAGAGTGCTCGGTGACGCGGAAGTCCTGGGCGCGGCGGCGCGGCTGCGATCGGAGCTGGTGGGCGCGGGGCCCCTGGAGACATTGCTCGCGGACGACTCGGTGACCGATGTGCTGGTGTCCGCGCCCGACCGGGTGTGGGTGGACCGCGGCGGGGGCCTGGAGCTGACCAGCGTGTCCTTCGAGGACGCGGCGGCGGTGCGGCGGCTGGCGCAGCGGCTCGCGGCCGTGGCAGGGCGCAGGCTCGACGACGCCAGGCCCTGGGTGGACGCACGGCTCCCGGACGGCACCCGCCTCCACGCCGTGCTGCCCCCGGTCGCCGTCGGGTCGACCTGCCTCTCCCTGCGTGTCGTACGGCCCCGGGCCTTCACCCTCGCGGAACTGACCGCGGCGGGGACGGTGCCGCCGGGCGGCGACCGATTGCTGAGGGCGCTGCTCGACGCCCGGCTCTCCTACTTGATCAGTGGCGGGACGGGATCGGGCAAGACGACGCTGCTGAGCGCGCTCCTCGGTCTCGTCGGGCCGGGGGAGCGGATCGTGCTCGCCGAGGATTCGGCGGAGCTGCGCCCGGATCACCCGCATGTGGTGCGCCTGGAGGCCAGGCCAGCGAACCAGGAGGGGGCCGGTCAGGTCGGCCTGGACGTCCTGGTGCGGCAGGCGCTGCGGATGCGCCCCGACCGGCTGGTCGTGGGCGAAGTGCGGGGCGCGGAGGTGGTCCATCTTCTGGCCGCTCTGAACACGGGCCATGAGGGCGGCTGCGGCACGGTCCACGCCAACGCCGCGGGGGACGTGCCCGCCCGCCTGGAGGCGCTGGGGACGGCGGCAGGACTCGACCGCGCCGCTCTGCACAGTCAGCTGGCGGCCGCTTTGTCCGTGGTGCTCCATCTCGTACGGGACCGGGCCGGTCGGCGGCGGATCGCCGAGGTGCATGTCCTGGAACGCGATGCGTCGGGCCTCGTGGTGACGGTCCCTGCCCTGCGATGGGGCGAGAGGGAGTTTGTCCGGGAGCGTGGCTGGGAGCGGCTGAACTCGCTTTTGGTGAGCGGTGGTTGGAGTGGTGGGGGATGAGTGTGGCGGGGGTGGCGGCGGCAGTGTGTGCGGGAAGCGCGGCCTGGCTGGTGGTCGGGCGGGACCGAGGACGCCGGCGGACGCGGGCGGTGCTCGTGGGCGGCGGCGAGGCCGAGCCGGTGGCTTCGGCGTGGCGGAGGGCGGTGGGCCGCGCGGGCAGCCGGATGCGGCACGAGTGGTGGGCTCTGGCGGGCGGCGCGGTGGTCGCGCTGCTCGGGGATTCGGTACTGCCGCTGGTCCTGGGAGCGGCCGGGGTGCCGCTGATACGGCGCGTACGGCGAGGCAGGGACGCGCGGCTGGAAAGCGAGCGCCGGGCCACCGCGGTGATCGCGTTGTGCGGGGCGCTCGCGGGAGAGGTGCGGGCCGGGCGGCAGCCGGGAGAGGCACTGCGGGCCGCGGCGGTCGACCGGGGCCTCGGCCTCGGGCTCGGCGAGGCGCGGGCCGGCGTGCTGGCGGCGGCGCGGTTCGGCGGGGATGTTCCGGGGGCGCTTGAGGAGGCGGCGCGGGAGCCGGGGGCGCGGGGTCTTGTGGGGCTCGCGGCGTGCTGGCGGGTGGCGGTGGACCGCGGTGCGGGGCTCGCGGCGGGGCTTGAGCGGCTGGAGGGCGCGCTGCGGGCGGAGCGGGATCAACGGTCCGATCTTCGGGCCCAGTTGGCGGGAGCTCGGTCGACGGCGGTGATGCTCGCGGGGCTGCCGGTCCTCGGACTGCTCATGGGGAGCGCGCTGGGTGCGGCGCCCCTGCGGGTGTTGCTGCACACCGGGGCGGGGCTCGGGTGCCTGGCGGTGGGCGGGGCGTTGGAGGGGGTCGGCGTGTGGTGGGCGCTGCGGATCGTACGAGGGGCGGAGGAGCGATGAACCACGTTGTCCAGGAGCTGGGGGTGACCGTGTGGGGTGCGGTGGCCGTGCTGTGGCTGATGTCGGCTGCCCTTGCGGCGCGGCGTGAACGGGCGGTGCGGGGGCGTTCAGGGGTCGTACTGGGGGTGGCGGACCGGCTGCCAGGGGGCTCGCGGAGGCAGTGGTTCCGGTGGCGGGGCGCGGTGCGGGGGTGGGCGGCGGTGGCCGGGGCGGTGAGTGCCGGGTGGGTGCTGGTGGGCGGGGTTCCGGGGTGCCTGGTGGGGTTGGGTGCCGGGTACGGGGTGTGGCGTTGGTGGCGGGGGCGGGGCGCTCGCGTCGCCGAGTTCGACGCGGTGGAGGCGGCTCGGCAACTTCCCTTGGCAGCGGACCTGTTGGCGGCCTGCGTCGCTGCGGGGGCCGGGCCCGTCGTGGCCGCTCAGGCGGTCGGCGATGCCCTGAAGGGGCCTGTCGGGGAGCGGCTCGGGCAGGGGGCCGCGGAGGTGCGGCTCGGCGGTGAACCAGCCGACGCGTGGCGGAGGCTGGGCGCGATACCGGGCGCGGGAGCACTGGCTCGCCTCCTTGAGCGGGCGGGGGACTCGGGGGCTCCGGCGGCGGAGCCGGTGGCGCGCCTCGCCGCTGACTGCCGGGCGGAGCGGGGGCGCATGGCCACTGCGGCGGCGCGCAGGGCCGGAGTTCTGATGACGGCGCCGGTGGGGCTGTGCTTCTTGCCCGCGTTCATCGCGGTGGGAGTGCTGCCCGTGGTGATCGGCCTGGCGGGTGGGTTGTTGAGCGGCATCTGAGCAGCTCGACGTGTTGATGTCTCGATGACAGAACGTACGGAAATTTCACGGGGGTTGAGATGTGGGGACAGCTGTGTGCACGGGCACTGCGGCGCAAGGCGCGTGCGGTGCAAGGGGACGCGGGGATGGTCACTTCGGAGTACGCGATGGGACTGATCGCGGCGGTGGGGTTCGCCGGACTGCTCTACAAGGTGGTGACGAGCGGGCAGGTCAAGGCCGCGTTGCAGGCCGTCGTGGAGAAGGCGCTCGATGTCCAGTTCTGAGGGGGCGCGGGGCGGCCGGGGCCGTTGTGGGGACCGGGGGTTCGTGACGGCTGAGGCGGCCGTGGTGCTGCCCACGCTGGTGCTGTTCACGATGGCGCTGGTCTGGGCGTTGCTGACCGCCTCCGCGCAGATCCAGTGCGTGGACGCGGCGCGGGCCGGGGCGCGCGCGATGGCCCGGCAGGACCCCGAGAGCGCGGCGGTGGCGGCGGCTCGGCAGGCGGCGCCGCGTGGAGCGGAGGTGGCCGTGCGGCGTGACGGCGACCTGGTGCGGGTGGAGGTCGTGGCGGACTCGCCGGGTCCTGAGGCACTGGGGCTCGGGCTGCGGGTGCGGTCGGAGGCGGTGGCGTTGGCGGAGGAGACGGTGGGGGTGGGCGCATGAGGGGGTGGGCCGGCTGCCGAGCTGCCGGACCGGCATCGGACCGGGGAGCGGCCACGGTGTGGGTCGTCGTCGTGATGGCCGTGCTGTGCGTGGTCTGTGGCGCGGTGCTCGCGATGGGGCAGGTGATCGTCGCCCGCCACCGAGCGGGCGGCGCCGCCGACTTGGCGGCGCTCGCAGCCGCGGACCACTGGATGGAGGGGCGCTCCGGGGCGTGCGCGAGGGCCGGGCGGGTGGCCGAGGCGCAGGGGACGCGTCTGGTGCGGTGCGCAGTGCACGGCGAGATCGCGGACGCCACTGCGGAGGCCGGCTTCGGCCCGTTCATGACGGAGGTCAGATCCAGGGCGGGCCCGGCGGGCCCGATTGCGCCAGGCCCGGCTCCGGACCCGGGGGCAGGTGCTGTGGCGCACGCCGGGCGACACCCGGACGTGCGGTCGGCGCGAGCTGCCCCAGGCCCGTCAGGCCCCCTTGTGGCCCCTGCTGAGGAGAGCCCTGAGGCGCGGGCGGGGCGCTCTGCCGGGCGGCGACCGGGTGCGTACGCGGCGCCGCTGAGGCCGCCGGAAGCGAGCTCCGCAGCGGTCGACCGAGGCCCCTCAGGGGGTGGGGGCGTCCTTGAGGAGGGTGGTGAGGAGGCGGATCGCGCCGCGTTTGTGCAGGGGGTCGTTGCCGTTGCCGCATTTCGGGGACTGGATGCAGGAGGGGCAGCCGGCCTCGCACTCGCAGGAGGCGATGGCCTGGCGGGTGGCGGTCAGCCATTCGCGGGCCGTGTGGAAGGCCCGCTCGGCGAAGCCCGCCCCGCCGGGGTGGCCGTCGTACACGAAGACGGTCGGCAGGAGCGTGTCCGGATGCAGCGGCACGGAGACGCCGCCGATGTCCCACCGGTCGCAGGTCGCGAAGAGCGGCAGCATGCCGATGGAGGCGTGCTCGGCGGCGTGCAGGGCGCCGCCGAGGATCTCCGGATTGACGCGGGCG
Source organism: Streptomyces sp. BA2 (assembly GCF_009769735.1). Classification (NCBI taxonomy): domain Bacteria; kingdom Bacillati; phylum Actinomycetota; class Actinomycetes; order Kitasatosporales; family Streptomycetaceae; genus Streptomyces; species Streptomyces sp. BA2. The sequence goes on from NZ_WSRO01000002.1 coordinate 5,153,822, forward strand.
GCGTCCAGCTGGTCCTCGGTGACCGTCCACCAGACCGCGCGGGTGCGCAGCGTGCGGGGCGGCAGATCCAGCTTGGTCTCGCCGAGCACCTCGCCGGTGATCAGCTTGCGGCGCAGGAAGGAGACGACCTGGTTGGTGACCTCGACGGAGCCGTAGCAGAGGCGGCCCGAGCCCCAGGGGATCTCGGTGTCCGTTTCCAGGATGGAGATGGCCGTCGTGTCGCGGGCGGTCGTGGAGTACGGCGGACCGGCCTCCTCGACCAGGGCGACCGAGTCCTCCAGGTCAAGGCGGCGCACGAGATACGTGCGGCCCTGGTGGAGGTGGACCGCGCCCTCGTGGACGGCGGTGTGCGCGGCGGACTCGTCGACGGTGCCGAGCAGCCGCCCCGTGCCCTCCTCGACGATCTGGATGGGCTTCCCGCCCTCGCCGCGGATGTCGGTGAGGTCGGCCGCCCGCTCCCTGCGGGTCCAGTGCCAGGCCTTCGTGCGGCGGCGCAGCAGCTTCGCGGCCTCCAGCTGCGGGAGCAGGTCCTCGGCGGCCGGGCCGAAGAGCGCCAAGTCGTCGTCCGTGAGCGGGAGTTCCGCGGCGGCCGCGCAGAGGTGGGGCGCGAGGACGTACGGATTGTCGGGGTCGAGGACCGTCGACTCCACCGGCTGGTCGAACAGCGCTTCGGGGTGGTGGACGAGATACGTGTCCAGCGGGTCGTCGCGGGCGACGAGGATGGCCAGCGCGCCCTGCCCGGAGCGTCCCGCACGCCCCGCCTGTTGCCAGAGCGAGGCGCGGGTCCCCGGATAGCCGCAGATGATCACGGCGTCCAACCCGGAGACGTCCACGCCGAGTTCGAGGGCGGTGGTGGCCGCGAGGCCGAGGAGTTCCCCGGAGTGCAGGGCCCGCTCCAGGGCGCGGCGTTCCTCGGGGAGATATCCACCCCGGTAGGCGGCCACGCGGCGGGCGAGGGAGCGGTCGACCTCGGCGAGGCGTTCCTGGGCGATCACCGCGATCAGCTCGGCGCCGCGCCGGGACCGTACGAAGGCGACTGAGCGGACGCCCTGGACGGCCAGGTCGGTCAGGAGGTCCGCCGTCTCGGCGGTGGCGGTGCGGCGGACGGGGGCACCCTTCTCGCCGTGGAGATCGGTGAGCGGGGGTTCCCAGAGGGCGAAGACGAGGTCGCCGCGGGGTGAGGCGTCGTCGGCGACCTCCTTCACCGGGAGCCCGGTGAGGCGTTCCGCGGCGATGGCGGGGTCGGCGGAGGTGGCGGAGGCGAGGAGGAAGACGGGGTCGGAGCCGTAGCGGGCGCAGAGGCGGCGCAGGCGGCGCAGGACCTGGGCGACGTGCGAGCCGAAGACGCCGCGGTAGGTGTGGCACTCGTCGATGACGACATAGCGCAGGGCGCGCAGGAAGGAGGACCAGCGGGGGTGGGACGGGAGTATCCCGCGGTGCAGCATGTCGGGATTGGTCAGGACGTAGTTGGCGTACTGACGTACCCATTCGCGTTCTTCGACGGGGGTGTCGCCGTCGTACACGGCGGGGCGGACCGCGTTGCCCAGCGGCGCGGCGAGCTCGCGCACGGCGCGGCGCTGGTCGGCGGCCAACGCCTTCGTCGGGGCCAGGTACAGCGCGGTCGCGCCGCGGCCGTTCGGGGCCTCCGAGCCGTCCAGGAGGGCCGAGAGCACGGGCGTGAGGTACGCCAGCGACTTTCCCGAGGCGGTGCCGGTGGCGACGATGACCGACTCGCCGTCCAGGGCGTGCTCGGCGGCGAGTGCCTGGTGGGCCCAGGGATGCTCGATCCCGGCCGATTGGACCGCGGCGACGACTTCCGAACGGATGCGATCAGGCCAGACTGCATATCGAGCCTCGCGCGGGGGCAAGTGCTCCGTATGAGTGACGCGCGAAGCACGGCTCGGCCCCGCGGTGAGCCGGTCCAGGACCGTCCGTGGAGACGTGCGTACCGGGGCGCCCGTGGAGGGTCCTCCCGGCGGAGAAAAGTTGGCCATCGGCACCGAGTGTGTCACTGGCGGGATGGACAATGGTCCCAAGGCGTCGTGCACGCCTGCCTGTAAGTGATTGAATGCCATCGCGGCTGGCGATCCGTCCTGGGGGCTCTGCCGAGGTGTCCCGAGGGATGACCGCTCGATAGCAAGGTGCTGGAGGATCCGTGGACCTGTCCCTGTCGACCCGTACCGTCGGCGATCGTACGGTCGTCGAGGTCGGTGGCGAAATCGATGTTTATACCGCGCCCAAGTTGCGCGAACAGTTGGTCGAGTTGGTGAACGACGGCAGTTTCCACCTGGTCGTCGACATGGAGGGCGTGGACTTCCTCGACTCCACCGGGCTCGGCGTGCTGGTCGGCGGCCTGAAGCGGGTGCGTGCCCATGAGGGCTCGCTGCGCCTGGTCTGCAACCAGGAACGTATTTTGAAGATCTTCCGCATCACCGGCCTGACCAAGGTGTTCCCCATTCACACCTCGGTCGAGGAAGCGGTCGCGGCCACCGACTGAGAGCCGGATGTCCCGGGTCGGCTGCTTGCTCGGCCCGGGAGTGGCAGAACAGCAGGGGACCGGGCCCTCGGCCCGGCCCCCTGACAGCACGCGCGTATGTCCGAGGGGGATGCATGGCCACCGTTGAACTCCGCTTCAGCGCGCTGCCCGAGCACGTCAGGACCGCTCGGCTCGTGGCGGCGGCGGTCGCGCGCAGGGCCGGAGTGGACGAGGCCGTCCTCGACGAGGTCAGACTCGCTGTCGGCGAGGCCTGCACGCGTGCCGTGGGGCTGCACCAGAGCAACGGCGTGTCGGCGCCGGTGCGGGTCGCCTTGATCGAGGACGAGAAGCAGTTCTCCATCGAGGTGGGCGACGAGGCACCCCACGCGACTCCCGGCGACCGGGCACCCGGTTCGGGGTCCGGTGGGGCCGACGATCTGGAGGCCGAGGGTGAGGACGAGATGGGTCTCGCCGTCATCAGCGGGCTAGTGGACGACGTGGAGGTCACCGCAGGCGAGGGCGGCGGTCTCATCCGGATGACGTGGCCGACGGCCCCGGCGCCGCTTCTCTGATCCGGCGAGCTTCGGCTCTGCCCCGCCAGACCAAGGTCTTGCTCCCGGTTCGGGAGCAGGGCCTTTTTCTTTTCTGATCATTGCCCCGGTCAATTGCCTCGGGACTGCCAGGTGCCGTCAACGGTTTTGGGGCATTACCGCTTTCGGGGTCAATCTGTGGTCGCGATCATTTGCTGGGGAGCAATCTCGCGCCAATTCCGTTTGCGGCACTCTGTTTTGATCAGGTTCCGCTACCTACAATCCGTCCACATCTTGAGCTCACCCCAGGCGTCAAGGAGGACGAATGGCGGGGCTTTCTACCCCTCATCAGTTTGACCACCCCTCAACCTTCGCAGCCGCAGTACTGACCGACGACAATCGCCTCATCGTGATGGTCATCGCGGCCGTCGCGGTGGCGGCCCTCGCGGTCGCCTGGGTGCTCGTACGCCAGGTGCTCGCGGCCGACGAGGGCACCGACAGCATGAAGAAGATCGCGAAGGCGATCCAGGAGGGCGCCAATGCCTATCTGGGCAGGCAGTTGCGCACTCTCGGTGTTTTCGCCGTCGTGGTGTTCTTCCTGCTCATGCTGCTGCCCGCAGACGACTGGAATCAGCGTGCCGGCCGATCGATCTTCTTCTTGATCGGTGCGGTGTTCTCGGCGACCACCGGCTATATCGGCATGTGGCTCGCCGTACGCAGCAATGTGCGTGTGGCGGCAGCCGCACGAGAGGCCACGCCTGCGGAAGGTGAACCCGAAAAGGATCTCACCGCTGTTTCGCACAAGGCCATGAAGATCGCTTTCCGCACGGGCGGCGTTGTCGGCATGTTCACGGTGGGGCTCGGTCTTCTGGGCGCCTCCTGTGTGGTGCTCGTCTACGCGGCCGACGCGCCGAAGGTCCTGGAGGGCTTCGGCCTCGGGGCGGCGCTGATCGCGATGTTCATGCGTGTGGGCGGCGGCATCTTCACCAAGGCCGCCGACGTCGGCGCCGACCTGGTCGGCAAGGTCGAGCAGGGCATTCCTGAGGACGACCCGAGGAATGCCGCGACCATCGCCGACAACGTGGGCGACAACGTCGGCGACTGCGCGGGAATGGCCGCCGACCTCTTCGAGTCGTACGCGGTGACCCTGGTCGCCGCGCTGATCCTCGGCAAGGTCGCGTTCGGCGACTCCGGACTCGCCTTCCCGCTGATCGTTCCGGCGATCGGCGTCGTGACGGCGATGATCGGGATCTTCGCGGTGGCGCCACGGCGCTCCGACCGCAGCGGGATGACCGCCATCAACCGCGGATTCTTCATCTCGGCGATCATTTCGCTGGTGCTCGTGGCCGCGGCGGTCTTCGTCTACCTGCCGTCGTCGTACGCGGACCTGGACGGCGTAACGGACGCGGCGATCGCGGCTCACGACGGAGACCCGCGGGTTCTCGCGGTCGTCGCCGTCGCGATCGGCATCGTCATGGCAGCGCTGATCCAGCAGCTCACCGGGTACTTCACGGAGACCACCCGGCGGCCGGTGAAGGACATCGGCAAGACGTCGCTCACCGGTCCGGCCACCGTCGTCCTGGCAGGCATCTCGATCGGCCTCGAATCGGCCGTCTACACCGCGCTCCTGATCGGGCTCGGCGTGTACGGGGCGTTCCTGCTCGGCGGTACGTCGATCATGCTCGCCCTGTTCGCGGTGGCGCTCGCCGGAACCGGCCTGCTCACCACGGTCGGCGTGATCGTCGCCATGGACACCTTCGGTCCGGTCTCCGACAACGCGCAGGGCATCGCCGAGATGTCCGGTGACGTCGAGGGCGCCGGCGCGCAGGTGCTCACCGACCTGGACGCCGTCGGCAACACCACCAAGGCCATCACCAAGGGCATCGCCATCGCCACGGCCGTCCTCGCCGCCTCGGCGCTCTTCGGCTCGTATCGCGACGCCATCGCGACCGCGGCCAAGGACGTCGGCGAGAAAATGGGCGACGGCGCCCCGATGAACCTCGTGATGGACATCTCTCAGCCCAACAACCTGGTCGGCCTGATCCTGGGCGCCGCGGTCGTCTTCCTCTTCTCGGGGCTTGCGATCAACGCGGTGTCGCGGTCGGCCGGAGCGGTGGTCTACGAAGTGCGGCGGCAGTTCCGCGAGCACCCCGGGATCATGGATTACTCCGAGGAACCGGAGTACGGGCGCGTCGTCGACATCTGCACCAAGGACGCGCTGCGCGAGCTGGCCACGCCAGGTCTGCTCGCCGTGCTCACGCCGATCGCGGTCGGCTTCTCGCTCGGCGTCGGCGCGCTCGGCTCGTTCCTGGCGGGCGCGATCGGCACGGGCACGCTCATGGCGGTCTTCCTCGCCAACTCCGGGGGCGCCTGGGACAACGCGAAGAAACTCGTCGAGGACGGCCACCACGGCGGCAAGGGCAGTGAGGCCCATGCCGCTGTGGTGATCGGTGACACCGTCGGTGACCCGTTCAAGGACACCGCGGGACCGGCGATCAACCCGCTCCTGAAGGTGATGAACCTGGTGGCGCTGCTCATCGCGCCCGCGGTCGTCCAGTTCAGCTACGGGGACGACGCGAGCGCGGGGGTGCGGGCAGTGATCGCCGTGCTCTCGATCCTGGTCATCATCGGCGCGGTGTACGTCTCCAAGAGGCGGGGCATCGCCGTGGGCGACGAGGAGGCGGGTGGTGCGGAACGGGTAGGCAAACCGGCTGACCCGGCAACCGTGGTCTCGTAACACCGGGTCAGACTCTGCCCAACACAGGGGCGGGCGGCGCGTTTTGACGCGGCGTCCGCCCTTCGTGCACCCGGTGAATGTCTCGTGAGCCTTCTCTCGCGCTCTCTGCTTGGTGCAAATGGCTTCAATAGGGGTGGTACCGGACCCCCGGCATGCGGTTGTAGCCCAGTTGGCGTGTAAGTTCCGGGGCCGAGAGCCATGGAAGGGACCAATCCGGTGAACAAGAAGCTTGCAGCCGCACTGTCCGGCGGTGCGGTACTGGTACTGGCGCTGTCGGGCTGCAGCGACGACGGCAACGAGAAGCTGGACTCCTGGGCCAAGGACGTCTGTGACTCGGTTCAGCCGCAGTCGAAGAAGATCGCTGCCGCCAACGCGGCGATCCAGAAGGAGACCTCGGACAACAGCTCGCCGGAGGACGTCCAGAAGACCGACTCCAAGGCGTTCCAGGACATGTCCGACGCCTACAAGGCGATGGGCGCCGCGGTGAAGGACGCGGGCGCCCCGCCGGTCGACGGCGGCCAGAAGAAGACCGACGACGCGGTCAAGGAACTGAACGCCATCTCCAAGTCGTACGGCGACCTGAAGAAGAAGGTCGACGGCCTGGACACCAAGAACCAGGCGGACTTCGCGGACGGCCTCAAGACCGTCGCGGGGGAGCTGGACAAGCTGAGCAAGAGCGGCAACGAGGCGCTTGAGAAGTTGCAGGAGGGTGAGGTGGGCAAGGCGATGGGCAAGCAGGACAGCTGCAAGTCGGCTAGCGCTACGCCTTCCGCCGCCTAGGGGTTGCCCCCTTCTTCGACCTGCTGCCCCGGCCCATGGGGACCACCCCGGGCGCCGGGGCAGCGTTGCGTCTGGCTGTCCCGGCAGTGGTGGGCACGGCAGGTACCGCCCAGAACGCCGTATCGGGTCACAATGAGGGGGTGAGTATCGCTAGCGCCCCCCTGCCCTCGTCCGATCGTGCCGACGTCTCCGCCCAGTTGCGGGAAGCCCTGCTGGCGGCCGACTTCACCGCTGACGGGCTGCTCGAGCTGCTCGGGGCGCCTGCCTACACGGCTCTCGCGCGCAGCGAGACCGTGCCCGCGCTGCGGGCCACCCGCGGCGAAGGGCCGCTGGAGACGCTCGTACGGCTCTTCCTGTTGCAGCGTTCCGTGCCGCACGCGCGCGTGGCGGCCGTTCTGCCGGTCGGCCCTCTACTGGAGAGCGGTTGGCTGTCCGCGGCGGATGGTGAGGGCGCGCTGAAGGCCACCGTGGATGTGCGGCCCTACGGAGGGCCGGGCGGCGAGGACTGGTTCATCGTCTCGGACCTGGGGTGCGCGGTCGGCGGCGCCGGAGGCATCGGCAGCCATGACGAAGGGGTCGTACTCGGCGTCGGCGGGGCATCGACGACGCTCGCCGGGCTCACGGTGCGTACACCGGTGGCCAGCGCTCTCGACCTCGGCACCGGCTCCGGGATCCAGGCGTTGCACGCCGCGCAACACGCGACCCGGGTGACCGCGACCGACCTCAACCCCCGCGCGCTGCACGTCACACGGCTCACCCTCGCCCTGTCCGGTGCTCCCGAGGCGGACCTGCGGGAAGGCTCCCTCTTCGAACCCGTGGGCGATGAGACGTACGACCTGATCGTGTCCAATCCGCCCTTCGTGATCTCCCCCGGAGCGCGGCTCACCTACCGCGACGGCGGGATGGGCGGGGACGATCTGTGCCGGTCGCTCGTTCAGCAGGCGGGGGAGCGGTTGAACGAAGGGGGGTACGCGCACTTCCTGGCCAACTGGCAGCACGTGGACGGCGAGGAGTGGACCGAGCGGCTCCGTTCCTGGGTGCCGCGCGGGTGCGACGCGTGGATCGTGCAGCGTGAGGTGCAGGACGTCACGCAGTACGCCGAGCTGTGGCTGCGGGACGCCGGGGACCACCGCACGGACCCGGAGGAGTACGCGGCGCGGTACGACGCGTGGCTCGACGAGTTCGACGCACGCAAGACGCGCGCGATCGGGTTCGGGTGGATCACACTCCGCAAGTCCGGTGTGGCCGAGCCGTCCGTGACCATCGAGGAGTGGCCGCACCCCGTCGAACAGCCGCTGGGTGAGACGGTGCGGGAGTTCTTCGCGCGCCAGGACTTCCTGCGGGCGCACGACGACGCCGCGCTGCTTGCAGGGCACTTCAAGCTCGCGGACGAGGTCGTGCAGGAGCAGGTCGGGCTGCCCGGAGCCGAGGACCCGGAGCACGTCGTGCTGCGCCAGCACCGCGGGATGCGGCGGGCCACCAAGGTGGACACGGTGGGCGCGGGCTTCGCCGGTGTGTGCGACGGGACACTGAGTGCCGGGCGGATCCTCGACGCGATCGCCCAACTGGTGGGGGAGGACCCCGTATTGCTGCGGGACCGCACGCCCGCGCAGATCCGGCTCCTCGTAGAGCAGGGCTTTCTGGAGCCGGCCGGCGCGTAGAGGCACATCGCTCCTCAGCACATCGCTCATCGGCCCGTTGGCGGTACGCGTACGGCGTGTCTCGTACGTTTCGCGGACATCGGTCCCCCGTTGTGGGTGGGATGGAGGGACGTCTGCGACCGCTGGACGTACGGCCGGGCGCTCTCCGTTCACCCGGGGTTCGTACCCCGGATTCCCGGGCGTGCAAGTTTCCCGAAGCAGGGAACTCAAGTCGGGGAGGCAACGCCATGGAGAGTGGACCAGCGATCTTCGCAGGAACGGTGTTCGCGCTGTTCGGAGCGGGACTGCTGCTGTGGACCGGGGCACGGGTGGCGCACCGCTCGCCCGTCGCCGACGGTGTGAACCCTGTCGCATCGGCGACACTCGCCGCGCTCGCCGGATCGGGCGCACTGGTGCTCGGAGTGTGGTGTTTCACTCGGATGTGACCGGAAGGGGTCGGTGGCCTCAGGGCGCACACGGGCCGTAGGCCCGGCGCCGGTGCCGAGCCGGTCGTGAAGCCGGTGGTGAAAGGGCAGGTCGCCACTCCGGGCGGCAGGAATGGCGGTAGTCGGGTTACCGTTCGAGTGGCCGTTGCGGGCTTTTACCGTTTGACACGGGGGCGGGATGTACCGTCACACTCCGCAGCGTCAGCGCAACTCAAGCGCACCGAGCGAGGCCATGCACCACGGCCACCGAGCACCGACCGGAGAGAAGAGCGAAGTTGTCCCCGACCAGCGAGACCGCAAAGGGCGGCCGCCGACTCGTCATCGTCGAGTCGCCTGCCAAGGCGAAGACGATCAAGGGTTACCTCGGCCCCGGCTACGTAGTCGAGGCGAGCGTCGGGCACATCCGCGACCTCCCCAACGGCGCCGCGGAGGTACCCGACAAGTACACCGGCGAGGTGCGCCGCCTCGGCGTGGACGTCGAGAACGACTTCGAGCCCATCTATGTCGTCAACGCCGACAAGAAGGCGCAGGTCAAGAAGCTCAAGGACCTGCTGAAGGACTCCGACGAACTCTTCCTCGCCACCGATGAGGACCGCGAGGGCGAAGCCATCGCGTGGCACCTCCTCGAGGTTCTGAAGCCCAAGGTCCCGGTCAAGCGGATGGTGTTCCACGAGATCACCAAGGCCGCGATCCAGGGTGCCGTCGCCAACCCGCGCGAGCTCAACAAGCGCATGGTCGACGCCCAGGAGACCCGCCGCATCCTCGACCGTCTGTACGGCTACGAGGTCTCGCCGGTCCTGTGGAAGAAGGTCATGCCGCGCCTGTCGGCGGGCCGTGTCCAGTCCGTGGCGACCCGCCTGGTCGTCGAGCGTGAGCGCGAGCGCATCGCCTTCCGCTCCGCCGAGTACTGGGACCTGACGGGCACCTTCGGCACCGGCCGCACCGGTGACGCCTCCGACCCATCGCAGCTGGTCGCGCGCCTCACCACGGTCGACGGCAAGCGCATCGCGCAGGGCCGCGACTTCAACTCGGTCGGGCAGCTCAAGTCCGACACGCTGCACCTGGACGAGGCGAACGCCCGCTCGCTCGCCGCCGCCCTGGAGAACACCCGGTTCGCGGTCCGCTCGGTCGAGTCCAAGCCCTACCGCCGCTCTCCGTACGCGCCGTTCCGTACGACGACGATGCAGCAGGAGGCCAGCCGCAAGCTGGGCTTCGGCGCGAAGGCCACGATGCAGGTGGCCCAGAAGCTGTACGAGAACGGCTTCATCACCTACATGCGTACGGACTCCACGACACTGTCCGACACGGCGGTCACCGCCGCCCGCGCGCAGGTCACGCAGCTTTACGGCAGCGACTACTTGCCGGACAAGCCCCGCACGTACGCCGGGAAGGTCAAGAACGCGCAGGAGGCGCACGAGGCGATCCGCCCCTCGGGTGATCGTTTCCGCACGCCCGCCGAGACCGGCCTGACCGGCGACCAGTTCCGGCTCTACGAGCTGATCTGGAAGCGGACCGTCGCCTCCCAGATGAAGGACGCGGTCGGAAACTCCGTCACGGTGAAGATCGGCGGCACGGCCGCCGACGGCCGCGACGCCGAGTTCAGCGCGTCCGGCAAGACCATCACCTTCCACGGCTTCATGAAGGCCTACGTCGAGGGCGCGGACGACCCGAACGCCGAGCTCGACGACCGTGAGCGCAGGCTCCCGCAGGTCAGCGAGGGCGACGCGCTGTCCGCCGACGAGATCTCCGTCGACGGCCACGCGACCAAGCCGCCGGCCCGCTACACCGAGGCCTCGCTGGTCAAGGAGCTCGAAGAGCGCGAGATCGGCCGCCCGTCGACGTACGCGTCGATCCTCGGCACGATCCTCGACCGCGGCTACGTCTTCAAGAAGGGCACCGCCCTTGTGCCCTCCTTCTTGTCCTTCGCCGTGGTCAACCTCCTGGAGACGCACTTCGGGCGGCTCGTCGACTACGACTTCACCGCACGCATGGAGGACGATCTCGACCGCATCGCGCGGGGCGAGGCGCAGGCCGTGCCGTGGCTGAGGCGCTTCTACTTCGGCGAGGGTGACGACGCGGGGGCCGCATCGAGCGCGGGCAACGGCGACGGCGACCACCTCGGCGGGCTCAAGGAACTGGTGACCGACCTGGGCGCGATCGACGCCCGGGAGATCTCCTCCTTCCCCGTCGGCGACGGCATCGTGCTGCGGGTCGGCCGCTACGGCCCGTACATCGAGCGCGGGGAGAAGGACGCGGAGGGCCACCAGCGCGCCGACGTGCCCGACGACCTGCCGCCGGACGAGCTGACGGTCGAGTACGCCGAGGAGCTGCTCGCCAAGCCGAGCGGTGACTTCGCTCTCGGCACCGACCCCACGTCGGGCCACGAGATCATCGCCAAGGACGGCCGTTACGGGCCGTACGTCACCGAGGTGCTCCCCGAGGGCACCCCGAAGACCGGCAAGAACGCGGTCAAGCCGCGGACGGCCTCGCTCTTCAAGTCGATGTCACTCGACACGGTGACGCTCCAGGACGCCCTGAAGCTGATGTCCCTGCCGCGTGTGGTGGGTGCCGATGCCGAGGGTGTCGAGATCACCGCGCAGAACGGGCGCTACGGCCCGTATCTGAAGAAGGGCACGGACTCGCGGTCCCTGGAGGCCGAGGAGCAGCTCTTCAACATCACGTTGGAAGAGGCCCTCGCGATCTACGCCCAGCCCAAGCAGCGTGGGCGGGCCGCGGCCAAGCCGCCGCTGAAGGAACTCGGCGAGGACCCGGTCAGCGGGAAGCCCGTCGTCGTCAAGGACGGCCGCTTCGGGGCGTACGTCACGGACGGCGAGACGAACGCGACGCTGCGGGCAGCCGACAGCGTCGAGGACATCACCGCCGAGCGGGGCTACGAACTGCTCGCCGAGAAGCGGGCGAAGGGGCCGGCCAAGAAGACCGCCAAGAAGGCGGCGAAGAAGGCTCCCGCGAAGAAGACGGCCGCCAAGAAGACGGCCGCTAAGAAGACGGCTGCCAAGAAGACGACGGCCGCGAAGAAGACCACTACGAAGACGGCCGCCGCCAAGAAGACCGCGGCTTCGGCCGCCAAGGCGTCCGACGCCGAGTAGGCGGCCGCGTACGTCGCCCGGTGACGGCGCTGTGAATGTGTGAACCGAAGGGGCGCCCGTTTGTTCGGGCGCCCCTTCGGTGTGTCACACCGTCCAGATAGGCTGGACGGATGACGCGTGCCGAGCAGCCAACGGTCGGAAACCCGGCCCCCGACGACGCCCTGGTCGCAGATTCCCGAGAGCGTGCTGTCCGCGCCTTGCTGCGCGTGCCGCAGCTGAAGCGGCTCTGGAGCGCCCAGCTGGTCGGCGGTGTCGGCGACGCCCTCGCCCTCCTTGTCCTGGTGGTGCTGGCGCTGCAAGCGGCCATCGCCGAGGGGGCGTTCGGGGGCGGCTATCGAGGGGTCGCGTTCGCGGTCACCGCTGTCTTCGGGGCACGCGTTCTCGCGACGCTGCTCTTCGGAGCGGTGCTTCTCGGGCCGCTGAGCTCACTGACGTCACCGGACGGGCCCCTTGACCGGCGCTGGACGATGGTCGTGGCGGACGGCCTGCGGGCCGGGCTCCTGATCGTCGCGCCGCTGTGGATCGACTGGACCCCGGACAACGCGCTCGCGATGCTGCTCGTCACCGCCTTCGTGATCGGCGTCGCCGAACGCTTCTGGACGGTCTGCCGCGAGAGCGCGGCGCCCGCGCTGCTGCCCGCGCCGCCCCTGGAGGGCGCGACGGTCCGGCCGCTGCCGGACCACATGGACGCACTGCGGCGCCTGTCGCTGCGTACGGGATTCATCGCGCTGCCCGTCGCGGCCGCCGCGCTCGTCGCCGTCACCCTGGTCGGGAACCTCCTCGGCACCGGGATCGACTGGTTCGGGGCGCACCAGGCGGGGCTCGCCTCTTTCGTCGCCGCCGGGCTCTTCGCGGCCTCGCTGTCGATCGTCTACTTCCTCGAACTTCCCGCCACGCAGACGCCACGCGCGCGTAGCCCCCTCGAAGGCCTGCGCAGGCCGCGCACCGGCAGCGGCACCGACCGCGGCCGCACCGGCGCGATCCCGCTGCTCGTCGCCGCCTGCGCCGCGATCGCCGGGGCCATCGCGGCCTCCGTCGCGGTCGCCGTGCTGCACGCCAAGGACCTGGACGGCGGGCCCGTCACGTACGGCCTGATCGTCCTCGCGCTGACTGGTGGCACCGCCGTCGGCATCCGCACCGCACCGTCGCTGCTGCCCTCGCTCTCGCGCCGCAGGCTGCTCGCGCTCGCCATCGCCCTCACCGGCGTCGCGCTGCTCGCCGCGGGGCTCGTGCCCGACGTGACGACCGTGCTGCTGCTCCTGGCGCTCGCCGGGGTAGCCGCGGGCATCGCCGCGCACACCGGGCACGCACTGCTCGACCAGGAGGTCGAGGACTACCGCAGGGCGCGCACGACGGAACATCTCCAGGCGGTCGTACGCCTCTTCATCGCGCTCGGCGCGCTCATCGCCCCCGTGGTCGCGGCGGCGATCGGACCGCACCGCTTCGTCAACGGCAAGTTCGTGTTCGACCACGGAGGCGCCGCCTTCACGCTGATGCTGGTGGGCGCGCTGCTCCTGCCGGTGGCCGCGCTGGTCCTCGCCAAGATCGACGACAGGCAGGGCGTGCCGCTGCGCCACGACCTGCGGGACGCGCTGCGCGGCGGCGACGATCCTGCGCAGGGGATCGCGGCCACGGGCTTCTTCATCGCCCTGGAGGGCGGCGACGGCGCCGGAAAGTCGACGCAGGCCGAGGCGCTCGCCGAGTGGATCCGGGCCAAGGGCCACGAGGTCGTCGTGACGCGCGAGCCGGGCGCCACGCCGGTCGGCAAGCGGCTGCGGTCGATCCTGCTCGATGTCTCGTCGGCCGGGCTCTCGCACCGCGCAGAGGCACTTCTGTACGCCGCCGACCGCGCCGAGCACGTCGACACGGTCGTACGTCCCGCCCTTGAGCGGGGCGCGGTCGTCATCTCCGACCGGTACATCGACTCGTCCGTGGCCTACCAGGGCGCGGGGCGCGATCTGTCCCCGACCGAGATCGCCCGTATCTCGCGGTGGGCGACGGCCGGGCTGGTGCCGCATCTGACGGTGCTGCTCGACGTGTCGCCGGAGGCCGCCCGCGAGCGGTTCACCGAGGCCCCCGACCGACTTGAGTCGGAGCCCGCCGAGTTCCACGCGCGCGTGCGGTCCGGTTTCCTGACGCTCGCCGCCGCCGACCCGGGACGCTATCTGGTGATCGACGCCGCTCAGGAGCCGGAGGCGGTCACGACCGTCGCCCGGCACCGGCTCGACCTGATGCTGCCGCTCTCCGAGGCCGAGGTGAAGGCACAGGAAGAGGCCCGCAAGGCCGCCGAGGAAGAGGCGCGCCGCAAGGCCGAGGAAGAAGCCGCCCGCAAGGCGGAGGAGGAGCGGGTCGAGCGCGAGCGCCAGGAGCAGCTCGCCAAGCTCCGCGCCGAGGAGGAGGAGCGCAAGCGCCGCGAGCTGGAGGAGGCGCAGCGCCGCGAGGCCGAACGGCAGGCGGAGGAGGCAAGGCAGCGCGCCGAGGAGGCGAAGCGCCGGGCCGAGGAGGAGCAGGCGCGACTGCTCGCCGAGGAGAAGGTGCGGGCGGCCGAGGAGGCGCGGCGCCGCCAGGAGGCGGAGGAAGAGGCGCGGCTCCGTGCCGAGGCCGAGGCGCGACGCCTTGAGAAGCAGCGCAAGGCTGAAGAGGCGCTGCTGCGGGCCGAGGAGGCACGGCGGTTGGCTGCGGCTTCCGCGGCTGCGGCTGCTGCCGCTTCGAGTGCGGCGGCTTCTGCTCCGGCTCCGAAGCCTGCGTCGGCTCCGGCTTCGAAGTCGGCCCCAGCTCCGAAGTCGGCTCCGGCTCAGTCCGCGTCGCCATCGGATGCCGTGCCGGACAACGAGACGACGGTGCCCACTCCCGTCGTGAAGCCGGGTGCGTCCGCTCCGGGTGCGGCCGACGAGACCGCGGTGCTCCCGCAGGTACAGGACACCTCCGGTTCGGATGAGACCGAGGTGCTGCCGCAGCCGCCCGTGCCGGGTGCTGCGGACGAGACGGCCGTGCTGCCTTCCGTACAGGAGGACAAGGTGCCGCCGGGTTACTTCCGCGACGAGCGGGACGAGCGGCCCGCGCCTTCGCCGGACGGCGGCGGGAACGACCGCACGCGTGAGCTGCCCCAGGTCGATGAGCACGGAGAGCCTCTTCAGCGGCCTCGCTCGGACTGGGCGGAGGAGACTCCGCTGGACGATCTGCCTTCGTTGGCGGACGAGTTGCTGGGGGAGCGGGACGAGGATGAGGACGGCCGGGACGGCCGGGGCGGCCGTGGGCGGAACAGGCGCTGATGCACTGAGGTGCTGAGCCTCACCGAGCGAGCAGCGAGCGGCGAGCGGCCCGCGTTGTCAGTGGCGTGCTCCACAATGAATTCGACAGCGCGCGACGTACGACGCGGGAGCAGGGCGGAGGCGGTGACCGATGACCGTATGGGACGACCTGGTGGGCCAGGAGCGGGTGAGTGAGCAGCTCAGTGCCGCCGCCCGGGACGCCGACACGCTGGTCACCGCCGTGGCCGCGGGCACCCCGCGGCCCGAGGCGTCGAAGATGACGCACGCCTGGCTGTTCACCGGGCCGCCCGGCTCCGGGCGGTCCACCGCCGCCCGCGCCTTCGGTGCCGCGCTCCAGTGCACCAGCCCGGACCGCGCGCTCGGCGGCGCCCCCGGCTGCGGCTTCTGCGACGGTTGCCACACGAGCCTGGTCGGCACGCACGCCGACGTCCAAGTGGTGCGTACGGACCTGCTGTCCATCGGCGTCAAGGAGACCCGTGAGCTGGTCAGGCGGGCACAGATGTCGCCCGCGGGCGGCCGCTGGCAGGTCATCGTCCTGGAGGACGCCGACCGCCTCACCGAGGGCGCGGGCAACGTCCTGCTTAAGGCCGTGGAAGAGCCCGCCCCCCGCACCGTATGGCTCCTCTGCGCGCCCTCGCTCGAGGACGTGCTGCCCACCATCCGCTCGCGCTGCCGCCATCTGACGCTGCGTACGCCTCCGGTGGACGCCGTCGCGGACGTACTCATCCGGCGTGACGGCATCGAGCCCGATGTCGCCGCTGCCGCCGCGCGCGCCACCCAGGGGCACATCGGCCGCGCCCGCCGCCTCGCGACCGACCCGCGGGCACGCGAGCGCCGTGCCGCCGTGCTCAAGCTGCCCATGCGCGTGGAGGACATCGGCGGCTGCCTCAAGGCCGCGCAGGAGTTGATCGACACGGCGGGCGACGACGCGAAGCAGGTCGCCGAGGAAGTCGACGTCAAGGAGACCGACGACCTGAAGGCGGCGCTCGGCGCGGAGAAGGGCGGCCGGATGCCGCGCGGCACGGCGGGCGTCATGAAGGACCTGGAGGACCGGCAGAAGCGCCGCAGGACCCGCACCCAGCGCGACAGCCTCGACCTCGCGCTCATCGAGCTGACCGGTGTCTACCGCGACGTGCTCACCCTGCAGCTCGGCTCGCGCGTGGCACTGGCCAACACGGAGGTGCTCGACATGCTGGAGCGCCTGGCGCGAGGCACATCGCCCGAGTCCACGCTGCGCCGCATCGAGGCGATCGGCGCCTGCCGCACGGCACTGGAGCGCAATGTGGCGCCGCTGCTCGCGGTAGAGGCGATGACGGTGGCGCTGCGGGCGGGCTAAGCAGCTTCTGGGCTCCGGATCTGAGGTTGACGGAGTCACCCGTATGGGCACTTTGTGTCACTGATCCAACGCATGGCGTTAGTCTCACGTGATGCGCATCAGAGGACTCCGCACCCCCGCGACCGCGTTCCTGGCCGCCGGACTGCTCATCTCCGGCTGCTCGGCCGGAAGCACGACGGCGGACGTGTCCATGGCCGCGCTGCCCCGCGCCACCCCGCAGGAGCTGGCTCCGTACTACGAGCAGAAGCTGAGCTGGCGCGAGTGCGGCGTCGCCGGCTTCGAGTGCTCCACGATGAAGGCGCCGCTGGACTACGCGAAGCCGGACGGCGAGGCGATCAAGCTCGCCGTATCCCGGAAGAAGGCCACAGGACCCGGCAAGCGCCTCGGCTCGCTCCTGGTCAACCCGGGCGGCCCCGGCGGCTCGGCGATCGGCTACCTCCAGTCGTACGCGGCCCTCGGCTACCCCGAAGAGGTCCGCGCCCAGTACGACATGGCCGCGGTCGATCCGCGCGGCGTGGCCCGCAGCGAGCCCGTCACCTGTCTCGACGGCAAGCAGATGGATGCGCACACGCAGACGGACGTCACACCGGACGACGAGCGCGAGACCGTCCAACTGTCGCTCGCCTTCAAGAAGTTCGCGGCGGGCTGCGAGAAGCGGTCCGGCGAGGTGCTGCCGCACGTCTCGACGGTCGAGGCGGCCCGCGACATGGACATCCTGCGCGCGGCGCTCGGCGACGAGAAGCTGAGCTACGTGGGCGCTTCGTACGGCACGTTCCTGGGAGCGACGTACGCCGGGCTCTACCCCGACCGCGTCGGGCGCCTGGTCCTGGACGGCGCGATGGACCCGTCGCTTCCGGCGCGTCGCATGAACCGTGACCAGACGGCGGGCTTCGAGACGGCGTTCCAGTCGTTCGCGAAGGACTGCGTGGGCCGGTCGGACTGCCCCCTGGGCACGGGGAGCGAGGCGGACGCGGGCAAGCGCCTCAAGTCCTTCTTCGACGAACTGGACCGCACGCCGATCCCCACCGGCGACTCCGACGGCCGCAAGCTCGGCGAGGCGCTCGCCACGACGGGCGTGATCGCGGCGATGTACGACGAGGGCGCCTGGCCCCAACTGCGCACGGCGCTGGGCACCGCGATGAGGGACAGGGACGGCGCGGGCCTCCTCTCCCTCTCGGACAGCTACTACGAGCGTGACGGCGACGGGACGTATGCGAACCTCATGTTCGCCAACGCCGCCGTGAACTGCCTGGACCTCCCCCCGGCCTTCGACACGGCCACCGATGTGGAGAAGTACCTGCCGGACTTCGAGAAGGCTTCCCCGGTCTTCGGCGAGGGCCTGGCCTGGGCCTCGCTGAACTGCGCGTACTGGCCGGTGAAGGCGACGGGCGAGCCGCACCGCATCGAGGCGGAAGGCGCGGCTCCGATCGTCGTGGTCGGCACCACACGCGACCCGGCGACGCCCTACCGCTGGGCCGAGGCCCTGGCCGACCAGCTCTCCTCCGGCAAGCTGCTCACGTACGAGGGGGACGGCCACACGGCGTACGGGCGCGGCAGCAAGTGCGTGGACGAGGCGGTCAACGCGTACCTGCTGGAAGGCAAGGCCCCGGACGACGGAAAGCGCTGCTCGCAGGGGTGACACGGGCCCTGGTGGGCCGCCCACCGGGGGTGTACGGAGCACCCCCGGAAACTGTGTAGACTTGGCGTCGCTGCTGATCGCACCATAGGTGCGGGACGCGTGCCGCCTTAGCTCAGATGGCCAGAGCAACGCACTCGTAATGCGTAGGTCTCGGGTTCGAATCCCGAAGGCGGCTCTGTGGAAGCCCCAGGACTCACTCGCCGTGACCTGGGGCTTTTGCTTTGCTTGGAGTGGTCCCGTTGTTGCTGGAGTGGTCCCGTTGTTCGGGGTGTTCAGCGGGCGTATGAGCCGAGGCCGATCAGGCAGTAGACGTACTCGTTGATGGTCGAGCCGTTGAGGGTGTAGCGGTACGAGAAGGCGTATTGGGTTTTCGGGTTGTCGTTGCAGCGGCTCATTTCTGACGTCATGGGGATCGTCTCGATCACCTCGTAGTGGGCGTCGGACGCCGAGCAGGACACCTCCTCCACGTCGTTGACCTCCTGCGCTGTCGTGGAGTCCGGCAGCGTGCCGTTGAGGCAGGTCCCCGACGTGAAGGGGGTGGGGGCCTGGCTTGTGGGCGTCGCGGCGGGGGCCGGGGCCGTTCCGGTGTCGTACGGGTCGTCTGTGGATGGGGCGTCCGAGTATGGGTCGCTCGTGTAAGGGGTGCTGGTCGAGGGGCCCGGAGCGGCGCTGTTGCCGTCGTCGTCCTCCCCTTGGTTCAGCAGCAGGATGACGATGAGTACGGCGCCGATGGCGCCGAGCGCCGCCAGGCAGCCGCGGGCGGTGGAGCCGGGTGGGCGGCTGGGCCGTGGGGCCGGCGATATGGGTTCAGACACCGGGTCAGTATGAGCCAGAGGGTTGCTTGAGTGGAGTGTTTTTCTAGAAATACGCTCTAGGAATGGAAGGCTCCAGGGGTGCTCTAGGCTGGGTGGACCATGAGCCCCAAGCAGCAACGCGGTGAAGAGACCGCCGACCGACTCCTGGAGGCCGCGCTCCAGGTGTACGCCGACTCCGGCGAGCAGGGCGTGACCGTCGGCGCGCTCACCAAGGCCAGTGGTGTCAGCCTCGGCAGTCTCTACCACCACTTCGGCAGCGTCGACGGCCTCATGAGCGCCCTGCTGGTGCGCTGGCTCGGCCGTCTCCTCACCGAGCTCGGCGCTTCCGTGGAGCGTTCCCGTACGGCACGGACCGGTATCCGCTCCCTTGTGCGGGCCTACCTGAGGTTCATCCAGGAGAACCCGGACGCCGCCCGGCTCCTGCACTCCTCGTACGCCGACCGGCTCGGGATGGCGCAGGCCCGGCAGCTCCGTGACGCCCAGGAGGCCAGGCTGTCCCCGCTGACCGGCTGGATGCAGCAGCACGTCGACTCGGGTGAGGTCGCTCCGCTTCCCATGTCCTTGATCGAGGGGCTGGTCCTGGGGCCCGTCGTCGCGACCGCGCGCCGCTGGCTCGCCGGGTACGACGACGTCGATCTCGATCAGGCGGCGCGGCTTCTGCCGGAGCGGATTTGGCGGTCGATCGTTCCCTGAGGGGGCTGTTGGGGCTGTTGGGTGGGGTGATCAGTGGCGTAGTGCCCTGCCGATTTCTGCCTTCGGGGAGCCGGAGAGGGAGCGGTTGCTGCTGGCTGTGGCGGACTTCGACTGGTCGGCTTCGACGTCGCTGATGTTGAGGACTGCCGTGTCCAGGAGGTTGCCGTCGCCGTCGCGGAAGTTGACGGAGATGGTGTAGTCCGCCTTCTTGTCCGTGGTGTTGGTGGCCGTGATCTTGGCCGTTGCCCGGTCGTTCTCTGACTTGGTGGGGCCGTCGACCTTTACGTCGCCCTTCGCGTCCGCCCCGTCCTTCACCTCGGCCATCTTGGACGCGGCAGCCTCCGTGGCGGAGGCGACGGCTTCGCCCGCCTTGGCTGTGGCGGAGGCGGCCCTGTCTTTGACCTTGTCCACGTCGCTGTCCGAGCAGGCGGTGGTGGCGAGGGCGAGGAGGGCGGCGGTGGCTGCGGTGGTGGCTGCGGTGGTGGCGATGCGGGTGGTTTTGGTGGCGCGGGTGGCTTGGGTGCGGTTCATGCGGACCACCTTCGGGGTGGTGGGCTTTGGGCGCGAGGTGGGGCGGCCGTATGGGTCTGTGCGGGGCGTCGTTCATTGCTGTGGTGCTGGTTCGGCAGGTGGGGGTTCGGGGTGACGGGCGGGCCGGTGGGGGAGCCCTGTTCCTGCGGGCGCTCCAGGGCCTGCGAGGATGCCGCGATGAGTGATGACGGTGTTGCCGCTTACGTTCGGTACGAGTCGCCCTCGCGCCATCCGCGCGGGCATTTCCCCGGTGTGTTCGTTCTCGTCAACGGGCTTGCCAGGGAAGGGAAGTTGACCCCGGAGCAGGAGCGGTTCCGGCGGGTCAACAACGACTGGTACGACGCCGCGTATCCGACCCCCTCGAAGGTGGACCCCACCGTCTACGACCCCGACGTCACGCCCGGCGCCGTCGCCTGGTTCAAGGTCACCGCCACTCATCTCATCGAGCGCCTGCCCGGCTATCTGGAGATTCTGGACGCGCACGGCATCGAGTGCCGGGTGGTGCGGTCATCGGATCCGGGGCGGGTTGTCTACGAGGACGAGTTCCAGGTCGTGGTCGTGCCGTACGAGGCGCATGAGGTGTATGGGGCGGACGAGGGGCGCGAGGTGTATGGGGCGGACGAGGGGCGCGAGGTGTACGGGGCGGACGAGGGGCGCGAGGTGTATGGGGCGGACGAGGGGCGCGAGGTGTATGGGGCGGACGAGGGGCGCGAGGTGTACGGGGCGGACGAGGGGCGCGAGGTGTACGGGGCGGACGAGGGGCGCGAGGTGTAGGCAGCCTGTCGGGAGTTATGAGGATCCTGTCAGGCCGCTGTCCGTATCCGGTCAGGCCCGTGCCGCCCCGCATATGCTCGACGCCATGTGCGCTTTTGTCCTGGTCGCGGAGGATGACGAGAAACAGGCCGAGCTGGTC
The DNA here is from genome assembly GCF_009769735.1 of Streptomyces sp. BA2. Lineage (NCBI taxonomy): Bacteria > Bacillati > Actinomycetota > Actinomycetes > Kitasatosporales > Streptomycetaceae > Streptomyces > Streptomyces sp. BA2. The sequence continues at coordinate 5,174,737 of NZ_WSRO01000002.1, forward strand.
CGCCGCTATCTGGAGCGCGAGGGCCACACGGTCGCCGTCGTCCACGACGGGCGCGCCGCGATCGACGAGGTGCGGCGCAGGCCGCCGGACCTGCTCGTGCTCGACGTGATGATGCCGCGGGTCGACGGCCTCGGCGTCACACGCGTCCTGCGGGCTGGGAGCGGTGGCGGGAGTGGGGTCGGGAGCGGCGGTGGGGGCGGCTCCGTCGCCGGGATTCCTATTCTGATGCTGACCGCCCGGACGACCGAGGACGATCTGCTGCTCGGGCTCGATCTCGGGGCCGACGACTATCTGACGAAGCCGTACAGCCCGCGCGAGCTCATGGCCCGTGTCCGTACGTTGCTGCGGCGCTCCCAGGGCACGCACCATCCCGTCGTCGAAGGCGCCGAAGCAGTGCCGCGTGTGTTGAGGGTGGGCGGGCTCTCCGTCGATCCGGTGCGGCACGAGGTGACCGTCGACGGGCGGCTCGTCGAGTGCACTCCGGGGGAGTTCGAGCTGCTCGCGGCGCTGGCGGCGGAGCCTGAGCGGGTGTTCACACGGCCCCAGCTGCTTGATCGTATTCATGGGTCTTCGGGGTACATATCGGTGCGCACCGTCGACGTACACGTACTGAATCTGCGCAAGAAGATCGAGGCCGATCCGCGCAGGCCGCGCCATCTCGTGACGGTCTTCGGCGTCGGGTACAAGCTCACGGGTGCGGCCTTCCGCGCGGCCCCGGCCCCTGGGCCTGCCCCCAGGCCCGCCCTCGGACCGGCCCCCGGGCCCGCCCCCGTACCCGCCCCCGGACAGGCCCTCGGGGCGGCGGCGCGACGTGGTGCGTGACATACCGTTCCGCAAGAGTCTGCTGCCCCGGCTCCTTGCGGTCTCCGTTCTCGTCTCCGTGGTCTCGATCGCCGCCACCGCCTGGCTCGCCGCGCAGACCACGTCCGGCGCGATCCGGCAGGAACAGGGGCAGGTACTCGCCGATGACGCCCGTGTCTACGACGAGCTGCTCGGTCTCGCGGCCGGTGCGCCGGGGTGGCGGGGCGCCGAGAAGACCGTGCGGGAGCTGGCCCGGCAGACCGGGCGGCGTATCGCCCTGACCACGCAGGATCGGGTGGTCATCGCCGACTCGCGGGGCGAGGGAGAGGGGGAGGGTGGGGGCAGGGGTGGCAAGGATGGCAAGGATGGCAAGGACGGTAAGGGGGCAGTCGGTGCCGAGTTGCCGTCCAAGGCCTCGGCCGTCGTCGATCCGCTCGCCGTCGACGGGGCGCTGACCGCCGGTGCGGGGAGCGCGGATGCGGAGGCCGGGGGCCAGGACCGTATCGATCCGCGCGCGGTCGGGCCCTTCCGGCTGCCGGGGTCGGAGCGGAAAGAGCTTGCGAAGGTGGCGGCGAGCGTCGTGGGCTGCATGCACGACCTCGGGGTTTCCGCCCATGCCGTCCAGGGACCCAGTGGGCGGCCACGCGTCGAGGCCCCCAACGACCCGTCCCAGTTCCTCGACTCCAGCTGCCGCGACTACCGGCTCGACATGCCCACCCGTACCGAGAGCAAGGCGCTCGAGCGGCTCAACGAACTCACCAACGCGTGCCTGCGGCGCGGGGACGCCCCGCCCGTCAAGGTCGGGCTCGATCTGACGTGGTGGCAGTCGGTGGGCGTGTTCGACCGTCAATCCGGGCGCTATATCCCCACCGAAACGGACCCGCCCGCGGAACCGCCCGCGGAACCGTCCACGGCCCCGTCCAGGGCCCCGTCCAGAGCCCCGTCCACGGACCCGTCCACAGAGCCGGGGCCGGGTGACCAGGCCGAACAGGGCGCCTCCCCGGCTCCGAGCGCCCCTCCCAAGGGGCGGGGTGCGCTTACGGCCACCCCCTCGGAATCGCCGTACCCCACCGAGCCGTCGGGCGGAGTCAGCCGCGTCGGCAGCGAGTTCGACACCAAGACCGCCGCCTGCGTGGGCAGCGCCCGGCGCGAGCAGCTCGGTCCGTACGTCTCCGCGCCCGCCCTCCTCTTCGTCACCAGCTCCGACGGTTCGCGCACCGCGGCGGCCCGCGCCGGCGAGAACTCGGGGTTCAGCCTCTCCGGGGCCAACACCACCCGGCTCGCGGGCCTTTCGGCGGGCATCCTCGCGGTGACCGTCGCCGTGACCGCCTTCGCCGCGAGCCGGCTGACCCGCCCGCTGCGGGCACTGACCGCCGCGACGCAGCGCATGAAGACGGGCGAGGCGGCCGAACCCGTCACCGCGCGCTCGGCGGGATCGGCGGGGGAGATCCGCCAACTCGCCGACGCCTTCAACGACATGGCCGCCCACCGCAAGGCCCTGGAGGACCAGCGCCAGGCCATGGTGAGCGACGTCGCGCACGAGCTGCGTACGCCGCTTTCGAACATCCGCGGCTGGCTCGAGGCGGCCGAGGACGGCGTGGTCGCCACCGACCCGGAGCTGGTCTCCTCGCTCCTCGAAGAGGCCGTGCTGCTCCAGCACATCGTCAACGACCTCCAGGATCTGGCCGCCGCTGACGCCGGTACGCTCCGGCTGCACCGCGAGCCCGTGCACGCGTCCGACGTCGTGGACCAGGTCGCGGCGGCGCACCAGGCGGGTGCCGAGGCGGCGGGCGTACGGCTGAGCGCGATGACGCTCGGGGACCCCTGCTTCACGGCCGACCCGCTCCGGCTCCGCCAGGCCATCGGCAATCTCGTCTCCAACGCGATCCGGCACACTCCGGAGGGCGGCAGCGTGACGATCAACTGCCGCGCGACGCTCGACGCGGTGGTGGTGGAGGTCGCCGACACCGGTACCGGCATCAGTCCCGAAGACCTGCCGTACGTCTTCGACCGCTTCTGGCGAGCGGACAAGTCCCGTACGCGGGCGACGGGCGGCAGCGGGCTCGGCCTCGCGATCGTCCGGCAGTTGGTGGAGGGGCACGGCGGGACGGTGGCGGCGCGGAGTACGCCGGGGGAGGGGGCGGTGTTCACGGTGCGGGTGCCGGAGGAGTGAGGGACGCGGGGATGAGGGGACGCGGGGATGCGGGGACGCGGGGATGCGTCCATGTGTGCGCAGGGACGCAGTGCACGCAAGGCCGCATGCACGCATGGACGCCGCTGAATGACTGGTGCCGGGGGCGGGTGTTACCGGGGGATACCATCCCGGGGGCTCATCGCGCGGCCCGCCCACGTGAGCGAATGGTGGGCGAATGGTGGGTGATCAGTGAGCACCTGGTGCCGGAATCCGGCGGCCGGAGGGTGCTGTTGAGACCCGTGGGGTGGTGCTTCCCGCATGGGTACGGTGGCGCTCGCGCGGCTGCTCTCGTTCCGCGAGCACCTCAACTCCCCCACCCCGTAAGGGAGTTAAGAGCGCATCGCAGAAACTGAGCGGGCCCGGCCGCAACGGTGACACTCCCCCGAGTTACGCGCTTGGCGCGAGTACCGGCGGGGCCGGGCCCGATGTTCTGATCCCATCAGGGCCCGCCAACCGATCGCTAACATGTGGCCAACGGTTGGCGGGAGATGGCGTGGACGTGCGGTGCGACGGGTTGCGGTTCGGGCTCCTGGGCGCTCCTGCCGTGTACGACGCCGACGGCGAGCCGCAGCCCGTGCAGAGCGCCAAGGGCCGCGCCCTGCTGGCCGCGCTGCTGCTCGAACCGGGCAGGGTGGTCTCCGTCGACGCCCTCAAGGACGCGCTGTGGGGCGGCGCACCGCCCGCGTCCGCGCACGCCTCGCTGCAGAACCACGTGACGCGTCTGCGCCGGCTCCTGGACGACCCGGACCGGCTGCGGGCGGTGCCTCCGGGGTACCGGCTGCGGGTGGCCGACGGTGAGCTGGACGTTCGGGTCTTCGAGCGGCTGGTCGCGCAGGCCAGGTCCGCGCATGCGGAACGTGACTGGGACGGCTGCGTGTCCGCCGCTTCCGGCGCGCTCGCCCTGTGGCGCGGCGCCCCGCTGGGCGGGCTGCCCGCGGACGCGGCGGGCCACGCGCTCGTGCCGCGCCTGGAGGAGGCGCGGCTGCTCGCCCTCGAGCTGCGGTACGACGCGGAGCTGGCGACCGGGGCCGGCGGCGGAGGGCTCGTGCCGGAGCTGGCGGAACTGGTCGCCGAGTATCCGCTGCGGGAGACTTTCCACCGGCAGCTGATGCTGGTACTGCACCGCACGGGCCGCCAGGCGGAAGCACTCGCAGTCCACCGCGAGCTGCGGCGCAGGCTGGTGGAGGAACTGGGCGTGGAACCGGGCGCCTCGGTACGGGAGGCACACCGCGAGGTACTGCAGGAGCCTGCTGGGTCGGCGTTGGTGGGGCGTGGTTCGGCTTCGGGGGGTGTGCTGGCGGGTTCGGCTTCGGGGGGTGCGCGGACGGGTTCGGCTTCGGGGGGTGCGCTGGCGGGTTCGGCTTCGGGTGGTACCTCCGAGGGCTTTACTCCAGGTGGTAGCCCGGCAGGCTTCGCTCCGGGGGTTGCTCCGGCGGGTTCGGGCTCGGGTTCGGGTTCGGGTTCGGGCTCGGGTTCGGAGGGTGCTCCGGAGGGTTCTGGGGCGGGGATGGCTCAGGAGGGTTCTGCTCCGGGGGTTGCTACCCCGGCGGGCGCCGGTTCGGGGATGGCTCAGGAGGGTTCAGCTCCGGGGGTTGCCACCTCGGCGGGCGCCGGTTCGGGGATGGCCCAGGAGGGTTCCGCTCCCAGGGGCGCCCCGGTGCCCTCCGCTCCGAGGACCGGCACGGCGGGTCCCGGTCCGGGGTCCCCGGCCTCCGCTGGACCAGAGTCTGCGGCTTTTGCTGGTCCTGTGTCTCCAGTCTCCGCCGGATCGGAGTCCCCGGCTTCCGTCGGCTCTGTGTCCGCGGCTTCCGCTGGATCGGAGTCCTCTGCTTTCGCGGGGCCTGTGTCTGCGGCTTCTGCTGGTCCGGAGTTGCAGGCCTTCGCCGGGCCGGAGTCTGCGGCTTTTGCTGGTCCTGTGTCTCCAGTCTCCGCCGGATCGGAGTCCCCGGCTTCCGTCGGCTCTGTGTCCGCGGCTTCCGCTGGATCGGAGTCCTCTGCTTTCGCGGGGCCTGTGTCTGCGGCTTCTGCTGGTCCGGAGTCGCAGGCCTTTGTTGGGCCAGAGTCTGCGGCTTTCGCCGGACCTCTGTCCCCGGCGTCCCCCGGTCCGGAGTTGCAGGCCTTCGCCGGACCAGAGTCCTCTGCTTTCGCCGGGCCTGTGTCCCCGGCTTCCGCTGGTCCGGAGTCGCAGGCCTCCGCCGGGCCAGAGTCCGCGGCCTTCGCCAGGCCTGTGTCCCAGGCACCCCCCGGCCCGGAGTCCCAGACCTCCGCCGGTCCGGAATCGCTGGACTCCGCCGGACCTGTGTCCCCAGCCTCCACAGGCCCAGTACCCCCACCCTCCACCGCACCAGAGCCCCCAGCACCCCCCGCCTCAAGCCCCGCCTCGCCCCCTCCCTCGGGCCCCACCGCCTCAGGTCCCACCGCTGCGAGCCCCACCGCCTCGGGCCCCATCGCCGCGAGCCCAGCCCCCGCAGGCCCCCCACGCCCCTCCACCCGCCCCGCCCAACTCCCGCCCTCCCCACCCCACTTCACGGGCCGCGAAGAAGTGGTGCGCTCCCTGGCGCGGCTTCTTGCGGGGCAGGGCGCCGGTGGCGGCGCCCCCGGCCGGGCGCCCGGTGTCACGCCCCCCGTTGCCGTGCTGTCCGGCATGGCGGGCGTGGGGAAGAGTGCCCTCGCCCTGCACGTGGCCCACCGGCTTCGCGAGCACTTCCCCGACGGGCAGCTCTACGTCAATCTGCGCGGCGCCACCCCCGGGATGACGCCCCTCACGCCCGGCCAGGCCCTCGCCGCCCTGCTCCGGGACCTCGGGGTCGAGTCGAGTCACAGCCCCGAACACCCGGACGCCGCAGCCGCGTTGCTCCGTTCGCTGCTCGCGCCCACCCGCACCCTGCTCGTCCTGGACGACGCGGCGACCGCCGCGCAGGTGCGGCCACTGCTGCCCGCGGGCCCCGGCTGCGCGGTCATCGTCACCAGCCGCTCTCCGCTCACCGCGCTCGACGGGGCGGGACGCTTCCCGCTGGATCCGCTCTCCGAGGGGGACAGCGTCGCCCTGCTGCGCGCGGCCTCCGGGCGCGCGGGGCTCGACGCAGGGCACCCCCTGGTCGAACTCGCGGGCCGTCTGCCGCTGGCCCTGCGCATCATCGCGGCCCGCCTTGCCGCCCGCCGCGCGCTCACCCCCGACGCCCTCGCCGAACTCCTCACCGTCAGCGGCGGACGCCTGCGCCACCTGGAGCACGACGACTTGAGCGTCCGGCGTTCGCTTGCCGTGGCTCTGGACGCGCTGCGTACGTCGGAGCGCGAGTCCGACCGGGACGCTGCCGCCGCCCTCGCCGCGATCGGCGCCCTTGACCTCCCGGCGTACGGAGTCCCGCTCGTCGCCCGCCTGTTGGGCGTGGAGGAGTGGCGCGCGGGAGCCGCACTCGACCGGCTCGTCGACGTCGCGCTCCTCGACGAGACGGCCTACGGCCGCTATGCCCCGCACGACCTCGTACGCGACTTCGCGCGGGAGGCGGCCCATCAGGACGGCGCGGGGGCGGCGGACGTCGTGGAATCGGCGCTGCGGTGGTACGCGGAGTCGGCGCGGCAGAGCCTGCTGGCGATCATGCCGGAGGGACTCGACCGCGACGACCGCCTCGGGGACCTCCCCGACCACCTGCTGCCCCGGCACACCGCCGACGGCTGTCCGGGCACGGGGTGCGCCGACAGCGGCCCCGGCATCGCCGACAGCGGCCCCGGCATCGCCGACAGCGGTCCCGGCATCGGCGATGGCGGTCCGGGCATCACTCATGGCTGCCCGGTTCCTGCCGTGCCGCCCATGTCCACCGACGACGCCTTCGCCTGGGGCGACACCGAGCTCGCCAACGTCATCGCCCTCGCCGACCGGCACGGCCGCGACTCCGCCCTCCTGCCCGTACTGGTCCGCTGCTTCTTCTCGTACCTCAAGCGCCGTGGCCGCCTCGCCGAGGCGGACCTCCTGAACCGCCTCGCGGTGACCGCGGCGCGCCGCTGGAAGGACACCGCGGCCGAGGCGCAGGCGCTCACCGACCTCGCGGGCCTCAACTACGTGTCGGGCCGCAGCGGCACGGCGCTCGACCTGATCGACGAGGCCCTCGACCTGTGGCGTTCGCTCGACCGCATGTCGTGCGTCCACCGCGGCGTCATCAACCGAGGTCTCCTCCTCGAAGCGCTCGGCCGCTACGAGGAGTCGGCCGAGGCGCTCGGCCAGAGCCTGGATCTCGCCAAGGCCATGGACGACCCGCTGAGCGAGGCGTTCGCCCTCAGCACGCTGGGCAACGTCTACGAGCACACCGACGCGCGCACCGCGATCTCCTACTACGAGCGGAGCCTGGCGATCGGCGAGACCCTCGGGCACGCCGGCCTGCGCCAGGAGGTCCACTGCGACATGGGCAAGGCCTACCTCGCCCTCGACGAACCGGACGTGGCGCTCAGGCACTTCGAGGAGAGCCTGCGCATCCACGGCGAGGCCGAGGACTGGCACAACGAGTCCAAGGTGCGCCTCGGCATGGTCCGCGCCCTGCGCGAGACGTCCCGCACGCAGGACGCGGGGCGCGAGTGCGACGACCTCCTGGAGCGTGCGGAGCTGCGGGCCGACGCCCACATGGCGGGTCTTGCCCGCCATCAGCGTGGGCTTCTGCTGTACGCGGAGGGGCGCGCCGAAGAGGCGTACGCGCAGTGGAAGTCGGCGCTCGAATCGCTGGACGGCACGGACAGCAGTGAGGTGGTCGGGGAGCTGAAGAGCCTGCTCACGGGCACGGGCACGGGTGTGGGTGCGGGTGTGGGTGCGGGCGCGGGTGCGACGGCGAGTGCGACGGCGAGTGCGATTGCGAGTACGGGTGCGGGCGCGGAGGCGGGCTGATTCCGGCTGCATGCCGGTGGCGCCTGAAACAGCCCCCCCGGGAGGACTACTTCGCGTCCGCGTAGCACTCCACCACGGCCACGGTGAACGGGAAACGCACCGGCGTCTCGCCGAACGCGATGCGCCCCGCCAGGTCCCCGGCCGCGCGGATCGCCTCCGTGACCGTCTCGGCCTCCTCCTGCGGGCAGTGCACGATGACCTCGTCGTGCTGGAAGAAGACCAGCTCGGCGCGGAGTCCTGCCGCGGCGATGGACTGACGCAGCGCGGCCAGCATCAGCAGGGCCCAGTCGGCCGCGCTGCCCTGGACGACGAAGTTACGGGTGAAGCGGCCGCGGGCGCGGGTGTTGCTCGACGCGTACCCAGGAGTGAACTCCCCGTCCTGGGAGGGCAGTTCGGCGGCCGGATCCTCCTGCGGGATGCCCGCCTCGTCGAAGTCCCCCGCGCCGGCCGCCGGCGGACTCGTCCGCCCCAGCCAGGTCCGTACGAGCCTGCCCTCCTCGCCCGCCTTCGCCGCATCGTCGACGTACGCCACCGCGGCGGGGAATCTGCGGCGCAGTGCCGCCAGGTTCTTCAGGCCGTCGCCCGACGTCTGCCCGTACACGGCACCGAGCAGTGCGATCTTGGCGTGGTCGCGGTCGCCGGAGAACGCGCGGTCCGAGAGGCGCGTGTAGAGATCCTCATGGCTGCCGGCCACCTCCATCAGGCCCCGGTCGCGGGAGATCGCGGCGAGGACCCGCGGCTCCATCTGGTCGGCGTCGGCGACGACGAGCCGCCAGCCGGGGTCGGCGACGACCGCGCGCCGGATGATCTTGGGGATTTGCAGCGCACCGCCGCCGTTGGTCGTCCAGCGCCCGCTGACGGTGCCGCCCGGCGTGTATTCGGGCCGGAAGCGGCCGTCGCGCACCCAGTCCTGCAGCCAGCTCCAGCCGTGCGCCGTCCAGATCCGGTACAGCTTCTTGTACTCCACGAGGGGCCGCACGGCCGGGTGGTCGATCTCCTCCAGCTCCCAGCGGCGGGTGGACTTGATCCTGATGCCGGCCTGGGCGAAGGCCTTGATGACATCGTTCGGTAGGTCGGGGCGGACGCGACGGCCGAAGGCGGCGGAGATCTCGTCGGCGAGGACGGCCAGGCGGCGTGGTTCGGCCGCGCCCGCGTTCCTGCCGCCGCCCGCGTACCGCTCGCCGAGGAGCTCGGTGAGCAGGGCGTGGTGGACGTCGGCGCGCCAGGGCAGGCCCGCGACGTTCATCTCGGCGGCCACCAGCATGCCCGCCGACTCGGCCGCCGTGAGCAACCGCATCCTGCCGGGGTGCTCGGCGGCCTCGTGTCTTCGCTGCTGCGCGGCATACACCTCCAGGAGGGCGTCGAAGGGGAGGGACGTCACGGGGGAGGGCTCGAAGAGGGAGTCCTGGGCGCCGGGAGCTGCCGCTCTGGGAGGCGGATCGTTCGGTACGGGGGCGTTGTGCAGCCGCGCCCAGGCGGCCGCGGCGGAGCGGGGCTCGCCGAGGCGGCCCTCGTGACCGAGGAGGAGGAGCTCGGCGTCCTCGATGTCGTAACACCGGTTCACCCGGACGCCTGCCGCGAGCAGCGCGGGATAGATCTCGGCGGTGGACCGCCAGACCCAGCGGCTCGCGTCGGGTCTCTCGCGCACGGCTCTGGCGAGGTCCGGCTCGTGCAGGACGGGGCCCGAGGGCAGGCCGTCTTCCCCGAGGGGGGCGAGGGTGGCGCCTCCGGCCTCGGTGGCGGCGAGGGCCCACCTTTCGGTCATGCGGTCGAGTGTGTCAGCAGGCACTGACAATGGGGGTGAGGGCTTTGGGGTGGGGGCGGGATGGTGTGGGGGTACGGGGGCTCGGGGCTCGGGGCATCTTGCCGGTGGGTCGGAGGTGGTGGTGGGGCCTGTGGCCCGCCCGCCCCTGCCGCGTGCCCCACGTCCGGGCGCTCCGACATGCGAGGGGCGCCCGGCGCTGCGAGGCTCAAGGCCATGAGAGTGGCCCTTGCGCAGACCGACTGTGTCCTCGGAGAGGTCGACGAGAACCTCGCGGACGCCCGGGAGCAGGTCGGCCAGGCGGCGGCGCAAGGTGCTGACCTTGTCGTCTTCCCCGAGCTGAGTCTGCACGGGTACCACTTGGGCGGCCTGGAACGTGACACGTCGCTGGAAGCGAGGGACCGCCGCCTCCTGGAACTTTCCACCGCGGGGCCCGACGTCATCGTCGGCCTGCACGAGCACACGAGCCTGCGCGCGTACAACACGTCCGCGTACTACTCGGGCGGCCAACTCCTGCACGCTCACCGGAAGTTGTACCTGCCGAACTACCTGGCCTGGGAGGAACGCAAGCACGTCAGCCCCGGCCAGCACCTGCGTGCGTACGACCTGCCGGGCGGGCACGGTCGCGCCGCGACGCTCGTCTGCAACGACGCGTGGCAGCCGGTGCTTCCGTGGCTGGCCGTGCAGGACGGTGCCGAGGTCATCATCGTCCCAACGAACAGCGCCGCGAGCCTGGATCCCGAGGCGATGGACACGGGCCTGTACTGGGACACGCTGCTGTCCTACACGGCACGCATGCTCCAGTGCTGGGTGGTGTTCGTGAACCGGGTCGGGAACGAGAACGGGGCGTCGTTCTGGGGCGGTTCGAGGGTGGTGGACCCGCGGGGGACGGTGGTGGCGCAGGCGCCGAAGTGGGAGCCGGGCCTTGTGACGGTGGACATCGACGTCCACGAGGCGCGGCGGCATCGGCGGGCGGTGCCGCTTGTCGCTGAGGCGCGGCTGGGGTTGATCGACCGGGAGGTACGTCGCTTGATCGATGAGGGGGGTGACAGCTGAGGGGGCCTTGCGGCGGGCCGGGCGGTGTCTTGTGCGGCCCTGCTTGCCGCCGCCCTGGCCTCTCCCTCTCACCCTGCGGCTCCGTCTGCACGAACAGGCCTTCCCACCCACCCGCCCGATCACCCCGCGGCTTCACCTCCACGAACAGGCCTTTCCCACCCACCCGCCCGATTACCCCGCGGCTCCACCTGCACGAACAGGCCTTTCCCGCCCGCCCGCCCGATTACCCCGCATCCGCCCCTGCACGAACAGGCCCTTCCCGCCCACCCGGCCGATTGCCGCGTGGCGTCAGGGGCGGGCGTGCAGTTGGGGCGGCGTACCCCAGCCACGGGAGCCCGGCTCCCGTGTACCCGCAGTCGGCAGCGCTCGCGAGGGGGCGTGTCGGTATGTCTGCCCGGAGCACGGCTCCCGAAGGCTCCGGTGCCGTAGTAGCCCCGCGGTCACCGGACGATAGCGAGGACGGACATACCGGCGCGGCCCCGCCCCCAAGACGGACCAGCACCGCACTCGCACCCGCACCCGCACCCACCCCCGGCCCCCAGGAACCTCACCTCCGCCGTACCCCCATCACCCCCGCCCCCACCACCGCACACACCCCCACAGCCGCCCCCACCACCCCCCACGGCACCACCACCCCCGCCGGCGCCGAAAGCCGTGACAGGCCCGCGCTCAATGTGCCCAGGTTGAGCAGAGTCACCGCCAGGCCCAGTGCCGCGCCCACCCCCACCGCCAGCAGTGACTCCCCGGCTATCACCAGCCGCACCTGGCCCTCCGTAGCCCCAGCCATCCGCAGCGAGCGCAGTTCAGGGCCCCGTGCCGAGGTCGAGGTCGCCATCAGCAGCGTCCCCGCCAGGGAGATCGCTGTGTAGATCAGCGCGATACCCAGCAGCACGAACAGCCCCAACAGCCCCAGCCGCGTCTGCGGCTTCGTCGCCGGGTGCGTGGCCGCGAGCCATTCCTCCGCCGTCCGCACCCGGAGGCCCCCCTCGCCCCCGCCGGCGAACCGCTCCCGCAGCGCCCCCGCCACCTCGTCCCGGTCCGCCCCGTCCCGCAGCCCCACGTCAATGCGGTCCACCGCCGCCGCAGCCCCCGCGTTCGCCGACGTAACGTACGCCCCGTTGTCCCCGGTCCCCCGCGCGAGCACCGCGACGATCCGCAGCCGCGCAGGCCTGCCGTCCCCGAGCCAGACATCGACCCGCTCGCCCACCCGCCGCCGCTCCCACTCCTCGTTGACGACGATCGACCGGTCGTCGAGATCGCGTACGTCACCCGCCACCACCGGAAGCCGCGAGACCGAGGCGTACGCCGCCGGATCGCCCACGGCCCGCGCGTCCGAGCGGATCAGCGCCGTGCCTTCCCCCTCCCGTACGAACACCGCAGTGGAGGCGGACGACGCGGCCACCGCCACCCCGTCGACCTTCCCGGCCTCCGCCGCCTCCACCGCCTCCGCCGCCACCTCCCCTGCCACCTCCGCCGGGCTCAAGTCCTCGCCTGTCAGGACCAGTTCGGCGCCAGTCCGCTCCCGCGCCTCCTCCGCCCTCGCCTCGCCCACCGTCTCCGCCGAGCCCAGCAGCGAGCCCGCGAGAGCGACCGTCACCAGGACCGGCGCCGCGACGGCGGCGGTGCGACGCACGGACGCGGCGGAGTTCTCGCGGACCAGGAGCCCGATCGCGCCGGGAAGACGGACGGCGCGCAGGACGGGACGTACGAGTAGCGGAGTGAGCGCGGCGAGGGCGGTGATCAGGATCATCGGCTGGGTCGTGTACGTCTTCCGCTTCAGCAGCGCGGACGGATCGCTCCACAGCGTCCAGGCCAGCAGCCCGAGCCCCGCCGCCAGCAGCGCGCCCCCCACGATCCGCCGACTCCACGGCATGACCCCGGTATCGACGGACGCGTCCCGCAGCGCCTCGACGGGACCCACGCGCCCCGCCCGTCGCGAGGCTATCCACGCCCCCGAGAAGGCCACCAACACCCCGACCCAGAACGCGAGATGGTACGGCCAGACCGCCCCGCCGATCCCGAACCACTCCGGAGCGATCTCCGCGTCCACCAGGGCTTCGGCCAGCAGCGGCGCGCCCCAGGCCCCCAGCGCGCACCCCACCCCGGAGGCCGCGACGCCCACCGCGAGAGCCTCGGCGAGCAGGGTCCTGCGCACCTGCCACGGAGTCGCTCCGGCCATCCGCAGCAGCCCGAACTCCCGCCGCCGCAGCGCCACGACGAAGGCGAAGGTGGACGCGGTGACGAACACGGACACGAACGCGGACACCCCGCCCGCCGTCCCCAGGAACGAGTTCACCGCCACCAGCGCCTCCGCGTCCCGCCCCGGCTCCGGATCGGCGAGCCGCCGGTCGCCCCCGGTCAGCACGCGAGCCCGATCCCCGACGACTTCCCGCACCGCACCGGCCGGAGCATCCACACCCACCGCGTCCCTCTTCGCCCCGTCAAGCTGGACGGGACCGAGGCGCCGAAGCTCGCGCAGAAGTTCGATATCCACAGGGTGTGGATGAGCGAGTGGCTTCGATACGTGTGCGGTGTCCGGGCCGCGTTTCACCGGGACGGTCAGAGTGTTCTGCCCCATGACGACCACGGGTGACCCGGCGAACCGCACGGGCTCCCGCTCCGGCGCGCTGAACGTCGAGGCGAGCCCGAGCCCCATCGCGGCGGTGAGCGCCACGCCGAGCGCGACAGCGACGAACGCGCCGAGAAGGCCGGCCCAGCGGGCACGAAGGGAGGCGAAAAACATCATCGCCCCACCACCTCGCCCCAACCCGAGCCACTGCCGCCACCCGAGCCGGTGCCGCCACCCGAGCCAGCACCACCGCCCAAGCCAGCACCACCGCCCAAGCCAGGGCAAACCGAGCCGGGCCCGCCCGACGCAAGCCCACCAGGCCCAAGGCGACCCGACTCAAGTCCCGCCATTCGTCGAGCCACCTCCCCCGCATCCGGCGCGAGCACCTCATCCGCCACCCGGCCGTCCACCAGGAACACCACACGGTCCGCATGCGACGCCGCCACGGGATCGTGCGTCACCATCACGGTCGTCTGGCCTTCCATATCCACCAACTCCCGCAGCAGAGACAGCACTTCACGGCTCGTCGTCGTGTCCAGTGCGCCGGTCGGTTCGTCGGCGAACAGCACCGCGGGGCGGGTGACGAGCGCCCGTGCCAGCGCCACCCGTTGTTGCTGGCCACCTGAAAGCTCCCCCGGTCGATGCCGGGCGCGGTCACCGAGGCCCACCCTGCCGAGCGCGTCCGCCACCTCCGTACGTGAAGGCCTGCGCCCAGCGAGCCGCAGCGGCAGGGCGACGTTCTGGGCGGCGGTCAGTGACGGGAGGAGGTTGAAGGACTGGAATACGAAGCCGATACGGTCCCTTCGCAGCAGGGTCAGCCGCCGCTCGCTCAGCCCCGTCAGATCCGTGCCGCCCACCTCGACCGTCCCGGACGTCGGCCGGTCGAGCCCGGCGGCGCACTGCAGCAGCGTCGACTTGCCGGAGCCGGACGGCCCCATGATCGCGGTGAAGGTACCGGCACGTATCGCGAGGTCGACGCCGTCGAGGGCGGTCACGTCACGGTAGAGACGGCGGACGGCGGTGAGCCGTACGGCAGTTGAGGTCATGTCGCAAGCCAACCGCCCGCCGCCCCGCCGGGCACGACCACTGGGGGGCGTCCTGGGGGTATGGCCAGCCATACCCTTGACGTATGGATGATCCGGCGACCGACGTGACAGAGGTGATCGACAAGGCGTTCGCGGCAGCGCTGTACGCGGACGGCGACGAGGGCCTCGACACCGGCGCGTCCCTCCTCGCGGCCGCCCCCGATGCCGACGCGGAGCTGTGGCGCAGGGGCGAGGAGCTGGTGCGCCGGGCGTGGGAGCGGGGCTGGCAGCCTGCGGATGTCATACGGATGGTCGGCCGCGCCCAGGACGACGTCGCCCACGGCACGGACCGTACCCACCAGACGCAGCTGGCCGCCGAGCTGATCACGACCGAGACCAGGCGGTACGGCGACACGCTTCCGCCCCGCTGGAACGCGCAGCTGGCCGAGCTCGCCCCACAGGACGGTCCGAGGCCGGACCGCGCCCCACAGGACGGTCCGAGGCCGGGCCGCTCATCCCAGCCCGGATTGAGGTCCGGCCCGAGGCTCGACCGTTTCTCCCAGGCCACCGCCACCCTCGCTCTCTACCGCCTTCTCCTGCGCCTCCCCGCGATCGAGCCGGTGGGACCCGCCCCCGGCGCCCCGCTGCACGCGCCCCCGCCGCCCGGCCACGAAGAGCCCCGCATCCTCACGCGTATCCGGGCGCTCCTGGCGAAGGCCGAGGCCACCGGGTTTCCCGAGGAGGCGGAGGCGCTCACCGCCAAGGCGCAGGAGCTGATGGCCAGGCACACCATCGACGAGGCCCTTCTCGCGTCCCGTACCCATGCCAAGGACACTCCCGGCGCCTGCCGCATCGGCGTGGACGCCCCGTACGAGACGGCGAAGGCGATCCTCCTGGACGCGGTGGCCACCGCGAACCGCTGCCGCGCGGTGTGGAACGAGGCGTACGGCTTCTCGACCGTCGTCGGTTTCGAGCCCGACCTGGAAGTGGTCGAACTCCTCCACACCTCCCTCCTCGTGCAGGGGACGGCGGCGATGACGAAGGCGGAGGCGGGGCAGCGGGCGGGCGGCCGGAAGCGTACGAAGACGTTCCGTCAGGCTTTCCTGCTGGCTTACGCGAACCGCCTCGGTGCGCGGCTCGCCGCGGCGGCGGAGGACGTCGCCGTGGAGTCCCCGGAGGCGGGGGAACTGTTGCCCGTCCTGGCTGCCCGGGATGTGGCTGTCACGTCCCACGCCGAGCGCATGTTCCCCGAGACGAGTACGACCCGGGTGCGGGGTGTGACGGACCGGGAGGGCTGGACGTCCGGGACGGCGGCGGCGGACGAGGCGCAGGTGGCGCCGGGGCGGCGGCGCCTCGCCTGAGGCGGTACGCCCCTCTCCAACGCCGCCGGCAGCGGCCCGCCGCCGAACAGGCCTCCCCCCCCCGATTACCCCGCAGCCTCCCCTGAACGAACAAGCTTTCCCGCCCACCCACCCGATTACCCCGCAGCACCATCGATCAGCCACCGATCGGCCGCAGTCGGGAGCGCACGCGAGGGGACGTGCCGGTATGTCTGCCCGGAGCACGGCTCCCGAAGTCTCCGGTGCCGAAGTGGCCCCGCGGCCACCGGACGATAGCGAGGACGGACATACCGGCGCGGCCCCGCACCCGAGGCGGAGCGACGCCGCAGCAACGCACGATGACCCGCAGTCGGCAGCGCACGCGAGGGGACGTGCCATACCGGCGCGGCCCCGTACCCAAGACGAACCGGCACCGCAGCCGCCCCCCGGGGCCCCCGCCCCCCCGAACCCCCCACCCCAAGCCAGCCCGATATGCCCCGTATCATCACAGAGTGACCTGGCTTCGAGCGCTGAAGGAGACCAGCCGCTCGGGGCTGACCGTCGAGCGGAAGCGGCTTGAACCCCTCATCGCCCTCCGGGGCGCAGCCGGCCTCGCCGTCGTCATCGGCGTCAGCCTCACCCTCTTCGGGCCAGCCGTAGCCGCCAGCTCGGCCTTCGGCGCCTACCAGGCCGCCATCGCCACCTTCCAACGCAGCTGGCGCCCCCGCCCGGAACTGGCCCTGGCCTCTGGCACGAGCCTCGCCATCTCCACCTTCCTCGGCTACCTCACCGGCTCCCACACCCTCCTCTTCCTCGCGCTCCTCTCCCTCTGGACCTTCCTCTCGGGCCTGAGCTGGGCCGCGGGCCCGACCATCGGCATCATCGCCTCCTCCAACGTCGCGATCATGCTGGTCACGGTCACCCTCCCCGGCTCCCTTGCCGCCGCGGCCGGCCACGCCGCGATGATGGTGGTGGGCGGCGCCGTCCAGGCCGCCCTCGTGGTCCTGTTCCCCGTACGCAGATGGGGTGCCCACCGCGACGCCCTCGCCGACGCCCTCGCGGCCGAGGCCGACTACGCCCGCCGCCTCCGCCACGACCCCCACGCCGACTTCGACCCTGAGCCCCTGATGGCCGCCCGCGACGCGGCCACCATCACCCCGCGTCAGGCCCGCACCCGCCCCGCCGAACTCCACGGCGCCCGCGGCGTGGCGGAACGCATCCGCCCGGTGCTCGCCTCCCTGGCCGACCCCGCGGTGGGCGTACCGGAAGAAGGCCCCGAACGCGACCGCGTACGCGAGATCCTGGCCGCGGCGGGCGCGATCCTGGACGCGGCGGCGAGGGCCATCCGGCAGGGCGAACCCGTCAAGATCCCACCCGCGGCCATGGCGACCCTCCGGACCCCGGACACCGGGGCCATCCTCACCGGCCCGGCGCAAAGAGCGGCGAAACGCCTGGCGGCACTCCTGCGCGACGTGGTCGAAACAGCGGGCAAGCCCCCCGAGAAGGCCGCAGCCCTCACCACCACAGCACCCACAGCACCCACACCAACCACCCCCAAAGAAGCCCCCACCCCCAAAGAAGCCCCCACCCCCAAAGAAGCCCTCACCCCCACCCCCCTCCTCCGCCCCACCCTCCCCGCCCTCCTCCCCGCCGCCCTCCGCGCCATAAGAAGCGAGCTCCGCCGCCGCCACGAGTCCCCCGTAACCCGCCACGCGATCCGCGTCACCGCGGTGGCCGCCGCCGGCTACCTCCTGGGCACCTGGCTTCCCCTCGGCCACGGTTACTGGGCCCCCATGGCCTCCGTGATGGTGATGCGCCCGGACTTCTCGCAGACGTACTCCCGCGCGGTGGCCCGCTTCGGCGGCACCCTCGTCGGGGTGGCACTCGCCACGGGACTCGTCCAGCTGGCCGACCCCGGCACCGGGCTCTCCGCCGCACTCGCCGTGCTCTGCGCCGGGATGATGTACCTGCTGATGCGCACGGGCCAGGTCGCCGCCCAGGCCTGCGTCGCCGCGTACGTCGTGTTCCTGCTCGGCATGGGCGGCGAGCAGTGGACGCAGACGGTGCCGGAACGCGTCGTCCTCACCCTCCTCGGCGGCGTCCTCGCGATGATCGCGTACGCCGTGTACCCGGCCTGGGAGACCCCGCGGCTGCGCAACCGCCTCGCCGACTGGCTGGTCGCGGACGGCCGTTACGCCGCTGCCGTCGTCAGCCGCTACGCCGACCCCGCGGGCAGCTCCTGCCCGGACGTCCGCGAGGCGCTCCTCGCCGCCCGTGACGCCCGCATCGCCTGGCAGGAAGCCTCGGCCCGCGCCAAGAACGAGCCGGTACGCCACCGCGGCCTCTCCCGCGCCGCTGCCGCCGACGCCGAGGACGCCCTCGCCCAACTCGGCCGCGTGGCCATGCTGATGGAGGCCCACCTCCCGGACCGCGACGCCACCCCCGTCCCCGCGGCCGCCCGCCTCGCGGAGGCCCTGCGCAAGTCGACAGAGGGGGGCGCGAAGGCCGTACGTGAGCGCCGCGTCCCGAAGTGGGAAGCCGTGCGCAAGGCTCTCGACGAGTGGGACGGCGAGGGCGTCCCCGACCGGGTCGTACGCAGAGGAGCGGGCCTCCTCCTCACGACCCTCGAGGAACTGTCGGACGCCCTGGACACGGCACCACCGCCCATGCTGGTGGACGGCTCAGAAACAGCCACACAGACGGACACAGCCGTACCGACAGACAGCAACGGGCCGCAGGACCCCGAACAAGGTCCCACGGCCCGCTGACCGCATCACGCCTCACGACACCAGAGCCAGCCTCACGGCACCAGAGCCAGCCTCACGACATCCCAAAGCCAGCCCAGAGCCTCAGGACTCCGGAAGCCCCGCCGTTGGCAGTCCCTCCGGCAGCTTTCCGCCCTTGGTCCTCGTGAACTGATCCTCGCCCGCGCCCTGCCAAGAGACCGTCATCGACGTGCCGTTGACCGACTCGACCGTGCCCTCGGTGCGGTCCGAGTCGCCCTTGGCGCACTTCAGCTTGATCGCGTCGCCACTCGCGGTCCCACTGCACAGGACGTTCTCCCCGAGCAGCGTCGCCTGCTTCCCGGCGATGACCAGGGCCAGCGGATTCCCGTCGGCGGTGGCGACCCAGCTGCCCTCGGAGCTGCCGTCCTCGGCCCCGGAATCCGCCCCGGAGTCCGCCCCGCCCTCGTCCGGCGTCTCGGCTCCGTCGGACCCGTCGGACCCGGTGGAGGAACCCGCCGAGCTCGACCCCTTGTCCTTGCCCTCGTCCTCACCGTCGCCGCCGTCACTGCTGCAACCGGTCAGGACAAGGGCGGCGACAAGACCCGCCGCCGCGGCACCGATACGTACGTTCCGGACGTGCGTGCGCACTGAAGTCCCCCTACGTGAAGCTGTATGACGCTCGAATCAGGTCACTGAAATCGCGCGCCAAGCTACCAGGACGACTTGCGCACCCCGGGGAGGAATCCGGCGTGCGCTTGGTCACGCAGCTTCACCCTGGAGAGGCCGAACTTCCCCACGTATCCGCGCGGGCGACCGTCGACGCTGTCCCGGTTGCGTACGCGCGTCGCGCTCGCGTCCCGAGGCTGCCGCGCCAACTCGGCCTGGGCAGCACGCCGTTCGGCCTCGCCGGTCGAGGGGCTCCGGAGGATCTCCTTCAGCTCGGCCCGCCGCACGGCGTACCGCGCGACGACCTCGCGCCGCTTCTCGTTCTTCGCGATCTTGCTCTTCTTGGCCATCAGATCCTCACCCCACGCGCACGGATCCTGGCGACGGCGGCCTCGACGCCGATGGAGTCGACGGTCTTGATGCCCTTGGCGCTGAGCCGCAGCCGCACGAAGCGGCCCTCGCTGGGCAGCCAGTACCGCTTGCGCTGGACGTTGACGTCGAACCGGCGTGACGTACGCCGGTGCGAATGGGAGATCTGGTTGCCGAAGCCCGGCGTGGCGCCGGTCAGCTGGCAGTGGGCGGACATGGTGACGCACCTCTCGGTCGTGGGGAGTGGCTCCCTGAGTGACTCCCAGGAGCGGCTCCCCTGCGGAACCGTTTTGAAAACGGGATTCATTTTCATACACTACCGGCATGGCTCGCAACGAACTCCGCCCGATCATCAAGCTCCGGTCCACAGCCGGCACCGGCTACACGTACGTGACCCGCAAGAACCGCCGTAACGACCCCGACCGCATGACGCTGCGCAAGTACGACCCGGTCGTCGGGCGCCACGTCGATTTCCGAGAGGAGCGCTGACCGTCATGCGCAAGGACATCCACCCGCCGTACGGCCCCGTCGTCTTCCGTGACAAGTCCGCCGGCTTCGCCTTCCTCACCCGGTCCACCGCGACCAGCGAGAAGACGGTCGAGTGGGAGGACGGGCGCACCTACCCCGTCATCGACGTCGAGGTCTCCTCCGCGAGCCACCCCTTCTACACGGGCACGGCCAAGGTCCTGGACACCGCGGGCCGCGTGGAACGCTTCGAACGCCGTTACGGCGCGCGATGAACCCGACGGACCCGATGAGCTCCATGGACATCGCGATCGTCGGCGGACTCCACTCCGACGCCCGCAAGGAAACCGTCGAGCGGCTCCTGGCCGCCGTTCCGGGGAGCGTGGCGCTCCACCACGACCTGGCCACGGCCGTGCACGGCACCGTCGTGCGTACGGTGCGCGACGCCACCGGAGTGCTCTCCACCGGCGAGGCGCCGCTGGTCAACGACTGCGCGTGCTGCGCCCTGCGCGAGGACCTGGTGCCCGAGCTCGAACGGCTCGCGGACTCCGGCCTCACGCGCCTTGCGGTCGTCGAGCTGTGGGACTCCGTGGAGCCCAAGGCGATGGCGGAGGTCATCACGGCGCACGGGCACGAGGGGCTGCGGCTGAGCGGCGTGATCACGGCCGTCGACCCGGCGCTCCTCCTGCCCTACCTCGGCAACGGCGACGATCTGATGGAGGCCGGGCTCGCCGCGGCCACCACGGATCAGCGCACGGTCGCCGACACCTGGGCCCGCCAGCTCGAGTACGCGCCCGTCCTCGCCGTCGCGGACTCTCCCGAGGCCGACGACGAGGACCGCGCACTCCTCGCCCAGCTCCACCCGACCGCCCGTCAGGTCCCCATCAGCGGTCGTGACGGTCGCGGCGGTCATGGGGACCTGGCGGCTGCCGCGCTCGCCGGATTCGACGTCGAGGCGGCGGCCGCTGCCCAGCATCCGTCCTGTGCGCTGCTGCCGACCGACGCCGACGAGGCGGGGGTCGCCACCCTCGTATGGCACCGGGACCGGCCCTTCCACCCGGAGCGGCTCTATCAGGCCCTGGAGGACCTGACCTGCGCGGCGGCCCGCAGTCGCGGCCGGTTCTGGCTGGCCGACCATCCGGACACGCTGCTCGGCTGGGACGCGGCGGGCGGTGCGCTGTGCGTGGAGAGCGCGGGGCCGTGGCTGGCGTCGTTGCCGGACGCGGCGTGGGAGATGGTGCCGCCGGTGCGGCGGGCCGCGGCCGCGCTCGACTGGCATCCCGAGCACGGAGACTGCTGCCAGCACCTGGTCTTCGTCTCGCCCGGCCTGGACCGCGAGGGGCTCGAAGAGGTCCTGGAGTCCTGCCTCCTGACGGACGAGGAGTACGCCGCCGGGCGCGACGCCTGGAAGCACCTGCCCCCTGCCTTCGACACCCTCCTGGAGGTCTGAATGTCCCCCCGCAAGCCGTCCGGCCGCGAACAGAAGCCGCGTCCCAACCCTCTGGACCAGGCGAAGATCACGTACATCGACTACAAGGACACGGAGCTGCTCCGGAAGTTCATCTCGGACCGCGGCAAGATCCGCAGTCGCCGGGTCACCCGTGTGTCTGCTCAGCAGCAGCGACTGCTGGCCCGGGCGATCAAGAACGCCCGGGAGATGGCGCTGCTGCCGTACGGCTCGGGCTCGGCGCGCTGAGGCATGGTCGCAATAGGTAGGCTTTTCCCTACGCTTGACGAGTAGGGAAAAGCCTACCTATTGTCGTTCCCATGAACATCACCCACGCCTCCTTCCTCACCGTCCCCGTCTCCGACCAGGACGCCGCCCTGCGCTTCTACACGGACGTGCTCGGCTTCGAAGTCACCGCCGACCTGCAGATGCCGCCCGGCCGCTGGCTCCAGGTCGC
This sequence comes from Streptomyces sp. BA2, assembly GCF_009769735.1. NCBI lineage: Bacteria > Bacillati > Actinomycetota > Actinomycetes > Kitasatosporales > Streptomycetaceae > Streptomyces > Streptomyces sp. BA2. The sequence goes on from NZ_WSRO01000002.1 coordinate 5,196,466, forward strand.
GCCGAAGGGGGCGCAGACGGCCTTCACGCTCTCCGGTCCGGGGATGGGCGGTTTCGTGCCCGGCTCCGCGCAGGGGATCATGCTCCTTACGACCGATGTCGACGCCGACTGTGCGAAGCTCGCCGCGGCCGGGGTCGAGGTGAGCGGTCCGGACGAGCTGCCCTGGGGCAGGATGGCCGGCTTCCAGGACCCCGACGGCAACGGTTGGATGCTGCTGACGGAGAAGGAAGGCTTCTGACGGCCATGGTCACCACCGGCGAGCGCCAGGGTTCACATGCGGCCCCGGGCCAGGACCAGCACGAGGCCCCGGAGGCCCCCGGCCAGGACCAGCACGAGGACCAGCTCTTCGCCGCGCTCGCCAACGGCACCCGGCGTGAAGTCCTCCGCCTCCTGCGTGACGAGGGGCCGCAGCCCGTCCAGGCGCTCGCCGACCACTTCGACATGCGCCGCCCCAGCCTCTCCGAGCATCTGAAGGTGCTGCGCGACGCCGGTCTCGTCTCGGAGGAGCGGTCGGGACGGCAGCGCATCTACCGTCTTGAGGCGGTGCCGCTGGCCGAGGTGCAGGAGTGGCTCAGTCCGTACGAGCGGTTCTGGCGCGACAGGCTGAAGGGGCTCGGCGACGTGCTCGACCGCATGCCCGACGATGATCAGTCATGACCGCCGATGACCTCACGACCCTTCATGTGGACCAGTTCTTTCCGCACCCTCCCGCCAAGGTCTGGCGCGCGCTGACCGAGCCGGAACTCCTCGCTCAGTGGCAGATGCCGGGCAGCGAGGGCTTCCGTCTCGAAGTGGGGCACCGGTATGCCATGTCTTCCGTGCCGCGGCCCAACTCCAACTTCTCCGGCGCCGTTGACGTGCAGGTTCTCGCGTACGAGGTGGAGCGGATGCTCAGCGTCCGGTGGGCCGACGCCGATCCCGCGAACCCTTCGGACTGGACCATTACGTGGACGTTGGAACAGGAAGGGCGCGGTACGCGTCTCTTCCTAGTACATGAAGGCTTCGACCCGGACGACCCGGCGCAGATGATGGCAAGAAAGATCATGGGCGGGGGATGGCGTTCGCATGCCATGCGGAGTCTGGGGCAGGTGCTGACAGAGCTGTAACCAAGAGAGCACCCCGCGTGCACGTGCATCTGCCCATGCATCGGCATGTGAACACAGCTATGATCCGGGACAGTTGACCACTGCATCTAGAGCTGTCCAGAGCGATCTAGAGCCACACCAGGCACTGCACCACCACCGGGGAGCGACTGTGCATCACGTGTTTAACGGCATGGCTGCCACGGAGCTTCACGGGGTGGTCTGGCAGAAGAGCAGGCACAGCAACTCGCAGGGAGCCTGCGTGGAGTTCGCCAAACTGCCGGGCGGCGACGTCGCCGTACGGAACTCGCGGTTCCCCGACGGCCCGGCGCTCGTCTACACGCGCGCCGAGATAGAGGCCATGCTGCTCGGGATGAAGGACGGGGAGTTCGACCACCTGATCTGACAGGTGGCCGGCCCCGTTACGGGCCCGCCAAGGTTACGGGGCCCGCCAAGGGATGAACAGTCCCGCTATGCGTCCCGCTACGTGTCCCGCAATGCGTCCCGCTACGCCAGCTGGAACAGCGCCCACACGACCTTGCCCCGCAGCGCGCCCGCGAGCGGGTGCCAGCCCCAGCTGTCGCTGAACGAGTCCACCAGGAACAGGCCGCGGCCCGATTCGGCCGAGAAGTCGTCGTCGGTCTCGCGCGCGACCGGACTGTCGTCACTGGGGTCGCGCACCGCGCACACCAGGCGCGAGGTCCAGCGCATCAAGTGCAGCCGCACCGGCGGGCCGTGGTCGCGCGGGGTGTCCGACGGCAGGGCGTGTCTGAGGGCGTTGGTGACCAGTTCGGAGACGACGAGGGCGATGTCGTCGAAGCGCTCTTCCAGTTCCCACTGACACAGCGTCTTACGGGTGAACTGCCGTGCGCTGCCCACCGCTTCGTAGCGGGCGGGCAGGGAGCAGGACGCGGCGCTGGAGACGGCTGAGGGGTCGAGTGGGGGAAGCCCCTGCCGTAACGGCTCGAGCATGGTCGATCCATTCGTCCCCATGCGAGGCACTCCCCGGTTTCGCGGTACATAGCGATGGAGCGGTGGTGCGGTCGGTACAGCGGCGACGCGACGCATCCGTACAGCTCGGCAGTACGGCTCGGCACAGCTCCGTACAGCTCGGTGCGACGTCGATACAGCGGTGGCGCGCGGACCATGGTTCCGAATGCGTACAGCAGATGCAAGGGCAGATGCACGTGCACGCGCCGGACTTGGTCGTTCCCGTGCCACTTCTTGCCCATTTCTTCCTACGACTTCTTGTGGAGGACTTCCGAAGGCTTTCCGTTTCTGTAACCGGATGAGTACGGCCTGAAGCGTTTAATGGCAGACTGCCGGCTTCCAAGTGATGGGGAGGATTGAGCGAAGTGACCGCAGGGGAGTCGAGCGGCTCGGTCGTACGGCGCATGCTCCTTGGCTCGCAACTCAGGCGCCTGAGGGAATCGCGCGGCATCACCCGTGAAGCGGCCGGCTACTCGATCCGAGCCTCCGAATCGAAGATCAGCCGCATGGAGTTGGGACGGGTGAGCTTCAAGTCCAGGGACGTAGAGGACCTGTTGACGCTGTACGGCGTCACCGACGAGTCCGAGCGCGTCGCGCTGCTCTCACTCGCCAAGGAAGCCAACCTCGCCGGCTGGTGGCACAGTTACTCGGACGTCCTGCCGGGCTGGTTCCAGACATACGTCGGGCTCGAAGGCGCCGCCTCGCTCATCCGCGTCTACGAAGTCCAGTTCGTCAACGGCCTGTTGCAGACCGAGGCGTACGCCCACGCGGTCGTCGCGCGCGGCATGAAGGGCGCGAGCAAGGCCGACATCGAGCGCCGCGTCGCCCTGCGCCTCGAACGCCAGAAGCTGCTCATCTCCGAGCGCGCTCCCCGCTTCCACTGCGTACTCGACGAGGCGGCGCTCCGACGCCCGTACGGGGACCGGGAAGTGATGCGGGGTCAGCTCCAGCATCTGATCGAGATCTCCGAACGGCCGAATGTCACTCTTCAGGTCATGCCGTTCAGTTTCGGTGGGCACTCGGGCGAGAGCGGAGCGTTCACCATGCTGCGTTTCCCGGAATCGGACCTCTCGGACGTCGTGTACGTGGAACAGCTGACGGGAGCCCTGTACCTCGACAAGCCCGAGGAAGTCGGCCAGTACGAGCGGGTGGTGGGCGAGCTGCAGAGCGACAGCCCGAATCCGGCCGATAGTCGCGATCTTCTGCGAGGTCTGCTCCAACTGACGTAACCGGTCAGTACGATGACGTGAAATCAGCTGTCTGCACACCTTGCGGCAAGGGGTCTCATGTCCTTCTTCACTGACCTGGCTCACCAGTACATCGACGGTGAGTGGAAGGCCGGCTCCGGCTCCTGGGACATCATCGACTTCAATCCGTACAACGGGGAGAAGCTGGCGTCGATCACCGTGGCGACGGCCGACGAAGTGGACCAGGCCTACCGAGCGGCCGAACGCGCGCAGCAGGACTGGGGCACGACCAGCCCCTACGTCCGGCGCGCGGTCTTCGAGCGTGCTCTGCGCATCATCGAGGACCGTGAGGAAGAGATATCCGAGGCGATCATCGCCGAGCTGGGCGGCACCCGGCTCAAGGCCGCCTTCGAGATCCACCTCACCAAGGAGTTCCTGCGCGAGGCCGTGCACGTCGCGCTGCAGCCCGAGGGACGCATCCTGCCGTCGCCCGGCGAGGGCAAGGAGAACCGCGTCTACCGCGAGCCGGTGGGCGTGGTCGGGGTCATCAGCCCCTTCAACTTCCCGCTGCTGCTTTCCCTCAAGACGGTCGCCCCGGCGCTCGCCCTCGGCAACGCGGTGGTGCTCAAGCCGCATCAGAACACGCCGGTGATGGGCGGCAGCTTCCTCGCGAGGCTGTTCGAGGACGCGGGTCTGCCGGCCGGCGTCCTGAACGTGGTCATCACCGACATAGCCGAGATCGGTGACGCGTTCATCGAGCATCCGGTGCCGAGTGTCATCTCCTTCACCGGCTCGGACCGCGTGGGCCGTCACGTCGGCACGGTCTGCGCCGCGAACTTCAAGCGGTCGATCCTGGAACTCGGCGGCAACAGCGCCCTGGTCGTCCTGGACGACGCGGACATCGACTACGCCGTGGACGCGGCGGTCTTCAGCCGCTTCGTGCACCAGGGCCAGGTCTGCATGGCCGCCAACCGCATCCTCGTGGACCGGTCGCTGCAGGCGGAGTTCGCCGACAAGTTCGTCGCCAAGGTCGCGTCCCTGAACGTCGGCGACCCCGCGGACCCGGCGACCCACATCGGCCCGCTGATCAACTCCTCGCAGGCGGACGCGGTGACGAAGACCGTCGACCAGACGGTGGCCGCGGGCGCGAAGGTCCTCCTGCACGGCCGCGCCGACGGCAACCTCGTGGCTCCCTCCGTCCTGACGGACCTGCCGGCCGACTCCCCGGCCCTCCAGCAGGAGATCTTCGGACCGGTGGCGCTGCTCGTGCCCTTCGACGGCGAGGAAGAGGCCGTACGCATCACCAACGACACCCCGTACGGGCTCAGCGGCGCCGTCCACACGGCCGACGTCGAGCGCGGCGTGCGGTTCGCGCGGCGGATCAACAGCGGCATGTTCCACGTGAACGACGGCACCGTGCACGACGAGCCGATCGTGCCCTTCGGCGGCGAGAAGCACTCGGGTCTCGGTCGCCTGAACGGCGAGTCGACGGTGGACGCGTTCACGACGCAGAAGTGGATCTCGGTACAGCACGGACGCTCCCAGTTCCCCTTCTGAGCCTTCTTCTGCGCGTTCCCCGACCTCTTTCGCGTACGTCGTGAACTCCCGGACCTCTGCGGACCCTTGCGGACAGAACCTGACCGCAAGGGTCCGTAACGTCAGTGGTGTCGGAAAGCCCGGCAGGCTCCACAGGGTCGCAGGCTCCGAGAGGCGGACCCCATGGTCACCCACGTCAACGCAGAGGCCCCCGGCGACGAGCGCGGCGCGCTGCTCGCCTTTCTCGACGCCGAGCTCTCGCTCTCCGGACTGCTCAAGCACGTCGCGGAGGTCGAGGAGAGCTGGGGCTAGCCGGGCTCGGGCCCCTCGCCGAGGTGCGCGGCCATCTCCGCCCGCAGCGCGTGGAGCTCCTGGAGTTGCTGCGGGGTGGGGGTGCCGTCGGCGGCGAGCGCGTGGTCGATGATGCGGACCGCCGCCGCGTGGTCCTCCTTGGACGCGCCCAGGAGTGTGGCCTGGTGCAGGGCGCGCGCGTACCTCTCCTTCGGCACCGGGGCGTGCTCGAAGGAGTCGGCGATGGGCTGCCCGATGCGGACGCAGTTGCCCGCCGGGTCCGTCATCAGGAACTGCCGTACGCCGTAGCTCATGTCCCTCACGGACCCGATCCGGGGCAGGCCGCGGGTCGGTATCCGTCCGAGGGCCTGCTTGAGCCCGGCACGGAAGGCCTCGTGGAGGGCGTCGACGCGGTCGGTCAGGACGTAGCAGGTGCTGTAGGAGGCCTGCGGGTCGTAGCCCTTGAGCTGGAAGAACTGCAGCTCCATGTCGTCGCGCCGGACCACGGCGTGCGGATTGGGCGCCTTTTGGTGATAGGTCACCTCGAAGCCGACGGCCTTGTAGAAGTCGAGTGTCTCGTCGAGCTGGTGGCAGGGGAGCAGGGGGATCATTGTCTCGGCCATACGGCTACTCTAATCAAAATTGATTAGAAGGAGGTGGCTTTGATGTCGGCGATCCGACTCCTTGTCCTCGGCGCCGTCCGGCAGCACGGGCGGGCCCACGGCTATCAGGTGCGCAACGACCTGGAGTACTGGGGCGCCCACGAGTGG